>DATHDE010000050.1:0-4210 GCA_035490495.1 Nitrospirota bacterium
CCGGTGTGGGGCAGGCTCGCCGACCGCTTCCGTCTGCATCGCGTGCTGCTGATGAGCGGCTCGGCATGCATTGCTGCCGGCGCGATCAGCTTCCCCCTGACATCATCGTTGGCCCTCGGCACGGGCCTGGCGCTTCTGTCGGGCATCGGCCTGGCAGCGAGTTCAACGGTGGCGAATCTCTTCATCGTTGAGGCCCGGCCCCGCAGGGAGTGGGACGACCGCATCGGATGGCTCCAGACGTTCTTCGGCGGCGGCCAGGTCCTCGGCCTCGTGCTTGCCGGACTGCTCGGCCAGAGCGCACCGGATAAAGGAATGTTGCTTGCCGGGGCTGTTGCCGGCATTGCGATCATCCCGGCTGCGCTCGAAACGCGGCAGGATGCCGGCTTTTTGGAAAGTCGCCGGCCCGTACTATTCCGCTCAGTGCACCGTACCGAGTGGCCCGTGGGCTCTCCGCAGCACCTGTACCATCATCCGGACCTCCTGCGTCTTGCGACCGTGCTCCGCCGAGTCGAATCACCATTCGGATTGTTTCTTGCCGCGTGGCTGGTCAGTTTTGCGGGCAGCACCGCCATCTTTTCGCTCTATCCCGTGCTCATGCAGCAGCTGTATGGCGTGGAACCGGCGCGGTCCGCTGCTGTTTACGCCGTTGCAGCGGGGCTGGGACTCGTTCTGTATGCGCCCTCGGGAAAGTGGTCCGAGAAGAAGGGCCCGCAGTCCATGCTGCGGTACGGTCTTGCGTTGCGGATCGCGGCATTCACGGTATTAACCGTGCTGACGCTCCTGCCCGTCCCTTCACGCGGTCCTTTCGCCATGACGTTTTTCCCGGTCATCGTGCTTGCCTGGTCTTTGCTGAGCGTGAGCAGCACGGCACTCGTTGCAGTTCTGACCCCGCAGAATGAAGGCCAGGGCATGGGCGTGTTCAACGCTGTCACCGCACTGTCCGGCGTGATCGGTGCGGCTGCCGGAGGCTGGGCCGCAAGCCTCTGGGGCTATGAAGCGGTTCCGGTTCTGGGCGGCGCGGGCGCGGCGGCGGGCATGGCGATCATGCTCAAGCTCTTCCCGGCAGGCCCGGTTCGAAAGAAATCTGAGGAGGCTGAACCATGAAAGCCCTTGCACTTACCACGGGAACCGGGACGATCAAGCTTGCTGATCGCCCCGAACCGGCCGTCACGTCTCCGGACGAGGTGAAGATTCGCGTCATTCGCGTCGGGATCTGCGGCACGGACCGCGAGGAAGCGGCGGGCGGACGCGCTCTGGCGCCGCAGGGCAGGAGCGAGCTTGTCATCGGGCACGAGATGTTCGGCCAGGTCGTGGAAACGGGAAAAGACGTTTCGCTCGCAAAGCCCGGAGACTATGCCGTCCTCACCGTGCGGCGGGGGTGCGGGGAATGCATGCCCTGCCTCATGAACCGATCGGACATGTGCCTCACAGGCAACTACCGCGAACGGGGCATCTGGGGTCTTGACGGGTACCAGACGGAATTTGTCGTAGACCGAGAGCAGTACCTGGTCCGCGTTCCGGGAGATCTCGAATCCGTGGGTGTGCTCGCCGAGCCGCTCTCCGTTGCCGAGAAGGCGATTGACGAGTCCGTTCGCGTCCAGGCGGCGCGGCTGCCTGACGCCGCTGCGGTGCCCAACTGGCTCTTCGGAAAGCGCTGCCTTGTCGCGGGCCTGGGTCCCATAGGCCTGCTGGCCGCGCTTGCGCTCCGTTTGCGCGGCGCGGAAATCTACGGGATCGACGTCGTGGACACGTCGAGCGCGCGGCCCCGGTGGCTGAACGAAATCGGAGGAAGCTACGTGGACGGCAGGAGCGTGTCCCCCGACAAGGTCGAACGCACCCTGGGACAGATGGACCTGATCGTGGAAGCAACGGGCGTAGCTTCCCTTGAATTCAATCTTCTGGACGCCCTGGGCAGGAACGGCGTGTACGTGCTCACGGGCATTCCGGGAGGCGACCGGCCGCTCCAGCTCGACGGCGCGGAACTGATCCGCAGGCTGGTCCTCGGCAACCAGGTCATGATCGGCAGCGTGAACGCGGCACGGGGGCACTTCCAGATGGCCGTGGACGACCTCGCGCGCGCCCGGCTCATGTGGGGCGATCATGTAACGCGCCTCATCTCGAGCCGCCACCCCTTCACGAATTACGAGGACGCTTTCAACCGTCACGAGGCTGACGAGATCAAGGTCGTGGTGGAGTGGAAAAAGTAAAGGCATCGTTCCGCGGTCGGAGGATACGTCCTATGAGTGAAAAACAGAACTTCGCGCCCGGATGGCCGGGCATTCCGCCGCGCTGGACTTCGAGCGCAAAGGACGGCGTGGGCACGTCGCTCAATCCCGCGAACCGCGTCCTGTTCACGCTGAGCCACGGCATCCTCGACGAAGTCTATTATCCCCGCATGGACCAGGCCTGCACACGCGACATGGGCATGCTCGTGACCGACGGCAGGTCGTATTTCTCCGACGAGAAAAGAAGCACCCGTCACGTGATCACCCCGCTGGCGAACGGCGTGCCGGCTTTCCGGATCGTGAACACGAGCGAGGACGGTCGCTACCGCATCGAAAAGGAGATCCTGACCGATCCCTGGCGCGAAACGCTGCTCCAGCAGACGCGGTTCACCGCACTCCGGAGTGAGCGGGAATCGTATCATCTCTACGTCCTTCTCGCCCCACATATCGCTAATGCCGGATGGGGAAACACGGGATGGGTCGGTGACTATAAAGGTGTGCCCATGCTCTTCGCGGAACGGGACGGCACCACGCTCGCCCTCGCCTGTTCGTCAGGCTGGATTGTGCGTTCCGCGGGGTTCGTCGGCTCTTCCGACGGATGGCAGGACCTGGTGGCTCACAAGCGGATGACCTGGACCTACGACCGGGCAGAGAACGGCAACATCGCGCTCATCGGTGAGATCAATCTTGCGGCTGCGGGCGGCGTGTTCACACTGGCGCTCGGCTTCGGCAGAAACGGCGCTGAAGCGGGCAACCGGGCTCTTGCCAGCCTGTCCGACGGATTCGAACGGGCGAAGACGGATTACCTTCGGGAATGGCAGGTATGGCAGCAGCGGCTTCTTCCCCTTTCTCAAAACGGCAACGATCGGGATCTCTATGCCGTCAGCGCTGCGGTCATGCGCACCCATGAAGCAAAAAACTTTCCCGGAGCATTGATCGCGAGTTTGTCCGTGCCCTGGGGTTTTGCCAAGGGCGACGACGACCTGGGCGGTTATCACCTGGCATGGCCCCGTGATCTCGTCGAGACCGCGTCGGGTCTTCTGGCGGCGGGCGCCCACGAAGACTGCCGCAGGGTCCTCCACTATCTCCAGTCGACGCAGGAGCCGGACGGCCATTGGCCCCAGAACATGTGGCTCGACGGAACAGCCTATTGGGGCGGCATCCAGATGGACGAGACAGCGCTGCCGATCGTGCTCGTCGATCTCGCCCGGCGCGAGAAGGCCCTTGATGCGGGTGAACTGAAGCGGCTCTGGCCCATGGTGTTCCGGGCGGCGTCGTACATCGTCCGGAACGGGCCGGTGACGCAGCAGGACCGGTGGGAAGAGGACCCGGGGTACTCCCCCTTCACCCTTGCTGCGGAGATCGCGGCCCTGCTCTGTGCAGCGGATCTGGCGGACCTGAACGGCAAACCCGGCGCAGCCGCGTATCTGCGCGAGACGGCCGATTTCTGGAACGACAGCATCGAGCAGTGGATCTACGCCTCCGGCACCGGCCTGGCGAAGAAGACGGGAGTGGAAGGCTACTATGTCAGAATAGCGCCGCCCGAGGTTTCCGACGCATCGTCGCCCGCAGGCGGATTCGTGACCATCAAGAACCGGCCTCCGGGGCTGAGTACGCTTCCTGCGGCCGAGATCGTGAGCCCCGATGCCTTTGCCCTTGTCCGCTTCGGGCTCCGCAAGGCGGACGATCCCAGGATCGCGAACACCGTCAGGGTCATCGATGCCCTGCTCAAAACCGACATGCCCTACGGCCCGCTGTGGCACCGGTACAACGACGACGGGTACGGCGAACACGAAGACGGTTCTCCTTTCGATGGAACCGGCACCGGCCGTGTTTGGCCCCTGATCGCGGGCGAGCGGGCGCACTACGAGCTCGCCGCCGGACGGAAGGATGAGGCGGAGAAGCTCCTCCATGTCATGGAGGCGAGCGCCAATGCCGGGGGCCTCATCCCCGAGCAGATCTGGGACGGGAAAGACATCCCTGAG
>DATHDE010000051.1:0-8361 GCA_035490495.1 Nitrospirota bacterium
CGTTCGTGATGAACTGCTTGGTGCCGTTCAGGAGATAATATTTTTTGTCCGGCGAGAGCACGGCTGAAGTCTTGGCGCCCAGGGCGTCGCTCCCCGAGTCCGGCTCGGTCAGGCAGTACGCGGCAATCCATTCGCCGCTGATGATCTTGCCAAGATATTTTTTCTTCTGCGCCTCCGTCCCGTAGTAAACAAGCGGCAGCGTGCCGATGCCGGTGTGGGCCGAGTAGGTCACCGAAAAGGAGCCCGCCGTGGACAGCTTCTCGGCAACGAGCATGCTCGTCGCCTTGTCAAGATCGAGGCCGCCGTACGCTTCCGGCGCGTCGATCATGAGAAGCCCCAGCTCCCCGCACCGCTTCATCAGCTTCACGGACAGGTCGAAATCGTGGTTCTCGAGTTTCTCCTGGTTCGGCAGGACCTCGTTCAGCACGAACTGCGCCGTGGTCTCCCCGATTTGTTTCTGCTCGTCCGTGAAATCCTCGGGCGTGAACACGTCGTCCTTCGTCGTTTCCGTGATCAGATATTCGGCGCCTTTAAACAATCTCGCGGTCATAGCAGTCTCCTTTTCCGTGAAAAATATCAGCCACGGGTCACGACTTCACCGTGACACACCGATAATCGCGCGGAGAACCTATCAGGACAAGCCTATTTTTTTCCGCTGATTTCACCTGCGACCATCTGTGTTTATCCGTGGTTATAACTGTTTTAGACTTTCTCGAAAATTCCGGCCGCCCCCATGCCGCCGCCGATGCACATGGTAACCATGCCGTAGCGGACATTCATGCGTTTCATGTTGTGAAGCAGCGTCGTGGTCAGCTTGGCGCCGGTGCATCCCAGGGGATGGCCGAGCGCGATGGCGCCACCGCTCACGTTGAGCTTCGCCGGATCGATCCCGAGCACCTTGATAACCGCGAGCGACTGGGCAGCGAATGCCTCATTCAGTTCTATCAGGCCTATGTCTTCCAGCTTCATGCCTGTTGCCTTGAGCACTGCCGGCACGGCCTCGATCGGACCGATGCCCATGACCTCGGGCGGCACGCCGCGCACGCTGAAGCCCAGGAAGCGCGCCATCGGTGTTGTGTTCGTCTTTTTCAGAAACTCCTCGGAAACCACGAGTGCAGCTGCTGCGCCGTCGGTCATCTGCGACGAGTTACCGGCAGTGACCGTCCCGTTCTCCTTGAAGGATGCCTTGAGTTTTGCCAGTGCTTCGAACGTCGTATCGGGCCGGACACCGTCGTCGATGGCAACCAGGTGTTTCTCGCATTTCATCTTTCCGTTTACCAGGCCGCAGGTTTCCGTTTCCACGGGAATGATTTCAGCGGTGAACCTTCCCTCTTTGATGGCTGCGCCGGCCTTTGCGTGGCTCGCAACTGCGAAGCGGTCCTGGTCCGGCCGCGGGATCGCGTATTTCTCGGCAACGAGTTCTGCCGTGATACCCATATTCGAGTATGACTCGGGCCAGGAGCCCACGAGCGACGGATTGGCGCTGTAGCGGCTGCCTCCCATGGGAATCATGGACATGCTTTCCACACCGCCGGCGATGATACAGTCACCGAAGCCGGACATGATCCGCTCTGCAGCGGAAGCGATGGTCTGCAGGCCTGAAGAGCAGAACCGGTTTACGGTCTGTGCCGGCACTTGGTACGGCAGGCCCGCCCTGAGTGAAGCAACGCGCGCCACGTTCATGCCCTGCTCACCCTCGGGGAAGGCGCATCCCAGGATGATGTCCTCCACGAGCAGGGGATCCACACCCGTCCGCTCCAAAAGCGCCTTGATGGCCGTTGCAGCAAGATCGTCCGGCCTCACGTCCTTGAGTTTTCCTTTTTTCGCCCTGCACCCCGGAGTGCGGTACGCGGCGAGGATATATGCGGTTTTCATTGTTTTCCTCCTTGTCCCACTAAAACGGACTTACATTTGAATTTCATATGTCTGCAGGCGCCGAGAGAATCGGACAAAAAACGGATCAGGTAACAGGATAACAGGACAAGGATCTGATAAATACATCCTGTCGATCCCGGTATCCTGTCATAAGCATTTCTTTGAACCCTGTCGCCTGATGAAGATCATTTCCACTCCTTGCCTGGCCTGAGAAGGCCGCAAATATAATACTTCGTTCACAGCCGGGAAACAATCCTCCGGAAGTTCTAGTTTCTGAGCGGCTTGCCTTTCTTCAGCATGTACTGAATGCGCTCAAGCGTCTGTTTGTTGCCGCACAGTTTCAGGAAAGCCTCCCGCTCAAGGTCAAGGAGATATTCCTCGGTTATGAGCGTCCCGGCGGGCACATCTCCGCCGGTGATCACGCCGGCAATCGTGCCGGCGAGCACCTCGTCGTATGCCGTGATCTGGCCGCCCGTCTTCATGTTCCAGAGCTGGGACTTGATGCTTGCGGCAATGCTCCTCCCCGGCGCCTTCAGGTCCGTACGAGGCAGCTCCGGGCGGTAATTCATCGCAAGGGACAGGACTTTCTGCTTGGCGTCGAATATCCTGCGGTCGCGGTCCATGGAAACGGCATCGCCCCTTTGCATGAGTCCCATGCTGAACAGCTCGGCAGCGGAGGTGCTCACTTTCCCCAGGGCAATGCTCATGAAGTTCTTGCTGACGAACGGCGCAACGTCCGCATCGTACGCAGCAGCAAGCTCTATCGCCCGGACCGCCATCTCCTTGGTTCCGCCTCCTGCAGGCAGAAGTCCGACCCCGATTTCAACGAGCCCCATGTACGTTTCCGCGTGCGCCACGATTGCGTCGGCGTGGAGACACGTTTCGCAGCCCCCTCCCAGCACCAGGCTGTGCGGCGCCGCAACAACGGGGACCTTCGAGTACTTCATCGCCAGCATGGTTTTTTGAAAACTCTTGACGTAGATCCCGATGTCGTCGTACGCGCCCTCGGCGATGGCCATGGCGATGAGCATGAGGTTCGCGCCTGCCGAGAATACGGGTCCTTCGTTCGCGATCACAAGCCCTGCGCCGTTCTGTTCCGCCCGCTTCGTCGCCTTCTGGATCATGGCAATGGTATCGCTCCCGATGGCGTTCATCTTCGAATGGAACTCGAGACAGAACACGCCGTCACCCAGATCAACGATCGATGCGCTGCTGTTCTTTTCCACGACACCCTGGGTACGTTTGATGAGATTGAGGCTGATCCGGCCTGCAGGCCGCGGGAGCTCGCGGTATCCGGTCGAGGGGAATGCAAGGAAGTAATCCTTGCCCTTGTCGAACATATAAAACCGTTCAACGGATTTGAGCGCTGCCGGTACGGCAACACCGTCCTTTGCCGCGCGATCCGTGAAATACTCGACGCCGATTGCGTCCATCATTTCGAAGGGGCCGAGCTCCCAGTTAAACCCCCATTTCATGGCATGGTCGATGTTCACAATGTCGTCCGCAATCTCCGGGATCCGGTTCACTGCATAGATCAGGGTATCGCGTACGTTCCGCCAGGCAAACTCTGCAGCCTTGTCCGTTCCGGAGAGAACAGCCATCAGCCGCTTCCGCGGATCGTCGATCGCTTTCGCCGTTTCCACGGAAGCGAATTTCGGCCGCTGCGAGCGGGCGTAGTCTCCCGTCGTGTAGTCATAATAGAAGTATTCGTCGCCCTTTTCGCCCTTGACTTTCTTGAAGAACCCCTGTTTGGTCTTGTTCCCGAGCAGCCCTTTCTTCACCATCTCCTCCACGAAAACGGGAAGCTTGAAAACCTCGCGCTGCTCGTCGTTCACCAGAAGTTCGTAGGAATTGTTGGCCACATGCTGCATCGTATCGAGCCCCACCAGGTCCGTGGTCCGGAATGCCGCGCTCTTCGGTTTTCCCGTGGCAGGGCCCGCAACCGCATCCACCTCCTCCACATTCATCTTCATGTCCATCATGTGTTTGATGCAGTTGCAGATGGAAAATACGCCGATGCGGTTCGCGATGAAGTTCGGCGTGTTCTTCGCGTACACGATGCCCTTGCCCAGCCGTTGGGAGAGGAAGGCGTCCATGAACCGGACGACTTCGGGATCCGTGGCGGAGCAGGGCACGATCTCGAGCAGCCGCATGTAGCGCGGCGGATTGAAGAAATGAGTGACCAGGAAGTTCCTGCGGAGCTTTTCCGGCAGGGCCGCGGCCATCTCCTCCACGGACAGGCCGCTCGTGTTCGTCGAGAGCACGGCATCCTCACGCAGATGCGGGGCAACTTTCTCAGAAAAGAGTTTTTTCTTGATCGCCATGTTCTCGACGACAACCTCGATCACCCAGTCGCATTCAGCGATCTTCGCGATATCGTCGTCGAAATTGCCGGCCTCGATGTACGAGGCGTACTCGGGAACGTAAAATGCTGCGGGCTTCGCCTTTTTGAGCCCTTCGAGGCCGGTCATGGCAAAGCGGTTCCGCACCGCCTTGTCGTTCAGGGTGAGCCCTGCCTTCTTCTCTGCGTCATTCGGTTCCTTCGGCACGATGTCGAGCAGGAGCGCCTTGATACCCGCATTCGCGAGATGGGCTGCGATGGTCGCCCCCATCACGCCCGCACCCAGGACCGCTGCTTTGTTGATCTGTTTCATGATTCGCCTCCGGGATGGATGACAGATGCGAACTGCTTTCGGAACCGCGGGTTCTGTTTCATAGCTACACACAGCCTGCACTCACGCTTCGCACACATTGACGCCGGCCGCAGGCGGATGAACGCAGCTTGAAAACCGTGTGCGGCGAAGTCGCCTGCGGTTGTAAAATCATTTCTGCAGCCTCGCGGTAAGCGCAGGCACGAACTGGAGCACATCGGCGACCACGAGCACGTCGGCGACCTCGCCGATGGGCGCGTCCTTGTCCTTGTTGATCGCGATGATGAACTCCGACTTCTTCATGCCTGCCAGGTGCTGGATCGCTCCCGAGATGCCGCAGGCGATGTAGAGCTTCGGCGACACGACCTGGCCCGTGGTCCCGACCTGGCGGCCATGGTCCACCCAGCCCGCATCCACCACCGGCCTGCTCGCCCCGAGCTCGCCGCCCAGCGCTTTCGCGAGCGCCGCGATAATCGCCACGTTCTCCTTCTTCCCCACGCCGCGCCCCGCGCTCACGATCACGTCCGCGCTCGCAAGATCCACTTCCTTCTTCTGCGCAGGTTCGTAGCCCGCGAACTCCAGGCGCTTTTCGCCGGCAGAAACATCGATCTTTTCGATCTGCGCCTTCCCCTGCGCAGCTGCCGCTGAGAATGCTCCCGACTGGATCGTGAGCACCATTTTCCCGGATTGCGGGACCACGGTCCTTCGCAGCTTCGCGTTGCAGAACCCGACTTCGAACTTCCCGTCCCTGAGGTCCGTGATCTCGGACACCTGGCCTGCCCTGAGCGCCGCGGCAACGCGCGGTGCGAGGTCCCAGCCGTAGGACGAGTGCAGGAACACGATGCAGTCGGGATCTTCCTTTTTGACTGCTTCAAGAACCACGGCCTTGTGCGCGTCCGGGTTATACTCCCCGTATTTCGCGCCCTCTGCGAGGTAGAGCTTTCCGTCGATCGCCGGAACAGCGGATTCGCTCCCGACGAGGACCATCGCCTTTTCGGCGCCGAGCCTGTCCGCAAATGCCGCGAGTTCATAGGTCGTGTCGAGAAGCTTCCCTTCCCGGAATTCACAAACGAGCAATGCCTTCATGCTGGCCCCCTATTTCACGACCTTGGTTTTTTCTTTCAGAACCGACAACAGCTTCTCGACGAGATCATTCACGTCCCCTTCGAGCACGATCCCGCTCCCTTTTTTCGCAGGGGGATAGGCAGTGCCCGTGGAAGTGAGTTCCTTTGTTTGAAGCAGTTCGGCAACCGGCAGGGTGAGCAGCTCTTTCTTCTTCGCCTTCATAATGTTCGGCAGCGTGGGATAGCGCGGCGTGTTCAGGCCGAGCTGGCAGGTGACAAGTGCCGGCAGCTTCGTTTTGACGATCGCCTTCACGCCGCCTTCGAGCTCGCGCTTTGCCGTAACCGTATTTCCTTCCAGGGAAAAACCGACCACCGTCGTGGCGCAGGGGATGCCGAGCAGTTCGGCCGCCAGAACACCCACCTGGCTCGATCCGCGGTCCTGGGACTGGAAGCCCGTGAAGATGAGATCGAAGTTCTTGTCCCTGCAGAAGGCAGCGATAATGGAGGCTATCTGCCAGGGATCTTTTCTGAATGAATCGTTGTCCTGGACATGCACTCCGCGGTCGCAGCCCATAGCCAGGGCTTTCTTGATCGCTTCCTTCACCCGCTCCGGCCCGATGGAGAGTACGGTCACGTCCGGAGCGCTCCCCTGCTGCTCCTTGATCTGCACGGCCTGTTCCACCGCGAACTCGTCGTATTCGTTCATCCGGAACGCAAGGTCAGTTTCATCGTACCACAGCCCTTCCTTGCTCACTTTGAACCGCGATGCCATGTCCGGCACCTGCTTGATGCAGACAAGAATTTTCATCCACCCTCCTCACAAAAACAAGCCAAAACGCAGACCGGATACCAGGATACAATCTGATTGCCTGTTTTGAAAAAAAACCAGATATCTCCGGTACCGTCTTATCTTGTCAATCCTGTTGTCCTGTCAAATATTTTTCTCCAGTCTCTCCGCAACAACCTCTGCCAGGTCTTTCACCTTCATTTTCTCTTCATTTCCCGTTGTCTTGATCCCGTCTTCGAACATGGTGAGGCAGAACGGGCAGTTGGACACGAGAAGCGGCGCGCCCGTCGCCGCAGCCATACCCACGCGCGTCGCGTTGATCCGTGTGCCGATCTTCTCCTCGGCAAGGATCCACCCGCCTCCCCCGCCGCAGCAGAAGCTGTTCGAACGGGACTTTTCCATCTCTCTGATCCTGCCTCCCGCTGCCCTGAGTACCGAGCGCGGTTCTTCGAACACGTTCATATATCTTCCCAGGTAGCATGAATCGTGATACACGAACTCGAACTCCGACGGCTTCATGCGCAGCCGGCCGTCTGTGACAAGGTGGTTCACGAACGTGCTGTAGTGCTCGACATCCGTGTCGAGACCGAGGTCCCGGTAATCGCGTTTCAACGTGTTGAAGCAGTGGGGACAGGTCGTGACGATCTTTTTCACGCCGTAGGCTTTGATCACCTCGATGTTCGATGACGCCATGTTCTGATACAAGTACTCATTCCCGAGCTTTCTCGGCGGCTCGCCGCAGCACTTTTCCTGCTTGCCCAGGATGCCGACCTTCACTCCTGCCGCGTTGCAGATCCTGATGAAATTGCGCGCCACGTCCCTGTTCCGCTTGTCAAAAGAAGCAAAGCAGCCCGCGAAATAAAGGATATCGACGCTCGCATCCTGCTCCATGATCTTCACGTCGAGGCCCGCAGCCCATTCCCCGCGCTCGGCAAAAGCCAGGCCGAAGGGATTGCCGTTCACTTCTATATTATTGACGGCAGTGCGCACCTCGTCCCCGGAGAAAGAACCCTTCATGAGCGAAAGGTCCCGCCGCATTTCGAGGATTTTGTTCACGTGTTCGATGCGCGCCGGGCAGATGTCCTGGCACGCATAGCACGTCGTGCACGCCCAGAGCACGTCCTCGGTCACGGTGGCGATGAGATCCGATGAAGGGCCGGTCGAAGCTGCCTCGCCGATCTGCCTCACCACCTTCATGGGCGACAGCGGCTTGCCTGTCGCGTAGGCTGGGCAGCGTTCCTGGCACCGTTTGCAGGTCATGCAGGCGTCGGCATCGAAGATGTCCTTCCATGCGAGATCGGTCACCTTCGAAGCACCGAACTGCTCGACGCCTTCCTCTTCGAGGTTGATCAGGTCCAGGCTGCCCCGGGCGCGGAGATCGGTAAAAAGATAATTCGTGGATGTCGTAAAGATATGGCGCAATTTCGTGAACGGGATGAGCGCGATGAAGCACATGCTGAGGAGAAAATGGAACCACCACGTAAGCTTGTGCCACAGGGTCAGCGTATCCGGCGATGCAGTGAGGAACAATTGCCCCAGACCCATGCCCACGGGTGAGAACACTGCAAAATCCGCGTGCTGCCGCAATTCCGTGTCCGCCATGCGCAGCGCTTCAATAATGAAGCCGGTTATCAGGATGACGAACAACAACCCGTGGGCGACGTAGTCGTCGCGCGTCGTTTCCAGTCCTTCGGGCTTGAATACAAACCGGCGAATCAGAAGCCCAGCAAGCATGATGATCGCAACAAGCCCCGCGACATCGAGGACAAGGGAAAATATTTCATAAAAAGTGCCTTTGAGGAATACCCAGCCGAAGACAATATCCGTGAAATCGGCCTGGGCCATGACAAGCAGCGTGCCGATAAACAGGAGGCCGAAGCCCCAGAAAAAGAAGGCATGCAAAGCGCCCGGACCGAACACGCGCAGCACCTGGATCTGGCCGAACATGTTCTTGATGAGGAACCGGATCCGTTCACCCCGCCGG
>DATHDE010000052.1:0-5007 GCA_035490495.1 Nitrospirota bacterium
CCTCGCGGTGCTCAACCCCGGCGATTTCTTCGGTGAAATGTCCTTTCTGGCCGACAAACCCCGGACAGCTACGGTCGAAACAACGGAGGATTCCGATATTCTGGAAGTGACCGAGGAACAGCTGCGGCAGCTCCTCGCCAAACGGCCGCATGTGCTCGACGTCCTGAAGCAGTTCTCCGACGCGCGGGAACGCGGGACGAGGCTGAAAATGGAAGCCGCCCAGAAGGCAGCTGCGCAGACCGCGCCTGCAGCAGCGCCGAAGCCGCGTCCTGTCCCGCCCGTTCAGAACATCCCTCCCGCGAATCCGGCGGAAAAGCCGAGGCTCGTCGACGCGATCCAGAAATGCATCAGCAAGTGCGACTGGAAATCGGCCATTGCGGACATGGAAAAGCTCTTTACCATTGACAAGGATCCCATCATCCGCGTTCGCATGGGCGACGCGCACCAGAAGCTGAACCAGAAGCCGCAGGCGGTGCGGGAGTATATGTATGCGGCCGATCTCTATGCCGAGAAGGGCGCCGTGGTCAAGGCGCTGGCCCAGTACAAGCTGGCGCTCAGACTCGATCCGGCCAATAAAGAAGCCCAGGAGTGCATCGCCGCACTCCATTCGAACAAGACGGTGAAGGAAAACAGGCCGGAACAGGGGGAGAAGGAGGCACAGCGGCCCGCGAGCAGCGTGATCCCGCTTTTTGCGGGCTTTTCGCAGGAAGAATTCAACGCTTTCACGCAGGTCATGAACGTGCATCCGCTGCCCGCAGGGGTTCCGATCATCGAGCAGCACGACACGGGCAAGTCGGTCTACCTCATCGCGAACGGTTCGGTAAAGGTGTATACCGCGATGCTATCGGGAGAGCGGGTTGATCTTGCCGTGCTCAGATCAGGGGATTTTTTCGGAGAGATGTCCTTTTTAACGGGCAAACCGCGCACCGCGACCGTTGAAACGGCCGAGGACGCTGAACTCCTGGAAATCACGGAGGACAAGCTGCGGGAGATCATCTCCCAGCATCCCCGCATGCTTGATGTACTCCAGCATTATTATGACGTACGTTCCAAGGGCACGGCTGACAAGATGAAGGACTCAAGCAAAGGCTGACACCAGGCGTTCATGCAGGAGGACGACATGCTCCGTCATCCCGCAGTAGCAGGACAATTTTACAAAGGTACACACGAAGCCCTCAGGAAACAGGTTGATGGATTCATCATTCCCGTTGCCGAGCAGAAGAAAGCGATCGGCATCGTTTCCCCGCACGCGGGTCTGATGTACTCCGGCGCTGTTGCAGGCGCGGTCTATTCCAGCATCGTCATCCCCGATGTTATCGTCCTGATCGGGCCGAACCACACGGGTCTGGGCGCAGCGGTTTCGATCATGGCCGAAGGCGAATGGGAAACGCCCCTCGGTACGGTTCCCATCGAGACAGCACTGGCATCCTCCATTCTGTCAAAATCACCTCTCGTCCGGGCTGACAGTCTTGCGCATCTGCGCGAGCACTCTCTCGAAGTCCAGCTCCCGTTTCTTCAGCATTTCAAGGAAAAGTTCAAGATTGTTCCGATCCAGGTGCTCGATGCCAGGTTCGAGACGTGCGTTGCCCTGGGCAGGGCTGTGGCGTCCGCTGTCACCGATCTCTATCAGGGGCAGGGCGTACTGCTCGTTGCGAGTTCGGATATGAGCCATTACGAAAGAGCGGCTACTGCCAAGGAAAAGGATTTCAAAGCGATTCGTCACATCCTCAATCTCGACCCCGAAGGCCTCTACAAAACAGTGAAGATGTACGGAATAACCATGTGCGGGTATGGGCCCGCTGTTGCCGTGATGACTGCTTCGAAAGCCCTGGGCGCGTCAAAAGCGGAATTGGTCAAATACATGAATTCCGGAGAAGTGAGCGGTGACTATGAGCAGGTCGTGGGATATGCTGGTGTCGTAATTGTGTAATTAATTACCTATTTGTGAATCTGTAGTTCCCTTCTTGAGATGTAATTCCATTATAACCTACTGTAAAAACAAAGATTTAAGAGTGGTATGAGTATTGCTTTAAGTTCAATAGATAATAATTTTTCAGTATAGTAAATAACTCCAAAGGAAGATTTGCATGATTGTGAATCGATTACATAGCGTTGGAAAACAAAGTGGTTTCACTCTTATAGAATTGCTCATTGCAATATCTATTCTGGCGTTGGGGTTGTTGGCGGTAGCTACGATGCAATCCATCGCATTGAATTCCAATTCAGTGTCCAACAAGGTGTCAGTTGCCAGCTATCTCGCCCAACAGGTGGCGGAGGAGATTTGTGCGCGAGATATAGATGACCCACTTTTAAATACCAATTCCTCGGGATCATATCAGTTCACTGACTGGACAAGTGGAACTCAACAAATCGTCAGCAGTGTGAGTGTAACTGGTGCGGGAACATTTTCAGCATCTTATAACATTCAAGCGAATACGTATTACGGGACCCCGTTTACCGGAATGACACAAATCCGGGTAACAGTGAAAAATGCTACATATACGACGCATAAAATGGTGCTCTAGATGAAAAAGCATGCTCAAAACGGTTCGCGTGGTTTTACGTTGATCGAACTATTGATGGTCCTTGCAATGCTTGGTATTGTGATGGGAGCAATGTATTCACTTTACATTTCCCACCAGCGAACCGCCTATACTTCTGATGAGACCGTTGAGGTGCAGCAAAATCTTCGAATCGCAATGGACAGTATGAGCAGGGATATAAGGATCGCTGGTTTGCTTCTCGCCCCCGGCAGTACGCCGATCAGCGCTGGATCGACATCGACAAGTATTTACCTCAGCTCCGGATGCCCGTCTGCCATAGTAACAAGAATAACCCCTTCATCTTCACCGAGGATTGGGACCGCCTCACCGAATACATTTCCTGTTGACGTTGACGGATCTGCAAGCGCATTCAGCAATAACGACTATGTGAGGATTCTCCATCCCCTTGACAAGACTCAACCAGGCGGAACAAATAGAATTTATAAAGTTGCGGGAACTCCGGGGACATCCATCACGCTAAATATTGTAACCGGATACACCGATCCGACGGGTGTTGAGTTCAGAACAGGAGATGTTATTTGTAAAGTCTCTTCTGCGACGGCTTTTGCGCCGCCTAATACTATTCAATACTACATAGGCAACAGCGGAACTTGCCCTGCAGGGCAACAATGTCTTATGAGGATTGATGAAAGCGGCACAACCAACGTAATCGCTCAAAATATGGCGCTAAATGGCCTTCAATTGCAATACCTCCTGGATGGATATCCGCTGCCGAATGAAGTAAATGCGCCGACGACTACTATGCTCAGCAAGATACGTGCAGTTCGGGTAACAGTAACAGGCCAGACGGCGGCAACAGTCACTCTGTCCGGCAATATGCCAAAAACGAGAAAGATGGAAACGATTATTCAATTAAGAAACCGGTAGGGGTTTATGATGAAATGTGCAGACAGATCAACAGCCAGGCTGAACAGGAAATCTGGTGTGCTATTTATTTCGTATTCTCGCAAACAGGGAAATGAACGGGGCATCGCCCTGATCATGGCCCTTGTGCTGCTCGTGATATTAACACTCCTCGGGATATGGGCACTAGACACATCATCAACAGATCTGAAAATAGCCGGCAATTATCGTAACGCAGCAACAGCTTTTTCCATGGCGGATTCAGCAGTGACATATGCATCGAACCCAACAAATCTTACCGCTGCGTGCTTGCTTATATCTGCTTGTACAAACTCTACGGGCACTGCCTCACAATGGTCAGCGACGGAATCTTACGGCTCCAGTTCGGTCACTGTTACGGTGATATTTTTAAGTAAGGGCCCGTTGCCACCAGGATCCATGTACGACGCAGATGTGGATGCGAACGGAAACCCGAAATTCAGCGGCATTTATTTTAGTGCAGTCGCATCAGACAGCGGACCGAATAATGCCCAATCCGTTATTGAGAGGAATATCATTCAGGTGGTAAGCAATTAGCATGCATCGCATCCTTCAACCACGTTGGCAGCAGGACCGATCGCAAAAAATGTGGAGGCTTTTATGAAACAGTTTTTATTAATGGTTCTTGCTATCTCTCTCAGTACCACGTTTGCAGTAAACAGCGTTGCACAGCAGAAAAACAAGACGTCACTCGGGACCGGCTATGATCCGCAGACCGTCTATAAGGGTGAATATAAATGGAACCTGCTTTTATTCAGATTGTCAAAAGATGACTTTTGGCGGCGCCAGCCGCGAATGGAACGCCTGCGGCATGTAACCTGCGAGGACGCGCTGAAGCACTTGAACGCGGAAGGCAGATGGCAGGGGAATCTTAAATCCGACGGATCGTGCGGAAACTACACCGTTGACGTTAAGGAATTGCCGGAGTGGGCCACGGGAAACAGGATAAATTATGACCAATTGATCGACCAGAGTGTGGCTAAGTGAAGCAGCGCCTGACTGTGGAAGAGTGAGGTGGATCGTTGGATTATCTTCAGCAGCTTTCTTCTTTTTACATAGTGTGGCCGGTTCTACGGTCAAAAAAAAGAAGGAGTGAGCACCCCTGCTATCCGTTGCAGGTTGAAAGGAGTTATTCCATGAAAAAGATACTCGGTTCCATTATGCTGCTTATTGCGGCGCTGGCAGCCTCATGGGCTCCGGACGCAGTCATTGCCGGGCCTGATCTCTACTGCGGAGACACAAAAATCTACGGCGGAACTTCCACAGGCGTTGAACCGAACGTTCTGATCTTCGTCGACACTTCGGCAAGCATGGCGAGCAATGTCCCGGCTGGTGCCGGCGGCACCCTCTATTCCGGTTTGACGACAACGTATGACCCCGTCTACAGCTGCGTGAACAGCGTCGGAGTCGACGGAACACCCTGTCAAAAGTTGACGGTGTATGAGGGTTCAACATACAATTTTGTTAATGTAGATGTGAATAATATAACGACATCAACATCATGCGACGGTACTCTGAATCCGAGAGCTACTTTGATCAGCACGGGAAAATATACAGGAAA
>DATHDE010000053.1:0-21547 GCA_035490495.1 Nitrospirota bacterium
GGGGAAAAGCGGAATTCTGGTATAGAAAGGCAATGGCACAAAAAGCGACCGGTGCTTGGGCCGAAGGGAAACTGGCCGGTGCTGCGGGCAAAGCAGGATACTTCAACCAGAATAGTGATGCCCGTATTGCGGAGTTTAACCTCACCCAGCTCTATTATTACAATGACAAGAACCTATCCGAAGCACTCCGAATGATAAACAATGTTATTCAGGAATCAGCTGGATCCAGCATCTTTTTCTGCTGTGAGTTCGCTGGTGGGCGATATTTTACCCAAAAACAATTTGTCGAATTAAAAGAAAAGATAGAGAAAAAATTGAACGGGAAATAGTGGATCTTTACGACCGCTTGGTGGTATGTACACGGCACAACATCTTCACGACGCCAGTTGAAAAGCGAGCAGGCTGCGGACTAAATTCAGTATCCATATGTGAGGTCCAATCATGTCCAAATTTGCCTTACCCGATGCACTGAAAGCCGAAGTCCCGCAGACATTGTGGGGGAAAATACTCGTTGCCACGCCGGTGGTGATGACGGTGCTCGCGACCGCACTGGCGGGCCTGTCATCAAGCGAAATGACCCGCGCGCAGTACAGCCGGTCATATGCTGCCCAGCTGCAGTCCAAGGCCGGCGATCAGTGGGGTTTCTTCCAGGCGAAGCGGCTGCGCGGCGCTCTCCAGCGGAGCTCCCTTGAGATGCTGCGAAGCATTGCCGATGTCCGTCCGCTCGATGCGGCGGTGCTCAGGAAAGCCGGCATAGCCGCGGACTCGCCCCCAGGCAGGCTGACCCTTGCAGCGCTCCAGAAAGGCGAGGTGCCGCAGGTCGACGTATCGCTCCCCATTGACCAAAACATGAAGGCAGCAATGGACGCCGTCGCGGACCAGAAGCCTGACACCCAGATCGCTGCCCAGCTCGACCGCGTAAGCGACCAGGCCCTTGCCGAGGCGTTGCACAAGGCTCAGGATGCTTCGCGCGGTCTGGATGCCGCGCTCGATCCCATCAACCGGGATATCGACCAGTTGGAGAAGTTCGTGGCAGGAGCTGACAAGGCACTGAACCGCGATTTTACGGCTGCCAAATTGCGGTACACGACAACGCGCTACGACGCTGAAGCGCGCCTGAATCAGGCGATCGCCAATCTCTATGAACTGCAGGTTCACAAAAGCAACCTGGATGCGGAGCGGCATCACAAGCGCAGCCAGATGTTCTTTTTCGGTATGCTGTGCGCACAGGCCGCGGTCATCATCGCCACCTTCTCGCTCGCAGCGCAGAAACGGAGCATCCTGTGGTCCCTGGCCGCAGCCGTCGGCGCATCAGCTGTGTTCTTCGCGTGCTATGTTTATCTTTTTATGTAATAAACAAAACAGAATGCCCTTTACCGATCCTGGCCACTACAAATTTCATAGGGACGCATTAGGGATGAATGGGTTATATTTGGTTCTAATCCCATGCGGAAATTCAGGCAGGCGACCGAGGACGAGGGTTAAACATTTCGGATGTCCGAGGCCACAGGTTAGGCGAGCCTGCGGCCAGCGCTTATGAGTGCGAAGCGCGAATGCAGGCTGTTTCCGAAATGGAGCGAGGACAACCGAGCCTGCCGTTAAGGATTTCCGCCGGGGGCCCTTCTTTGGGCCACCTTTCTTGGGCACGCAAGAAAGGTGACCACGTGGGACAGAATCAATATTTATGTCGGAATGCTGCTGCATGAAACAGCCGTTCAATTACACTGACTTCGACTCAGTCAACCGTGGCGAAGACGAAACGGATCACGTCAACTCCACCGAAGTCACGATCGAAACATGCAAATCTGCGGCGCGAAGTGGATGGCAATAAATGACAGGATGGACATTTATATGACCTATACGCTCATCAACTACATCCCCTTCTACTACGAAACCATAGTCAAAGCGCGCACCCCTTCCCTGATCATGGGCAAGTTCGTCCTGATGAGGCACGAAAAGGCGCTCGTTCTCATTCTCTCCCCCAAAGACTTCACGAAGTACCACGCGAACATCGTTGAACGGTTCTGCCTGGACAAAGGTCTGGAAGGGAACTGGGATGCGCAGCACAAGAGCTACTCCATCCTCGACACAGCATGGTCCGTTGCAGGCGGGGGGAAACTTGCGCTCGACGCGACCAGAAAGACCATCAAGTTTTTCGACGATTCGATGGCGTACGGCAAGTTCGATGCATCCCTGTTGCGGAACATCATTGCATCGGTCCCGGATTTCCAGGGATATGCAATCAAAATCGACTGAACGGCTCAAAACGTCATTCCAGAAGCAACCTCTAAAGCAGCCATTCCCGAAGCCTGAACCGGGAATCCCGCGACTTGCAATCCCCGGGTTCCTGCCGGAGAGGGCTCCACTCCGGTGTTAAAAAACCATATCCCCGGCAGAACTATTCTGGGATGACAGTTTGAAGCGTGTCCGGATAATTATGAGGCCATTATTAATTCTTGCCTGATGAAGGAAAATCATCATGAGGTGGAAACAGCGGGAACATCGCTGGGGTTTGACTTGCACTATTGCAGGCTGTGCTTGACCCGTGCTACTTGCTGCTTGACACTTTCTTATCGTGCTGTCTGTTCTTGCTTCTGTTCGAACGGTACCGTCCGATCGCCTTTTCGTGGGAGCTGAAATCCTTCGAAAAGTAGTGGCTTCCGTCGCCCTGGGCAACGAAGAAAAGATAATCCACCGAGTCGGGATAGAGCGCTGCGAGGATCGCGCCCTCTCCCGGATTCGCGATCGGCCCGGGCGGCAGCCCTTTGTGCAGATACGTATTGTACGGCGAGCGGCGCTTCAGGTCGTCCTTCGTGACATTCGTGACCCAGGCTTTGGTGCCGTAGACGGCGGTGGGGTCGGCCTGCAGTTTCATTCCCTGCTTCAGCCGGTTGTGATACACGGCGGAGATGAGCTTCCGTTCCGCAGGGACCTTGGCCTCCTTTTCAACGATCGATGCGAGTGTGATGACCTGGCTCTCCGTCATCCCCAGTTCAACAGCACGCTGCTGCATGCTGTTCGAAAACACGGTCCGGTAGCGAGCCACCATCTTCCGGGGGATGTCTTCCAGTTTGATGCCTTTGGGGAAAAAATAGGTGTCCGGAAAGAGATATCCTTCCAGCGTATCCGCGCTGATGCCCAGCGAGTGGACGTATTTCTTGTTTTTCACCAGATCGATGAATTCATGCGGTTCGCCGATGAGCGGCGTGCCGGAAAGCGTCCACCCGATCTGGTAGATATTGTAGCCTTCGGGGATGACGACCTCGTATTCGATGATCTGGCCCCTGCGCAGCGCGTCGAGCACATCCCACATGCTCATGTTCGTGCTCAGGCCATAGTAGCCCGCGCGCACCTTCCTGCTGATGCCCTGGAGCCGGCCGATGATCTCGAAGTATCCGCGGTAGCGGATGAGCCCCTCATCGCGGAGCGTCGCCGCGATGGCCTTGAAGCTCATTCCTTCGGTGACCTGGACTTCCTTCCAGTTCTTCTCCTTGGTCGGCGGCACGAACAAGGCGATGTAGAAATGAATGACGACCAGAAGCAGCGCCGTTGCTGTCAGAAACACCCACCAGGGTATTTTTTTCGCTTTCTTGCCGATCGTATTCATATTGCGACTGAAGATCCGCTCCCGCGCCTCCGCTGATGCCGCGCCTGCCCCGCGGCCTAACTTTCGCCCTTGCCGTCGCCCCCTTCGAGCTTGGCTATGCGCGCTGCAAGCCCCTGGACTTTTTTCTCAAGGTTCGCGATGTCGTCGCGCGTCGCGATATTGATCTTCTCAAACGCCGCGGCGATCGCATCCTTGACCTTGTGGTCCATTTCCTTCCTGCTGTCCTCGGCCCTCGTTGCCCACTCCTTTACGACCGAAGCAGCCTCGCTCTTCGAGAGCTCACCCGCCTTTACCAGCTCGTCGATGAACTCCTTGGCCTTTTCCTGGGCGCCCAGACCAACCAGCATCGCCTTCTTGATCACCTCGGATACGATCATGTTAGCCTCCTTGTGCTGTTGTGCATGCACTGCAGGAACGCTACGGCTTCACTACTATAGTATACAACGCATCCAGGGCCGCGTCCAGCTTTGCCGGGTCCTTTCCGCCGGCCTGTGCGAGGTCGGGCTTGCCCCCGCCCGTGCCCCCCAGGATCGCGGCCATCTGCTTGATGATCGCTCCCGCATTGTACTGCGGGGTCAGGTCCTTCGTGACCATGACGATGAGGCTCACCTTGTCGTCCTTGACCGACCCCACGGCGAGGACGCCCGAGCCCAGCTTGTCGCGCAGCTTGTCCCCGAAATCGCGCAGGTCCCTGGCGTCCACGTTGTCCGCGCGCGTTGCGAGCACCTTGATGCCGCGGACTTCCCGAGCCGCCGAGATCACGTCGCCCGCCTGCGAGGACTGGAGCTTGTGCTTCAGCCGGTCAAGCTCCTTCTCCGTTTCCCGGAACTGGGCGAGCGTCTTTTCCACGCGGCCGACGATGTCCGGATCCGACGCTTTGAGCAGCCCGGCGATTTCGCGCAGATCCTTTTCGTCCGCCTTCGCGGCCTGGTACGCGCGCCTGCCTGCAAGCGCCTCGATCCTGCGCACGCCGGCTGCGATGCCTGTTTCGGAGACGATTTTAAACGAGCCGATGTCGCCGCTGGCGTTCGCGTGCGTTCCGCCGCAGAGCTCCCTGCTCACGTCCTTGACCGTGACGACGCGGACAAGGTCACCGTATTTTTCGTCGAACAGGGCCATGGCGCCCGTGGCGATGGCCTGGTCGATGGGCAGCACCGCGGTGTCCACGGCATGGTTTTCGATGATCCGTTCGTTCACGAACTCCTCGATGCGCTCCTTTTCCCGCTCCGAGAGCGCGGTGTAGTGCGTGAAGTCGAAGCGCAGCCGGTCGGGTGCAACGAGCGAGCCCGCCTGCTTCACATGCTCGCCGAGGACGGACCTCAGCGTGGCATGCAGGATGTGCGTAACCGTGTGGTGCCGCACCGTGTCCAGCCGGAGTTCGGCGTCGACCTTGGCGAGCACGGCGTCGCCCGTCCTGAAGCTCCCGCGCTTCACCGTGCCCTTGTGAACGATCAGTCCTTCAACGGGCTTCAGCGTATCGGCGACCTCGAACTTTGCCGCCTCGCCGAGCAGTTCGCCCAGGTCGCCGACCTGGCCTCCCGACGCGCCGTAGAACGGCGTCCGGTCGAGGATGATCTCCACCTCGTCCCCGTCGTGCGCCTCGCTGACGGCTCCATCGCCCTTGATGATGGCCGTGATCGTTCCCGTGCCTTCCATGGTCTCGTACCCCGTAAAGACCGGCTTCCCGACCTTAGCGGCCACTTCTTTGTACACGGCCTTGATCTTCTCTTCGCCCGAGCCCGCCCAGGACGCGCGCGCCTTGTCTCGCTGTTCCTGCATGGCCCGGTGATAGCCTGCTTCGTCGAGCTCGAGATGCAGGTCCCGGGCCATGTCCGCCACGAGGTCCAGCGGGAACCCGAAAGTGTCGTAGAGCTTGAACAGCACGTCTCCCGGAATGGTCTTCGCACCCGTCTTCTTGAGCTTGTCCGCCGTCTCGTTCAGGAGCGCCATGCCGGATTCGAGGGTCGTTGCAAAGCGCTCCTCCTCGATCAGCACGACTTTTGCCACATGCTCCCTGCTGTCCGCGAGCTCGGGATAGGCTTCGCGCATCGCGTCGACCACCGCGCCCGTAAGCTTGAACAGGATGGGTTTGTCGATGCCGATGAGCCGGGCGTACCTGCTCGCCCGGCGGATGATCCTGCGAAGCACGTATCCCCTGCCCTCGTTCGACGGCAGCACCCCGTCGGAAATAAGAAACGTCATCGCCCGCAGATGGTCCGCGATCACCTGGTAGGAGATGTCGGCCTGCTCGTCCTTGTGATAGGGAACGCCCGCCAGGGACGCGATCTGTTTAATGATGGGCTGGAACAGGTCGGTTTCGAAGTTCGTGCGCACCTTTTGCACCACGGACGACAGGCGCTCGAGGCCCATGCCCGTGTCGATGGAGGGCTTGGGAAGCGGGGTGAGCTTGCCCGCCGCATCGCGGTTGAATTGCATAAACACGAGGTTCCATATCTCGAGATACCGGTCGCAGTCGCATCCGACCTTGCAATCGGGCTTGCCGCAGGAGATCTCCGCCCCCTGGTCGATGATGATCTCGGAGCAGGGGCCGCAGGGCCCCGTGTCTCCCATGGACCAGAAATTGTCCTTTTCCCCGAGCCGCACGATGCGGTCCGCGGGCACCCTGGCGATGTCCTGCCAGAGCTGGAACGCCTCGTCGTCGTCCCGGTAGATCGTGACCCAGAGCTTGTCCTTGGGGAGCTTCACTACTTCGGTCAGGAATTCCCACGCAAAGGCGATGGCGTCCTTCTTGAAGTAGTCGCCGAAGGAAAAATTGCCGAGCATCTCGAAGAACGTATGGTGCCGGGCCGTGTGGCCCACGTTCTCGAGGTCGTTGTGCTTGCCGCCCGCACGTACGCATTTCTGGGACGTTACCGCGCGCCTGTACTCGCGCACGTCCTCGCCGAGGAACACGCCCTTGAACTGCACCATTCCCGCGTTCGTGAACAGCAGCGTGGCGTCGTTCTTCGGCACGAGCGAGGAGCTCGGCACGATCTTGTGCCCCCGTTGGGCGAAATAGTCGAGAAAGAGCTTGCGCAAATCCGATGCATTCAAGGGAAGTACTCCTTTACCAGTGAACGTTCATGAAACAAGTAGGAAAATAACAGAAAAAAGCGAAGAATTCAACAGATTAATGGCAGGCAGACGGCGGACGGAAGGTTTTTAGGAGGATATGGTCAACCATTCCGGTTGTCCAGGAGTTCGCGGATTTTCCGGGAGAGGACATCAAGCTGGATCGGCTTTGACAGGAAATGCAGCTTTTCATCTTCCATTCCCTTCTGTTTCAGAATGTCCGCTGTATATCCGCTGATGTACAACACTTTGACGCCGGGCCGGATTTTTTTTAGTGCGCGGGCCATGTCCTTCCCGTTCATCCCCGGCATGATCATGTCCGTGATGACGAGCTGCACGCTGTCCGCATGTTCCCGAAAAAGTTTGATCGCACCTTCGCCGCGGGAAGCTTCAATGACCGAATAGCCGAGTTTGTGCAGCATGGTTTGCATAACCTGCATGACGGCTCCGTTGTCCTCCACAAGCAGTATCGTCTCGCTCCCTGAAGAAACGGCGGCCGCGGGTTGCGCGGCAGACTGCGCCTCCGCGGTTTCCATCAGAGGGAGATAGAGAAAAAAGGTCGTGCCGACCCCGGATTCGCTATACACGTTGATGAACCCGTCATGCTGCTTCACGGTCCCGTAGACCATTGCCAGGCCCAGCCCTGTTCCCTTGCCGACCTCCTTGGTGGTGAAGAAGGGTTCGAAGATCCGCTGCTGCGTCGCCTTGTCCATGCCCGTCCCCGAATCGGCAACGGACATCATGGCGTACGTCCCGGGGCTCCCGAAATGATGGTTTTGAATGAATGCCCCGTCCATATGCATTTCCTCCGTCGATATCTCCAGCCTCCCGCCACGCGGCATGGCATCACGCGCGTTCGTGGCCAGGTTCATAAGCGCCTGTTCCAGCTGGCCCTTGTCCACTTTTATGATCAGAGGATGATCGCTCAGCACGGCAGTGAGCTTGATGTCCTCGCCGATGACCCGCTCCAGCAGGCCCTTCATCCCAAGGACAATTGCGTTGATGTCCACGTCTTCGGGATTGAGCACCCGTTTTCTGCTGAATGCGAGCAGGCTCTGCGTAAGTTCGGCCGCCTTCTGGGACGATGCAAGTATCTGTTCCGCATATTCGTGCAGCGGGTCGGAAGCCGCAAGTTTCATGCTGATAAGGTTCCCGTACCCCATGATCGCCGTCAGAATGTTGTTGAAATCGTGCGCCACCCCGCCGGAAAGCTGGCCCACGGCCTCCATTTTCTGCGCCTGCAGGAGCTGCTGTTCGAGCTTTTTTCGCTGCGTGATGTCATGATTGATGCCCCGGTATGCGATGATATCGCCGTTGGCGTTGCAAAGCGCCGTGCTCGTGGACAGCACCGTGATGCGCGCGCCGTCCTTGCGTTTCAATTCCAGCTCGTAATCCTTCACATAGCCCCGTTTTCGCAGCTCGGCTTCATAGCGTTTCCGGTCTTCGGGATTTACGAAGATATCCGTCCTGATATCGAGCCGGAGCATTTCCTCCCGCGATGAGTACCCGAACATATCCACTGCCGCAGGATTGATGTCCAGGTACCTGCCCTGAGGCGTGCTGACGAAAATCGCGTCTTTGGACTCCTCGAACAGGGACCGGTACTCCTGCTCCGAGTTCCGGCATTCTGCAATACGGCGCTCGAGCGCCTCCGCCATCGAGTTGAAACTGTTTCCCAGCCGGCTGATTTCGTCTTTTACGCTGGAAGTCTCCACCCGCGTTCCGAGATTGCCCTTCGAAAGTTCTTCCGTGGCCTTCATAAGCAGATTCATCCTCTGCATGATGAAATACTCGCCGCCGAACCAGGCAATTGCGGCTGCGAGACTTGCGATGAAGAGAAGCACCAGCAAGTTTCTTGCGAGTTGGTGGTTGATGTCCGCAAACGTCTTCTGGGCGGACATCCCGACACGGACGAAAATGCTCTTGCCCGTACCCTTCACGGCCGCGGATGCGTAAATACGTTTCACGCCGTCGAGGCCCGGGACTTCGGTCGCACTGCTCTCACCGGAGAGGCTGAGCCCGCTGAAGCCGGAACCAGCGATACTTTTGCCGATCCACGCCTGGTTGTCCGGGTTCCGGTAAATAATCGTCCCGTCTCGATCAATAATGGTCAGCGTCGCCTTCTCAGGCAGCGGAATCCCGTTCAGGCGTTCCCTAATCCAGTCCAGGCCAAGTGCAGCAAACACAACCGCGGCCATCCTCCCCTTCGCTTCAAAAACTGGGAACGCCGAGGCGAGCACCGGTCTGTTGTTGGTCCGGCCGATATTGTACACGCCGTACGCGGCGGCTCTTGTTTCCAGCACCGATCGGAAATAAAGACGGTCGGCAACATTGACCTGTCCGCTGAGAGGGACGGCGCTGCAGAAGATGTTGCCGTTGAGATCGACAGCCCCGAGATTGTTGTACATGGGCAGCTGCCTGCCGAGGGCGGAAAAATAGACGTTGCACTCCGCAGTCCGGTGATATCTGACTGCAGGAAGCTCCGACAGGGCCACAAGCGCCTGGCGCGAGCCTTCCGCCATCTGCTCCAGATAACCGGCAAAGGATACGGCTGTTGTCATGGTATCTGAACGCAGTTCAGATTCCTGATTGCTTCGTTCTGTGGAAGCCACGTACACGAGCAGCCCCAAGGCGGGAACAAGCGCGGCAAGGACAAGTACGAGCAGACGAAAGCGGAGAGAGCTGATACTAAAATGCATTGCGCGATACGCTCCACAACGTAAACCGGATTGCGTTTCGCTGCCGGAGACGCTGTGCGGGAGACGCGATCGCACTCCGGCGGTGAAATCAATACTTGCCGGGCCCTCCCGCCCGGTCGGTACATATTCCCGGTACATCATGCCGACTTCCGTATGAAAGAAATCGGCTCAAGAATCTTCTCTTATTGGTAACTCATCATACTGAAATAGTCAAGGGGATAAAACGCTTCACATGATGTCTCCCGCGGATCGGATCGAACTGCGAGGAGAGCGCCCCTCACATCGCCTCCAATGCAGCAGTCTTCTCCGGCATCCTTCAGGCTTTATAGCAGATGATCCTTGTTAGGTCCATGTGACGCGGCTTTCTCAAGGGGAAATCCATCGGTTTGCCAGCATCGGCAGCCGGTCGATAATATCGTACTCTGCTCTGTTGTCAATGAAAGAAAACCCGCAGCATCGAGCACCTATCACGAGGTAAAATAAATTAAGGGCGCGGCCCGCGCGTTTTTTCATCAGGGAGCGTTTCATTTTTTATAAGCGGATACCCCCCCGTGCCGGGCATGGTCAGACGGTCCGGCTGCTGCGATGAGGTTCATTCCTGCTTTTTCTGCGACGGGGACTGGCTTGCATTCAGGCATCAATCAGCTCCCGCACTTTCTTGAGAATCTCATGAGGTGAGCATGGTTTCCTTAGCAAGTGATTCATGTCGTCAAGCTGACCCCGCTGGCTCATGATATCCATCGGATAACCGCTCTGAAAAAGAATCTTTGCTTCGGGATGTATTTTCATAATCTCACTTCCCGCCGCCTGACCATTCATTTTGGGCATAACGACATCAAGAATGACCAGCGCGATACGATCCCGATTCTCCTTATATTTTCTGACAGCCTCCTCACCGTCTTTCGCTTCAATAACGTCGTACTTGTATTCCCGCAGTACGCTGGCAAGGAGGTCCCTGAGCAGCTCATCATCCGCCGCTATCAAGATTGTCTCCGAACCGCCAATCGCTTTTTCCTGCTCGACGGGCGCTATTTCGTGCACATCAGCTTTGATCAGGGGAAGATAAATATTAAACGTTGTCCCGGTGCTCACCTCGCTGTACACATCAATAAATCCGTCATGCTGTTTGACAATACCATAGACAATCGCGAGTCCCCGTCCTGTACCTTTCTACAGAGATTAGATGTTGCGAAATATGTTTACGATAAAAAAGAAATTACGTGATCTTTAGATTGAAAAACCAGAAATGAAGGCAATT
Source organism: Nitrospirota bacterium (assembly GCA_035490495.1). GTDB lineage: Bacteria > Nitrospirota > UBA9217 > UBA9217 > UBA9217 > JAJYKN01. Next base: position 10,637 of record DATHDE010000053.1, read on the forward strand.
GAGCCACCTGTCTGCCCAAATAATCGGAAGGTAAATAAATGATGGCGGCAGCGTCGTGCCGCTACGATGAATCAAGCACACTAAGAACAATGAGATCGCAAGATACTGTTTCAAAGAACAACCCATGAAACACTCGAATAAATATGGAAGCGCCGACAATAGATTATTGTCCTTGCAATTTGCCTCGAAACCATTATAATATCTTCACATCACTCATTGCGAGGTACGGGATTTCTATCGCATAAGAAATCCTTTTCGCCTTATCGTCGGCACCCTGACTTCTCCAGCTCTCACCATTTCTCACGAAATAAGCGATAGCATGCCAGGTTAGCGAACGATGCACTCTGCTTGAGGCCGGCGCGGTCCGTGTCTGGTTCTGTATCAGGCGCGAACAGCCTGGACGAAAAACATACGCGCCTTGCGGCAGCCCGCTGCGCACGCGAACTATCACAAAGGGAGGAACCATGGCAAAGAAACTCTATGTAGGAAATCTGTCGTACAACACCCACGACGAGGATTTGCGGGATGCATTTTCGAAAATCGGCGAAGTTGTGTCTGTCACGCTGATCGTGGATCAGGCTACCGGCAGGTCGAAAGGGTTCGGCTTCGTGGAGATGGCGACCGACGAGGACGCAGCAAAGGCGATCTCGACGCTGAACGGTACGTCCCTCATGGACCGGACGATCACGGTGAACGAGGCACGGCCGAAAACCGACGGCGGACGCGGTCGTTCGGGGTTCGGCGGCGGTGGCGGTGGCGGCAGGGGCAAACGCGGCGGCGGTTACGGCGGAGGAGGGGGTAGATCTTGGAGGTAAAAGTAATCTCCCGGGATATCGAAAAAGCGCTGCGGACCCTCAAAAAGAAACTGCAACTCGACGGCGTGCTCGGAGAGTTGAAGAAACGGCGCTTTTACGAAAAGCCCTCAATCAAAAAAAAGAGGAAGCAACTAGAGGCGCAGAAGCGGAAACGGAAGTCCCTCAAGCGTTCCGGATGGTCAGGTCCCAGGCCGAAACCGGGGTCCGGCAGCAGCCGCACACCCGGCCAGCCGGCAGCAACGGAATCAAAGCCCTCATAAAGCAGCGGTGGTTCTCGCATACGGGCAAATGCCGTCCGTTCGGAAAGACAAAGTCCGCTCCGGGAATCGGAGTGGATTTTTTTTTACGCGTAGATGCCCGGGCATAAAAAAAGGCCCTGAAATAATCAGGGCCTTAAAAAAGCTTGAACCGTCTGAAAACTAGAGCTTCACGACATTGGATGCCTTGGGGCCTTTGGGCGAGTCGACAACGTCGAACTGCACAGACTGGCCTTCGGCCAGCGACTTGAAGCCGCTGCCCTGAATGTCGCCGAAATGAACGAACACATCGCCGCCCTTTTCACGGGTAATGAATCCAAAGCCTTTGGAATCATTGAACCACTTTACGGTACCTGTCTCCATGATGAGCTACCTCCTTCTTGTGAATTGAAGCCACGGAAACGGGCAAAAAAAATGCCGCAAAGTCGATCTGTCTTTGCGGTTTCCCAACAAGAACATCCGGAACTTCTGGAAACCATAATGCCCGGTTTCTGTCCGGATGTCAAGCCTTATTATTATTTTATTTTCGCTGCCCCTCATATTTTTTTTCCGGCAGCAGGATCGCGAACCTCTCCTGCTTCATGATGCATTTCCTTCCCTCCTCAAACCGGCACGGGGCGGGCCCCGCTGGGGGAGCGACTGCAGGAGGAGGAAGCATGTTCCATGTATCGATACCGCAACATCCCGGACACCGGGAAGCGACCTTCCCTGAGTTCCACCGGGAAATAAAAGGCTGGTCAAAAAGACCGGCCTTTTATCATTTTCCCCACATTGACCGCCGTCATCCGCAGATCATTCCCTGACTCGCTTCGGCACGCCTCAAGTCAAGAAAGAACCGGGTGCTGCTTCACGCAGTGCCTCCGGGCAGGAAATCGATCGGGTACAGAATGGTGGTCTTGGGAACCTTCTCCTTCGGTCCGAAGTTGAATCTCCTGACACGCTCGACAACCTGGGCCACCAGGTCCGGCGAGGCGAGGTCGCTCGACTGCACCGTACATGCGGAGACTTCGCCGCCCGGCTCGATGGTGATGCGCAGCAGAATCTTGCCGCGCAGGGTCGGGTTCTTGCGCAGCTCCGCGTTGTACATCCGGTAGAGCGCTGCTTTGTATTTATCAAAGACAATCTGAATTTCCTCATCCGTTCTCGCGGGCCCGACTCCGGAGCTGAGCGGCCTCGACTCTCCCTTGAGACCCGCAACCGTACTTTCCACGCGGGCCAGGCCCACACCACCGATGCCGTTGCCGCTCCCGCCGCCGATGTTCCTGCTGACCGCGGCATTGCTGATGCCGCCGCTGCCGCCCGAACCTCCCTCCATGGCGATGATTGACCTGCTCGGCCGCGCCTGTCCTGCCGCCGCTGCCGCCTGGGTGCTCAGCCGCGCCTCGGCGCCGAGCCTGGCCGCGGGTGACTCCTCCATCAGATCCTTAAAAGCATCCTTGAAAGCAAGGACGCCCGAGCTTTCCGCTTTTTTACGCGCAGCCTCTGTTTCCGCTGCGTTCGGTTTCTGCTGTTCTTCCTTCGGTTTCTCCGCCGGGTGCTCCTGATCCTTTGCAAGTTTCTTTTCTTCTTTGCGACGTTCGGGTTTCGGCTCGGGCTTGGGCGGCAGTTTTCTTAGCAGGGAGACAAGCCGTTCCGGAACCACGGCCACCATCGGACGGACCGGGGGCGGCAGTTTCCATATCCGGATCACCGTGCCGAAAACAAGATAGAATACAAGGGCGACAAGCAGCGCCCGGCGGAAGCGCCGTTCGCTCTCATCGCGGCTGGTCCAGGGAATGGCCATCGATCGATTGGGAACGGTCGAGATCTCCCGCTCCACGACGTACTCTTCTTCCCGCCGTTCTTCCCGCGCGTACGCATCGTTGACTTCCTCGTACAGGACTTCCAGCTCATACCGGCACCGGCTGATCTGCTGCTGCAGGGACGCCTGTTTCTCGAGGATCCCGCCGATCTCCCCCTCAAAGCGCGCGACCCGGCCCCGTGCCCGCTCCACCTGTCCGGCTGCGTCCGGGGCCTGTTCCCAAAAGAGACCGTCCGCGTTCAGTTCTCCCAGCCGGTCGAGCGCTTTGCAAACGTCCCGCAGCGCTTCGAACCGCTGCCGGTCTGCGGAAAACGTTTCCAGTTCCGCCTCCACGGCGCGCAGTTCGCCTTCCAGCGCCCCGCTCTTCTGCCGGGTCTGCTCGATCCGGGCGTTCAGCTGTTCCAATTCTTCTGCTAAGATGGAAGTATTCACGGCAACCCCGCTATTTGTGCGACTCCTTCTGGACAACGGCGAGAGATATCTTCCCGTATCCGGAAGCTGTGCAGGTCGACATTATTTTTTTAAGCACCTTGAACGGAATCGTTTTATCCGCAAGAAGGGTGATCTCCTTGCCTTCGGAAAACGTCTTTGTACCCGTCTCGATGATATTGCGCTCGATCTGATCCAGCCGGTCCCGTATTTCGGAAACGATCCCCGTACGGTCGTCGAACAGCTTCGGGGTGCTGATCACGGGCTCTCCCTGGACCAGTACGAGGTCGGGGCTGACCACGATCGACACGGTTTCCCGCGGCCGGGTCTCGGCAACGGAAGCGGGCAGCGCGATCTGCGCATCCGGCATGGTGCTGTTGAATGAATGAAACAGCAGGAAGAACACCAGGACGGTAAGCACATCCATCATCGGTATCAGGTTTATGCCGAGGCCTCTGATCTCGCCTTTCCTGTTGTTGCGCTCCATCCGTTTCATACGCCTCGTTTCTCTCATGGCGCGTCTCCTAGGGATATCTTGGGAAAGAGTGCTGTTTTCACCGCCTCTTCGCTTCCGGCCGCCCGCGTTTCGATTTCACGAACCGCATCCATGACCTCAATCAGGTAGTCGTACTTTATTTCGGGCTCCATCAATACGGTTGCGTCTTCCTTCTGCGGATATTGTTCCTTCAGGCGGGCGAGCATTTTCGACAGCGTTTCGATATCGTATCTGCCGTCCTTTTTCGGGATCCTGGCCTCAACGGACGCCCCGTTGGCGATTTCCAGGCCCGCGTTGCGGACGATCACTTCGACGGCGAAATTCGGCTCGCCCGCCGCTCCTCCTGCAGTGGTCGGTACGCTCAACTCCTCGATCGTAATGCTCATGAACACGGCGGTGATGAGCAAAAAGACCACCAGAACGGTAAGGATGTCCATCATCGGCGTCAGATTGATGACCTGCATGATGTCCGTATCGAAAACGGATGCATCAGCTCTTCTCTTTTTATAATGATGTCTGGCCATGCTCAGCTCCTGTCGCCGCCGGTGGCCGTCAAAACCGGCGAGCTGTCGATTTGACGCTTGGCAAACGTGGAAATGGTGTTGAGCGCCTTTACGGACGCCATCTCCAGGCTGTTCACGATCTTGCCCGTGTTCGTCGTCAGGCGGGCATGGAGCAGGAGCAGCGGGATCGCCGACATGAGGCCGAAGGCGGTGCAGTTCATGGCCTCCGAGATGCTGGCTGCGAGCAACGAGGCCTTCTCAGCGGGGCTCGCCGTGGCAACAGCGCCGAAGGCCTGGATCAGGCCCATGATGGTGCCGAGCAGTCCGAAGAGGGTGGCGATATTCGAGAGCAGCGCCAGGTAGGGTGTGCGCTTTTCCAGCTGGGGAACGATCTCCATCAGGCTCTCTTCCATCGCGATTTCTATGTCTTCCCGCCGCCGGACCGCTCCCTGGCGGGCCAGTCCCATTCCCAGCATCTGCGCCATGCTGGATTTATCCTTGTTGGCCAGGTCCCGGGCTTTGTCGAATTCGCCCTTTTCGAGCGCCGGGTGCAGCGAGTCCCATACCTTCTGGTTGTCGTCCCGCACGCGCTTTAAATGAACCCAGCGTTCGAACGCGATGGCGAGACCGACCAACAGCGTGAGTAGAATGGGAAACATGAACAACCCGCCGCTCTGAAAAAACCGTACGATAAACATGGTATTCCTCCTTTTCGCTCCTGAGACAACCGCATTATTTTTTTGTACTCAGTTCGTAAAAATGCAACTGCCGCATGAACACATCCCGGTCCACGGGTGCGGCTTGTTCGTTCAGCATCATGTTCAACCCCGTCTCCATGCCGACTTCCGAGGCCTTCCAGGGCACGATATACAGGGCTTTCGGTGCCTCGTCATTGCCGACGATGGACATGCCGGACAGTTCCTTGGCATCCGCAGGGTCCGCTTTCTGCTTTTGTTTCTCCGCCTTCGCCGCAGCCGTCGGCGCGGTCCTGGTTTTCTCGGCAGCGGCCGCGCCGGCCTGCACCGGCAGCAGGCAGAGACAAAGCCAGAGCAATGCGCTTCGATACATGTCCCCTCCTTTCTCTTACCTGTCGCCGTTCTGCCGGATGTCCTGCGCCGCGTCTCCGGTCTTCGGCGCGTCCCGGGACACCGGCGGTTTCGCTTCCTGCACCGGCTTCTTCGCGCGTCCGAGCCGCACGCCGAGCTCGGCGATCCAGATCTTGACCTGTGCGTCCGCCGGCATCCCTTCGCTGTACATTCCGAACTGTTTGAGCGCGCATTCGGGGTCATTGAGATACAGATCGCAGAGGATCCCGAGATTTCTACGCAGGGGAAGATAGTCCGGATAGCGTGCGAGCGACTGCTCGTAGATCGCTCTGGCCTCCTGGAAACGGCCGGCCCTGCGAAGCAGCAGGCCGTATTCGTTGCTGGCCACGGGGTGGCGGGGTACGATTTCCAGGGCGGCTTTGAGATGTTTCTCCGCAGCATCCGGCTTCCCGGTCCTCATGTACGCAATGGCAATGTTGATAGAGGGCGCCGTGACGCCGGGCGACCGGTCGATCACCTTTGTCAGGAGTTCTATGGCCTTTTCGTTTTTCCCTTCGTTCATCAGGGCAACGGCGCGCCTGAATTCGTCGCGCGACTCGTCGTCCATGCGGGGATTCTCCCGGATAACGAACCCCTGCCTGCTGTTTTCAGGCCGGATCTCGACGGGTTTGCGCTCAACTACGGAAGCTCCGGCCTGCCGGCTGATGTTGGCCTTCCCTGCACAGCCTGATACAAGCGCGAAGAGAACCGCCAGCGCGGTCCACACTGCATGTATCCGGATGTTCCAGCGCCTTATCGGCTTTTCATTCTTAACCTGCATCGCGCATCTCCTAAAATCCTTCACACTGATAACGGCGGATGAGGCCCTTGTGAATTATCATGATGATTCATAATCCGGTGCACATCAGTGTGAAAGTCTTTCACCTTCGTAAGTGCCCGACTCATTCGTCCACGTTCTATTCCGCCCTGGCATCAGGAATACCCTTGTCCCTGTTGTCGCCTGCTCCTGATGACGGTTCTTCCGTCTTCACCGCTTCGTTGGCCTCTGCCGGCTTTGCTTCCTTCGCTGTCCCCGACTGCGTCGCCGCCCCTTCAGGCGATTGCGGTGCAGGCTGCTCCGGGCGTTCGATGACGAGCTCGTAGCCGTCGAGCGAAGCCACGGCAGGGCTTTCCTCTTCCGGCTTGTCGTACCGGGCGGGAACGGCCTTGGCCAGCTTCTGCAGGCTCTTGTCGATCCACTCGTTGTAAACGCCGCGGGAGATCAGGGCGAGATTGCTCATGTGCGTTGCAATGGCCTTCTCTTCAAAGGGATACGCCTGTTCCTCGATGGCGAGTTCGTACTCTTCCCGTTCCAGCGCGCTCAGTCCTGCGGGCCGCTCCGATTCTTTCAGGTCCTTGCTGAAGCCGGCGTAGATTTCCGCCAGATAAAAGGTCGCTGCCGCGGTGACTTCGCCGACTTCATAGTCGAGCAGGTTGTCGAACTGCTTTGTCGCAACCTTCATGAGCTCCTTTTTCCTGCCCAGGTTGACTTTGAACGGCTCGACCAGCTTGACTCCCGCGAACTGGTCGAACGCCTGCTCCGCGAAAACCAGTGCGGCTTTCCCCGCAAGCGCGCGGGTGCGCGGCGTCCGTTCGCCTCCGGCGGCCGCGTCGATGGCCACGATCTGCTTGAGCTCGGCCAGATACGCGTCCTGGTCGCTCTTCTTCAGGGCTTCCGCGATCCTGCTGCGCGTTTCCAGATTGGGCTCCGCCGGATGGGGGAAGGAGTCCACATAGCGCCGGTAGACCGTCAGCATGCGGGCCTGGTTCCCGGCCTTTGCATGCAATTCCGCCGCTATCAGCAGCGCATCCCGCCGCAGCTCTTCGTCCTTTGACTCCCGCTCCACACGTTCGTATTCGTCGGCTGCACGGGAGAACTGCCCGTCCTCGCGATAGACATACGCGATCTTCCTGGTCACGTCCGGCTGCAGCGCGTGGCCGGGGAAGTTTTCGCGGAATCCGGCCAGCACGGCTGCCGCTGTTTTCCAGTCCTTGATCTGGATCAGGGCTGCGGCCGCATCGTACTCGGCGTTCGGCCTGATTTTGGATGCCGGGGCCAGGCGGCCAACGCGCAGAAAATGGCCGGCAGCCGAACGATAGTCCTTCCCGGCATTCGCCTGTTCTCCCTGTTTGTAAATCGCTGCCGCCAGGTTGTCGCTCAGCGCATCGCGGCCCTTGTCCCCTGCAGGAAGGAGCGCGAGCACCTTCGCGTATGCGGTTTCCGCTTCGCTGTAGCGGCGCAGCTCGTAGGTCGAGTGGCCGACTACCAGCCACGCAGCGCGCACGACTCCCGGCTCTGCCCCGGGGAACGTCTCGATGAGCCTGCGCGCGGCCGCGACCGCCTGTTCGTACTCACGCATGTCGTACAGATCATCCGCTGCGGCGCCGAGAACGATCGCCGCTTTCTCGTGCTCGGGGTACGCGGCTGCGAACTTCAGGGAGCTGCGGATGACCTCCTGTTTCACCCGGTCTTTTTCCTTGGCCGCGGCTTCCGCCAGCTGCTGGCGCCACGCGTAGACCGCTGCGTACCCGGCCTGCGATGACTTGTCATGGCGCGGGTAGTCATAGGCGGTCTTTTCGTATTCTTTTGCCGCGGGATCAAAGGAGCGGTTTTCCAGGAGCAGGTCGGCCAGCAGATAATTGACGCCGGGCGACTCGGGGTCCCTGGGGAAGGATGTGAGGAATTCCCGGTACCAGTGCAGCGCTTCGTCAAAATTTGTTTTCTTTTCCTTGACCTGTTCGGGGTTCTGATACAGCGCATGATAATTTTTCGCAAGATCCGTGAGGTTCTGCTTGAGCCAGGCCAGGACTTCCGGCCGGGCGTCGGGCTGAAAATGCTTCCAGTAATCCGCCTTGAGCCCGTAACGTCTGGCAAACTGCTTTTTTGCATCGATGACCAGTGTCGGGAACCCTCCGGCAAGATTGATGTCGATCACCCGCATGTGGAACTGCGGCGCCGCCTTGTGGAACGGGTTGCGGCTGATGAAGGCGTTGTAGGTGGCGGCTGCGTCGGCGTACCGCCGCTTGTCGAAGTAAAATTCCCCGAGGTTGCCGTAGATGCTGTCCTCGTAGGTGCGCTTGCCGCGGCGGTCGAAGTATTCGACCAGCGTGGCGGCGCCGCCCGTGTTGGAAAAGCACAGGCTGATGACCCGGAAAGTATCGTCGATGCGCTTTCGCTCCATCTGGTCCCTGGTCTGGGCGAAATCATAGCCCGTCGACACCTTGTAATCGAGAAGCGCAATGTACCGGTCCAGGGCATCTTCGTACAGTTCCTGTTTGTAGAACGTCCAGCCGAGTTTATACAGGGCAAGCTGGTAAAAGGGCGACGTGCTGCCGATCCGGACCACGCTCTGGTAGGCGTCCTCGGCGTCCAGGTAATGCCTGCGCGTAAAGAGATATTCGGCTCGCCGGAACTGCACTTCGTCCAGATAGCGGGATTTCGGATACTCGCGCGCCAGCCGGTTCATGACCTGCATGGCGTCGTCGACCTGCCCCAGCTCCTCATAGGCGCGGGACATCTGATAGAGCACCTCGTCGTTGTGCTCGTAGCGGGGATAATCGTGAAGGAGTTTCTGATACAGCACGATGGCTTCCCGCGCGCCTGCCCGCTCCAGATTCTCGGCATTGGCCTCTCCTTCTGCTGTGCCCGCCGGCGCGCTGCGGACCGCCCGCTTCTCAAAATCCGCCTGCGACTCGCCCGGCGCTGCTGCAGGCACCGGGGGAGCGGTCTTCCCCGCCCCTTCACGCGGTGCGGCGCGTTCCGGGGGCGTCAACGCGGCGCTGGAGCCCTGTTTTGCTGCCGCGGCACCGGAAAGAACGCCGTATTCCCGTTCAATCTTGAGGTCAGCCAGGCGGCGCATGGCCTCCGGCTTCAGTTTGGAAGATGCCGACGTTTCCTCGAGAAAACGCTCGTAACCCGCCATCGCCTTCTCAAGGCCGCCTTCGATCTTCTCTTCCTTGATATCGACCTTCATGGCGCGTAACGAGGCGATCGTCTGCCTGCTGCCGGCCGACTGGCAGGCAGCTACAAGCAGTAACAGCGCGAGTATGCTCCCGATAAGCCGGTACGTCGTCCTCATTGTTCGAACCTCTTCTTGCGTTCGGCCTTGCTGGCGCGGTCGTAGCTGTCCGCCATGGCGAAGCGCGCCTTGACCTGGAACTCTTCGAGCCGGTCCCGCCGCTTCGTGAGTTCGTTCACCGCCATGTTTTCAAGCATCTGTCCCTGGCGCGACATCAGTTCCCCTACTTTTTCCCGGGCAGCAGCGATCCGGTTCCGCAGGCTGCGGATGACACTGTCGTAGCCCTCGCAGCTCTGCGTGGCGGCCTGGCGCGTGCGGACGAACGCCGTGTACTGTTTTTTCAGCAGGTCCACTTCATGGTTCAGGCCGCGAAGATGCTTGTGCGCCTCCGTGAACCTCCGGTCGTAGTCCGTGGAGATATTCCAGAGCACCAGCCCTCTCAATCTTTTGATGCGGGCCGTGATTTCCTTCGGCACTCCCTTGCCGCCGGCTGCGGCCTTCTGTTCCAGAAGCGCAAGGCGCTCCCTGATGATCCGCTCCTCCGCGGTTGCCAGGTAATCGGGCCTCGGGGCCACGAGCATGTTCTTCAGGCGCGCTTCGATATGGTCGCGCTGCTCCAGGCGCAGCCGCATCTTCGAGTCGAGCCGCCGGAATTCCCGGTCGATGGCGGGCAAAAGCGGCGCATAGTATGCTCTTCGCCTGGCGATCATGTCCTCGAATGCGTCCAGGTCCCGTGCGCCTCTCTCCAGCCGTTTGCGCAGGTCCTCGAGGTCGAGATAATTCTTGAGCGATTCCTGGAAGTCATGGGAGGCCATCAAGTCGAGCAGGTAGAATGTCTCGGGCGTTTCCGGCAGCTCGCGCAGCTTGACGATCCAGTCGGGGTCCTGCTTCAGTTCCTCCCGTACAAGGGCCTTCAGAAATTTGCCTTCGCGCACGCTCGCGATCGAAGCGCCGAGCTTTTCGATCTCCCTGCTGAACGCTTCCAGGGCCTTGCCGTACATCAGCGCCGCCTTGCTGTACACCCCGAGCTTGCCGTAGGCATAGGGTACGTTCAGCAGGGCCTCCTGCACAGCCGGATCCACAGCCGCGCGCTCGGACAGGATGGTCCAGGGAACGAGGGCGCTTTCGAACCGTTCGCGTGTGGCGTCCGCCCACCCCGAACCAAGCAGCGCCCGGTTGGAGAACGGTCCGGTGAGCAGCACCCGGTCGAGCACCGCCTTGGCCTCCTCGAATTTATTCTCGCTCAACAGCTTTTCGCCCAGGACAAGGTTCGCTTTGTCCTTGATGGCCAGGGTGGCCGGATCGTCGCTCCCGATCCTGCCGGTGCGGTCGAGAGAGGCCCGGCCGTTCTGTTCATTTCCGGTTCTGAGCAGCGCAATCCCGAGATTATAGGAATTGAACCCCTCCAGGCTTTTTTCACCCTGCAGGTCCTTCAGCATGCGCACGGCCGCGGCATTGTCGCCGTTTGCCATGGCGATATTCGCGCGCAGGAAAGCGAGGTCTGCG
>DATHDE010000054.1:0-3747 GCA_035490495.1 Nitrospirota bacterium
TGCCTTCAACTATATGCCTGATCTTAGAGAGTGTCAATAGTCATAAGGGGACGTATTTTTAATGTAATGTTCGATGAAAATATCTGGATGAAACTTGGAAGACTAAGAGGTGGGCAATGACAACACTTTCAGGATGTACACCACGATCTTCAGGTGAGGGTATGGCAACAACAGACAGGAGGAACGGTTTAGGTTGATGCACGAAACCCACCCTCCTCGCGCTGATACCCTCATTCGGCATTTGAGACTGTTCCCATCTGCCGGCACAAAAAAGCCTCTCGTCCCACATTAGGAAGAGAGGCCTTATCAATATTCATCAAACAACGGGTCAGACGCGGATTTTCACTCCTTCACGAGCGTCCATGTTGCGTCCGGATCGTACGTATCCATATCCTGAGCAAGCTTCATCGTATCCGCGCCGAGGTTTTTCTGATAGACCTTCCCCTGCTGGTTCACGATGAAGGACATGATCCCGGACTTGCCCCAGTTCGAGGGAAACGCGACCAGGGCGAAACCGCCGACCATGTTGCCGTTGATGATGTAGCTGTATGCACCGCCGGCCACGCTCTTCCCCTGCTGCGTCAGGATCTTGAAATAATATCCGTGGAACGGCACCGGCTGGTCCTTGAACAGGGATTTATCCTTCTTGTACCCCGACATCCGCGCCTGCGCCACGAACTCGCCCAGCGGGCTCACGGGTCCGCCCTTCTCGTGGCGCCAGAAAAGGCCGTCCTTCTTTCCGGGCTCGCTCCGCAGTTTCTGCGCGTACGCGAATATCCCGTCGCCATCCCAGTCCTTGAGCACGTATTCGCGCTGCGCCTTGACATAGGTGCGGCAGACCATGATGGCAGTGAGTTCGTCCTCGCCTATCCTGCGGTTCAGGATCTCGTCCCTGCCCGCCTCGACATCGAAGGACCACTGTCCGTCCGCTTTGACCAGGGGGATCGGGAACGGCCAGTTTTCGTTGCCGACGGAGATGATCACTTTTGCATCCCCTTCCCTGGTCAGGACCGTCTTTTCCGCCACGTGCTTGGAAAACTCAGAGAACTCCGCGGCGTCCTGCACCGAGTCGCCGGAGAGCAGCTCTTTTGAAGTCGGCCCGAAAATCCGGTCGAGCGCGGCATGATCGTGCGCCTTGACCGCAGCCACGAGGCTCTTGAGCGCCTCCTCGGGAGACGAGAAGTGCTGCTGCGGCGCTTCCGCAGCAGGCAGCAGCTTTCCCGCAATGAGCAGTGCCGTGCTGCACAGAAGCGCAAGAACGAGAGCCTTGCGCCTTGTTGAATGAGCTGTGGATTTTAGTTGCCGTGTATCCATGTCTATTTCCTTTCTTCAGGAAGAGGAGTTATGCAATGCGACCGTCCTTGTTGCCCCACCCGCTAACGGTGCCGCCTGTCGCCGCCGGAATCGCGGTCGGTATGCGGTCGTTCCCGGCTCGCTGGCGGCGGGGACGGAGGCCGGGCTGGGCCGCTGCTCTGGCGGCTCTCCTGGCCGCGCATGCTTTGCGACCTTGCCTCGCCAGCCCCCCGGTAGCCGCCGAACGTGCCGGACGGCGTTGCAGGACGCTGCTGCTGAGGCCGGCTCACGCTGCTGCCTGCCTGGGGCGGCGCCGGCGGAGGCTCGCGACGGACAACCGGCGGCACGGGTACGGCCGGACGCCCGGCAAGCCCCGGCACGGGAACAGGCGGCCGCAGGCTCGCCGGCGGTGAAGGAGGTGCGGGCAGGCGGTTCACGATGCCGCGGCTTTCCCTGCCGCGGTTGCTGTAGGCGCGGGCATCGCCTCCGCGATACAGGCCTCCGGCAGGCCCGGCGGGCGCCGCGCTTCCGCGGGCTTCACCGATGCGCGCATAGCGGCGCGCGTTCGGTCCGCTGGGGTGCGACGCCAGGTACCTGGCCGGATCGCCGTGCGATCTGTCGTGCCTCCATACCTGGTTGACGAACGGCCTGTTGTTGTTGATGTAGACGTTTCTGACGTGGACATAGGGGCGCGCGTGATCGACCCAGCCGTGCCGGTGCCATCCGTGATAAATGACGTGATGCCGGCCCCAGTCGAAATCCATGGTCAGCCACCCGCCGATGACAAGGCCGAAGCCGAAGCTGATGACCGGCGGCATGCCGTCCGGAGGAGGCGGCAGATAAACGGCCGATGCGTCGTACTGCGGAACGTAGAGATATTGCGGCTGCGCCGGCACAATCTCGATGGAATCGTCTTCCACGACCACGTTCTGCTCCGCATTGCTGACCAGACTGCCGGCGCTTTGCGCCTCCCACCGGAGCCGCTGGATCGAATCCGTCACTTCCTCGGGCTGGTTAACGAAGGCGTCGCCCACGTTCGCAGTCCAATCCATATTCCCCGCCATCATCGCGAGGACGTCGGGGTAGTGCGCGACCGCTTTGACGGATTCCGCCCATGGCTGGTCGTCAATGGCCGCAGCATTGCCTCCGCTCTTTAGCCAGGCGTCCGCCTCCGCGACCTCCGACGGGTAGGTCGATGCGGGGAGTATCTGCGCAAGAAGAGGATCCGGATAGAGCGCTATGGGCGCCAGCATTGTATCGAGTTCCTGCGCCGTGAACGACACCGAATACAACAGGTCTTCATCCTGCGCGCGGGCAGGGGCGGAGTACAGGGTAAGCAAGCACGCGAATAAAACGAAAACCCTGCTGACGGTTCTGGTCATAAACGCAACACCTTCCTCTCTTTTCCCCGGCGTCACGTAAGGCCGGATGATGGCCGAATCTTTAAATAGTATATCCCGGCCGGGGGAAAAAGCAATCACCTTACGTATGAGACTCCGCCCACTGTAAAAAGTTGCATCGTGCACGGCCGATTCATTCTTTAGCTGCAGGAGGGGAGGATTATCATCCTCAAATCGTCTTCGTGCGTTGCGAGAGGAGGATTTGCCGGGGTGAGCATAATTTGCATGGAACATTGTATTTCAAGGGGATGATAGCATGAGTTTGCTGTGCTTACAACAAAAAGCCTTACAACCCTTTCGGGATGTAAGGCTTGAGAAAATTAATAGCGTTTATGGAAGCCAGTTGCTGCTTCTCCGTCACCGGTCTACGGCACGAGGACCTGCGCAATGGCATTCAGCCGTGCGGCACCCTCGTACGTCGGACTCGCACCCACGCCTGAGGACAGGCCGGGACAGATCCAGCCCCCTTCATCGAACTCGTTCCAGGCATAGATCAGGATCGTATTGGCTTCAAACCGGCTGGAATTGTTCTTCACATCCGTGATAGCCGTGGAGAGCTCCTGCGCAATCTGCGCCGGCGTCCCCTCCTGATACCAGCTCTCGTACCAGCCGGTATCCGCCCAGGAAACGGGGTTCTCGACCCGGGGCTGGCCGTTGTATCCGGCGGACACGAGCGGAACGCTCTTGCTGTAGCTCATATAGGTCGAGCGCGCCAGGGACATCAAACTGGAGAACGGTTCGCCGCTCGGCGATCCGCCGCCGATCGAGTAGGAGCTATATGCATCAGGCGCGGGCGAAGACATGTTGTTGTTCATGTCCACAAAGTAGGGGTTTCCCGCCCCCGCGGCAACCGAAGCGCTGGCAAAGCCCGTCAGATCCGGCACTCCGCTTTCACCGAAAACGTACACCAGCGGCCTGCCCGACATGACCTTCTGGTAATTGGCGTCCTTGAACCTGGCAATGACCCAGTTGACATTGGATGTCGTCATTGCACCCAGGAAGTTTTCATCGAAGATGAAGCAGTAATTCACATCGTTTTTATGCGTGCTGCTCA
>DATHDE010000055.1:0-3251 GCA_035490495.1 Nitrospirota bacterium
TGCAACTGCAGGAAGCCGGGGACGGGCTTGCTGGATCAGGCTGCCCGGGAACTCGATATAGCTGTGGACCGGTCCTTTGTCGTGGGTGACAAATGGAGCGATGTTGAGCTGGGACAGCGCGCCGGCGCCGCGGCGATCCTGGTGCAGACCGGGTTTGCCCCCGATGATCCCGGTAATGTCCGGCCCGAGCGGGTGCGCGAGCCGGATTATCGCGCGCATACCATCGGGGATGCCGTGGACTGGATCTTGAACCGGGTCGAGAGCGGACAATGAAGATTGCTGCGCGAAAAATACTTGTTTTGCGGTACCGGTTCATCGGCGATACGGTCCTGACCGTGCCTTTTCTCAGGAGTCTGCGCGCTGCGTTCCCCTCGGCTCACATCGATTTGATGATCGAGCCGTTTTCCGGGAGCGTGCTTGAGGGGTGCCCGTACATCGACAGAATCATTCCGTTTGAAATGAGGACGATTCATCAGTACAGCAGCCGCTCGGATCAGGGAAAAATCGCCGGATATCTTCGCATGAGAAAACGGATCAGGGAGGAGCGGTATGATGCCGCCTTTGTTCTGAAACGGTCGTTCTCAAGCGCCCTGCTTGTATGGGCGGCAGGCATCAGGCGGAGGATCGGGTTCGCCACTGAAGGAAGAAGCATGCTGTTGACCGATCCGGTTCCCTACCGCCACGATCAGCATGAGGTGGAGAACTTTCTCGACTGCCTGAGGGCGGTCGACGTTTCCATTTCGTCCAAGCACCTGGAACTCTGGCCCTCGACGGAAGCCGATACGGCCGTGCACAGGATGTTCGGAGCGCAGGGGTGGAAATCCGATGACCTCAAGATTATCATCCATGCCGCAGCAAGCCTTCAGGCGAAACAATGGCCCCTCGAGCGTTTCGGTGCGGTTATGAAATCTCTGCAGGAGAGATACGGCGCACGCTTCATTTACACGGGTGCAGCCGGAGATGCACCATTATACGAGGGCATCGAAGCGTACGGACCGTTTCGCGGGCTGAACCTGTGCGGGAAAAGCGATCTCAGAAGCAATTTGTCCGTGTATCGCGCTGCTGATCTTTTTTTCGGCGTTGACTCCGGTCCCATGCACATGGCCGCTGCAGTCGGCGTCCCCGTGGTCGCGCTGTTCGGTCCCACGGACGAGCGCAAGTGGGGCCCCTGGGGCGACGGACATTCCGTGCTGACGAAGCGTCTCTCCTGTTATCCGTGCAAACCGCATAAATGCGCAGACAACGAATGCATGAAGCAGATCAGCGCGGATGATGCGCTTGCAGCAGTGGAAAAGAAAATACATGAACTATGCCGAGCAGGACAGGCTACATAGCGGCGGTCATTATCGAACAGACGTGCTTTGAGCCTTGCATGAAAACAGATGGTAAAAAAGCACCGGCCGGTGATCTCTGATTGTGTGCTCACCAGAGCGGCACAACGATTTTGGTCCGTGAGCGTCATTACGTTTTCAGCCCCGTGAATCCCGCGACTTGCAATCCCCCGGCCCCTGCCGGGGTTCGCGCCGCAGGCCGCGGGAGGTCGCGTTATTAAAGGGAGCCTCTGGCTCCTGCCGGAGGGGGCTCCGCTGAATATGCATCCAAAATTGTCCGTTGCCATCATCACGTTGAACGAAGAACAGAACATCCGCCGCACGCTTGAAAGCATCAGGTGGGCGGATGAGATCGTTGTCGTCGATTCGGGAAGTACGGATGCGACCCCGGCCATCTGCCGGGAATATACGGCTCACGTTATCCACCAGGACTGGCTGGGATACAGCAGGCAGAAGAACGCGGCCATCGATCGTACGACGGGCGATTGGATACTGAGCCTCGATGCGGACGAGCCCATAGAGCCGGCGCTTGCCGACGAAATCAGGGCAATCATGTCATCCCCGACTGCGCTCGACGGCTACTGGATCCCGAGAAAGACATTCTTTCTCGGGAAACAGGTACGCCATGGCGGCTGGTATCCGGACTACAATCTCAGGCTGTTCAGAAAAGGCAGGGCCAGATTCGGAGAGCGCGCCGTGCATGAGTCCCTGCAGCTCGACGGAACCGCGGGATTGACGAAATACGCCATCCTGCACTATGCCTATCCCGACCTTGCTTCCTATATGTCTTCGATCAACAGATATTCCACGCTCGGAGCAGTGGTCATGACGGAAAAAGGAATCAGCAGATTCAAACGGGGATGGGTCAATCTTATGCTCCGGCCTGTCGCCACATTCGTCTACCGGTATTTTTTCCGGCGCGGTTTTTTGGATGGAAAGCACGGGCTGGTGCTGAACCTGTTCCACTCGTATTATGTTTTCGCCAAATACGCCAAAGCGTGGGAACTGCATCTTGGACGCATGCCTGAGCCGCACTCGCTTTCGGATGACACGCGACGGGAATAAGGCGGGCACGGGTCGTGCAACTGAGGCACGAGTCATAGGGACCTTTCGTAGAATTAAACTCCATCACGAAATGCACAGCAGCTGGCAACGAACCTGAGTCGGCTAGACGGGATTCATGAAACTACTCTTTGTGAATAATTTTCGCGGCCGGGGCGGAGGCGAGGAGTTCCTGCGCGATCTCCTGCCGGGACTGGTCGAAAAAGGCGCAGAAGTCGGTATTATCTGCAGACCCGGTACGCCGCTGGCTGGCATGTTTTCAGCAGGTGAGATCAAAGTTTTCTTGATACCGCGATCCGGTTTACAAGGACTGACATCGGTATTCAAGACCGCACAGGTCATCCGCGATGGCGCGTATTCCCTGGTAGCGATTCAGCGAGGCCACGATATCATCCAGTCGTGGATCGGAGCGGTTCTCTCGCGAAAACGACCGGCCCTGATGTATATTGCGCAGGTCCCGGAATTTGTCCGGTCACGGTTTCTGCTGAGCCGCATGGACAAGGTCGTCACCATATCGCGCTATATACGGGACAGGATCGTGTCTTTTTATGCTGCAGCGGCTTCCAAGACTAGCATCATCTATTACGGTATCGATTCCCGGCAATTCAGAGCTTCGCAGGAAGCAGGCGCGCGATTCAGAAAACGTGTCGGACTGCAGCAGTCGGACCAGGTCATCGGAACCGTGGGCGATCTTTGGAAGAATCAAATCGAGTTTCTCAATGCACTTGTCTTGATCAAAAAGGTCATACCGCATGTTCGCTTTGTCCTGGCAGGGTCAGGCGCCGATACAACCTTCGTGCGGGACTTTCGCAACCGGGCTGGCGCCCTCGGTTTATCCGACGCGCTGGTCTGGCCGGG
>DATHDE010000056.1:0-3379 GCA_035490495.1 Nitrospirota bacterium
CCAGACGATGTAGTGCATCGTCGCGGGATCGTAAGGCTCCAGCGGCTTCGCATAGGCGATCCACCGCAGAAAAACCTGGGTCGGCGCGGGGAGGACATGGGGGCTTATGAGTCCCTGCCGGGAAAGGATTTCCCAGATGACGACCAGAACCGCAGGTAGTACCGTGGCGTGAAGCAGATTTCTGAATACAGCGAAGATGCTCTTCATCGAACTACCGCTCCCGGCTTTATTTTACCTTCAGCTCCTTCTTCGCTTTTTCGAGCAGATCCAGCTTTACGTAGTCCTTGGCAACGGGCGGTACGGCCATTTTCGCAATCCCGTATTTCGCCATGATGTCGGTGGAAACCTGCACCTGCTGCAGGGTGACATCATAGCTGAATTCCGCATTCTCCATCGCGTCGCGGTAATCCTCCGCGCTCAGCTGGCCTTTGAACATCTTCTCGCGCACATACTGCTCCGCTGCCTTTGGATTTTCGATGAAATATTTCGTGGCCTCCACAAAGCACTTCATGAAGCGTTCGGCAACATCCTTTTTGCCATTGTACATCGCCTCGGTCATGATCAGGGTGCGGATCGGCTCGCCCACGGCCGTGTCGTAGGGTTTGATGATTTCCACGCCGAACCCCTTGCTGATGGCCTGGGTGGACTGCGGCTCGGACTGGCACATGGCGTCAATGTTCTTCGCCATCAGAGCCTGGTTCAGGTCCGCGTAGGCGATGTAGACGAGCTGCACATCCTTACCCGGTTTTTCGGAAAAGGTGAGGTTATGCTGTCCGAGTTCCGCCAGGAGCACGAGCTCCTGCGCTCCGCCCCGCGCCACGCCGACTTTCTTCCCCTTCAGATCGGCAACCGACCTCCATTTCAGGTCCGGCCGCCCCACGATGCGGGCCCCCCCCTTGGCAAAACCGGCCACGATCACAATCGGCACGTTGCTCGCCCGCGCTGCAATGGAGCCGTCCACGGCGCTTGCTGCAATGTCGATCTCACCGGCAATGATCGCCGGGATGATATCGATCCCCTTGGGGAACACGCGCTCCTGAATATCAATATTGTACTTCGCTGCGATCTCCTTCATGTACCAGACCGCGCCGTAGTGGGCGAACTTCAGGGTCCCCAGGCGCACAACGTCGGCTCCCAAGGCGGGGGCGGCGACGGTCAGCGTCAGCAGCAGGCAGATCAATGTCTTTTTCATGGTGTGTCTCCTCCCGGGTCTCAGAGATGTACGGTCACTATGACCTACCCCACAATCAAGTCATCGAGCGAGCGCTTCGGCACGTGGTGAACGCCCTGGTTGTCGCGCCAGTACTTGATGTCGCCTTCCGGGCCCACTGCCTCGAGCACGACGATTTCCCTGGGTTTGCCGAGAGCGATGACCAGCAGGATCTCAAAGTGTTCCGGAATGGTAAGGGCCTTCATCAGGTCAGGCTTGCGGATGGTTGCGATAATGCATCCTCCCAGCCCTTTTTCCACGGCTCCGAGCAGGATGCTTTGCGCAGCTATGCCGTAATCGCATCCGAACGTGGGCTTCAGCCTTGTATCCCCGAGGATGATGATGTAGGCGGATGGCTGTTCACCTTCTGCAGGCCCGGACCAGTCTTTCAAGTATGCGGCCCATCCAAGGGTCGAAAAAATCAGGCGGTTCCGATCTGCATCGCTCGAGAGAAGATACTTAAAGGGCTGCACATTGCCCCCTGTCGCGGACAGGCGTGCGAGGTCGACGAGGTCTCTGAGCGTTTCTCTGTGGACAGCCGTTTCCTGATGGAAGCGCCTGTAACTGCGGTTCTTGAACACGAGTTCCTTCATGTCCATGACAAGCCTCCTTGAACTTCGACAAAGACTGATCCGGATCATCGCCTCAAGCAGTATAGCAAAATCAACCTCAAAAAGGAATCCATTCCTTCCGCGCCTGTACTACCGTGAAAACGCACCCCGTCGGTCCGAATGGGGGTCGATTGTCCGTTACAGAATCTGACGGTGCAGGCGTGGAAACTCGGCTGGACTATTCGATTGCTGGGATGGTTCTGCCTCTGATGCTGCCAGAGAATAATGCGGATACTGCACAGAGAAACGATTATCAATCTGTTTAAGCCAACTAAAGTATTTCATCGTTTTTCCCCGAAATGCAACTTTTCTGTTCCCCCTGTGTCTTAAAATAAAGCAGGCAATAAAATCTCGTTAAACTTCGTGAAGAAGCATAAAGAGTCGAGGGCCTTACCCGCTTCCGTTCATTTTATTGAATCGAGGTGTTGAACATGAAAAAAAGTCTCTTTGTGTTGTTCATTGTTGTGCTCGCAGTCTTTGCCGCTGCTGCTCCCGTGCTGGCACACGGCGGTCATATACGAGGCGGTATCTGGATAGGCCCGGGATGGTGGGGCCCCTGGTGGTATCCCTACCCGTACTATTCGCAGCCACCGGTGGTTATTCAGCAGCAACCGCCTGTTTATGAAGAACAGGAGTTTCAGGCGCAGCCGCAGCAGTATTACTGGTATTTCTGTTCTGATTCGAAAGCCTACTATCCGTATGTCAAGGAATGTCCCGGCGGATGGCTGAAAGTCATTCCTTCGCCCCCGAGTGCGCCCAAACGATAGGAGCGTGATGACATGAAAACAACGGGAAGAATGATAGGATCAGCAATTGCCATTCTGGCGCTCGTCGGGTGCGTTACCGTGCCTACCGGGCCGAGTGTGATGGTGTTGCCGCCGCAGGGGAAGCCCTTTGATGTTTTCCGCGCAGAAGACGCCTCATGCAGGCAGTGGGCACGCCAGCAGATCGGGCTGTCTCCGCAGGAAGTTGCCAACCAGAACACTATTCAGGGCGCTGCTGTCGGCACCGCAGTGGGAGCCGGACTGGGCGCTGCGATCGGCGCCGCCTCGGGCCGCGCGGGAGCGGGAGCAGCCATCGGTGCGGGAACCGGGCTGCTCGCGGGCACCGCATCGGGGGCAAATGCAGGGCAGGTGTATGGAAGCGAGGCACAGCGCCGTTATGACTACGCCTATCAACAGTGCATGTATGCCAATGGAAACATCATCCCCGGCATAAGGCACTATGTGAGAAGAACCCCTCCTCCTCCGCCCCCGGACCTGTCAGCCGCACGGGGAATTTCGGAGCCAGCTGCTCCGGCTCTGCCGCAGTAGCGCAGTCCATTAGAATCGGACGCCCACCTACAGGAAACGGCGGATGCCGCGCACGGAGATCGATCATCGAGCTGATCTTCTCCCTGTCAAAGGGCCGGGGAGAAGGTCAGGTATAGCGCGTTGCGCAGCGTGGTTGCACCGACGGGATCACTTTTCAGCGGCCGCGCTGCTGTTCATATTGCCAACTTTCCCCACGTCTCCCTCCGGTATCGCCACGCAAGCAGCGACATGCGCACCAGCCAGTC
>DATHDE010000057.1:0-5265 GCA_035490495.1 Nitrospirota bacterium
TTTATCAGCCTCACTCAATTCTTTATAAGGAACCAGGCAATTATGGATCTTTCGTTCCTTGTCAGTCACCGGGCCATATGACCATCCATCTCTGACTTTCCCTTCCATCCAAACGATGTGTGCCGCTTCTGCCAGTCTTTCAATTAGTTCTGCATTAAAGTTCATCACATACCTCAATTGACCTTCCCCCAGAAACTGCTCCAGCCAAAAGTGGAAAATTCTGGCTTCATGCTGCCGTCGGCACCTGCCGTCCGGCGAATTCATTCGGCGTCAAATTCTCCAAAGAACTGTGCGGTCGGTACTCGTTATAATCCTTCCTCCACTGCTCGATCTTAGCACAGGCATCTTCCAGTGAAAGAAACCAATTCACATTCAAACATTCATCTCGGAAACTGCCAATAAAAGACTCCGCAAATGCATTATCAATGGGCTTTCCAGGTCGTGAGAAGTCCAACGTCACTTTATGGTCGTATGCCCACTTGTCTACTACTTTCGAGACGAACTCGCTGCCATTGTCCACTCGTATGCTACGCGGCGTTCCCCGGGTGTATTTCAGGCGATCCAGCACCGCCACGACCTGCTCTCCTTTGAGGCTTTGTCCCGCCTCAGCTGCAAGACATTCTCGACTAAAATTATCCACTACAGTTAACACCCGGAAGCGCTTGCCGTTAAACAGCGCATCAGCGGCAAAATCCATGCTCCAGGTGTCATTCATCCGAGCAGCCTGCTGCCGTGCAATTCTCAACGCGGCCCCTGGGCGCTTCTTTCTATGTTTTGCTCTCAGGTTCAGGCCTTCCTCACAGTAAATACGATGCACACGTTTATGATTAATCTGCCATCCCTCGCGCCTCAGAAGCACATGAATACGTTTGTATCCATAGCGCACCCGCACTGCAGCAATTTCCTTTATCCTCATGCGCAGGGCCGCCTGCTCGTCCCTGATTGCCTTATAGCGATGGCTGTTTCGATGTATCAGCAGAACACTACAGGCCTTCCGCTGACTCACCCGATACCGTTGCTGTAGGCTTTCAACCAAGGCGCGCCTCCGGGCAGGCTTTACAGCTTTCTTGACAGCACGTCCTGCAGCATCTGCTTGTCAAGGCTCAGATCCGCCACCATCCGCTTCAGCTGCCGGTTCTCTTCTTCAAGTTGCTTTAACCTGCGCAGTTCTGAGAGACCTAGGCCTCCATACTTCTTCTTCCAGTTGTAGTAAGTCTGCTCCGAGATGCCCATCTTGCGGATCACCTCATGGACTGGTGTGCCAGTTTCAGCTTGCTTCAGCGCAAATGCGATCTGTTCCTCCGTAAACTTCGTCTTTTTCATGGCAAATCCCTCCCTGCTCAGGTAGTTCATTTTGCCAAATTTCCACACTTTTCACTGGCACAGTTTTCGGGGAGAAGGTCAGGTTGCGACCACTAAATTGAACGTGGCACTATGACTGGGGGTAGGTCCATATCTTCCGCATGAAATATTGATAGGTAGGTAATCGGTATCAACTGCGGACGGCTGTTTGCCGGCTACTGACGACTGACGGTTAAGACACTGGCATTTGGAACGGCGGCAGAAATGCCGCTTTTTTTATTGTTTATACGCCCCGCTCCATAACGAGGTCAGGAATTTCATGTACGGCACAACGGCAATATCGCCGACAGTTCTTTGGCGAGCTTCAAGGCTCACGCAGATATACCTTTTCAGCTTCTTCTCCTCGGCAAGCGCCCTCAGAGATCGTAAATCCTGCACCGAGATGTTCTCTTTTGCCTTGACCTCGACGGCCGTATGATCTCCGAGGATAAAATCGACTTCATATCCGGAGGTTGATCGCCAATACCCGACGGGCTCTGATGATACGTAGTCGCAATAACAGCGTAGTTCGTGAAACAGCCAGGTCTCAAAGGCCTCTCGGATTTCCGGGGTTCCGGGACGAAACTCTCTGCCCTGTAATGCCGATACTATGCCGACGTCGAAAAAATAGAATTTCGATGAAACCAGGGGTTTTCTTTTTTCAGATTTGCGCCAGGCAGGGAGTTCGTGCAGGATAAGCGTGTCTTTGAGTATTTCAAAATATTCATACACAGTGGTTCGGGGAACCTGGGCGTCGCTTGCGACATTCGTAAAGTTGACCATCGTGCCGTTGCACAGGGCCGCGACTTTCAGGAAACGACTGAACGCCGGAACATTCCGTGTTGCCCCTTCCGCCATGATTTCCTGCTGAAGATACGAACCCGTATACGCCTGCAGGTCTGCCTGCGGGTCGTCCGAAAAATAGATTGACGGGATTAAGCCACTCCTGACGGCGCGCAACAAATCAAAATGCTCACCGAGCTCATGAGCGGACAAGGGATGCAGATATCGGGTGCGCGCCCTGCCGCCGAGCAGATTGACCCCGCCGCGTCTCAGCTTTCTGGCGCTCGATCCGGTCAGCAGAAAACGAACCCCGCGATCTTCAATGAGGCGGTGTACCTCGTTCAGCAAGATCGGCAGGCGCTGGATTTCATCAATCACAACGAGTTTGTCCCGTGGCGTCACTTCCTGGGCCAGCCTGCCCGGATTCTGACTCATTGCCAGAAACAGTGATGTATCCAGCAGGTCGTAAACCCTGGCGTTCTTCAGGGTGCGGCGCACAAGAGACGTCTTGCCGGTCTGGCGGGGGCCCAGCAGAAGAAGCGATTTCTTCTCCAGCATCGCCCGCAGATCCAGGCGCCGATCGATATAGAACGGTTTGTCTTGGTGCGTAACCGTCGTCATAGTTGTCATATATCATGACAAATGACGATAATTGTGTCAAGGTCTCTCAGGAGTAAGAAGCCAGGAGTAAGAATCTGGTCGCCGGCTACTGACGGCTGATAACTGAAAACTGGTGTTTACGGAGCGGCGGCAGGGATGCCGCTGTTTTTGTTGGGACGGTAGACGTTCTGACAGGGTAATCCGTCAATGTGCTCAAGTAGTTGCATCATACGCCGACATAATATAGACTATATTTAGTCTTTATACAGAGGGGGCGAGCTATGAGAATGAGCGAGGCGGTCAAGCCGATCAGTTTTCTGAAGGCCCATGCATCGGAGATCATAAGGGGGATCGCCGAGCGCAAGGGACCGGTGGTAATTACGCTGAACGGCGAGGCGAAGGCTGTGTTGCAGGACATCCGGGACTATGAAAAAACTCAGGAGAGCCTTGCGCTGCTGAAGATGCTTGCCCAGGCGCGGGCGGGGCTTGAAGCGGGCCAGGTGAAACCGGCGGAAGAGACCTTCCAGCAACTGAAAGAGAAGGCCGCGGAGCTGGTGTGCAAATGAAGTACGAGGTGTTGCTCGGCGCCGAGGCTGAGGTCGATCTCTGGGAGATTTACCGGTATGCGGAACGGTATGAGCCGGCGGGTGTGGCGCACCGGCTGCTCGACCGGATCGAGCAGGAGGTTGTAGCGCTTGCCGAGACGCCCACTCGCGGGGCGTGTCCGCCGGAGCTGGCGCATATCGGGGTGAGGGAATTCGGCGAGGTCTCATGCAAGCCCTATCGCATCATCTATGAAGTGCGCGGCAGCGAGGTCGTTGTGCAGTGCGTGTTGGACGGTCGGAAGCCGCTGACCGACGTTCTGGCCGAGCGGCTGCTTCGATAGGCGATCCCGGCACCTGACATCCGGCAGCGCCGTGTCGGGGGAATCGGGAGCATTTAGCGAACGGGAGTGCTTTTTCGGGAGACGAAATATTTCAGCATGGAGTAGATCGCTATGCCGATCACATCCATGAAGACGTCGAAGAGGTTTGCGGAGCGGTAGGGGATGAAGCCCTGCACCAGTTCAATCAATACGCCATAGCCGATCAGGGCGGCGATTTTTGCGCCACCAGAACGTTCCGGGTAGGCGCGGTCGAGCAGCCAGGCGAGGACACAGAACGCGGCGATATGTTTGGGAGGTCCGTTGAATGTGACCGTGTCTGATAGCAAATTTCTCGGTACGATGGCGAAAATAAACGATAACAAAAAAGCGAGCGCACAAACTATTTTCATCGGTCTATTTTACCTGAATCGGACGTGCGGGAAGGGATTGGTGTGCTGAAGGAAAATCAGCGGGTCGTTTATATGGCCGCGGTCGGCGTGGACGCGGCGCTCGTATCTGCAGCGTATGCAATCGCCTATTATTTGCGCGATCAGATTGAGTCGTCTTTCCTGCAGGATCTCGCCCCTTTTCATGACTACCTGCCGATGCTCTTTCTGGTTGTGCCGATCTGGCTCGCCTGCCTGCGCGGAGCGGGGGTGTACGCCTCCATGCGCGAGAAGCGGTATCTGACGATGCTGTTCGGCGTCGTAGAGGCGTCGATTGTCGGGATCTTTCTTTTTTCCGCAGCGGCTTTTTTGTTGAAATGGGAGCTTCTCTCCCGTGTCTTTGTTGTCGTTTTTTTCCTTACCGTCACAATCCTCCTGACCACCGAGAAGTGGTTTGCGCTCTGGGTGCTCCATTCGATGCGGGCGCGCGGGTTCAATTTCCGGGTGTTGCTGATCGTCGGAAGCGGCCCTCGCGCGCAGGCATTCGGCAGGAGCGTTGAGAAGCATCCGGAATGGGGACTCCGTATCAGCGGATACATCGACGAGCCCGAATTCATAGGGATGAGGATAAACAGCGGAAGAGTCGTCGGTTCGTTCGACGATCTGCCCGCAATTCTGGACAACAACGTGATCGACGAGGTCGTCTTTCTGATGCCGAGGAGGTGGTTGTCGCGGCTCGAGGATTCTATTCGCGCCTGCGAGAAGGTCGGAGTGCGGGCGACCGTAGCGGTCGATTTTTTCGATACGGCTATCGCCCGGCCGGTGCTGGCCGATCTGAACGGCTGGCCGCTGTTGACCTTTGATTCCACGCCGAATGATTACGTGGCGCTCTTTTGCAAGCGGGGGCTCGACTTTGTCGGTTCGCTGGCGGGCCTGATGCTCCTGGCTCCGATCTTCGCGGCACTTGCGTTGGCGATACGGCTTGATTCGCCGGGTCCGATCTTCTTCCGCCAAGTGCGCTGCGGGGTGCACGGCAGAAAATTCGAGATCCTGAAGTTCCGCACGATGGGCATGGATGCGGAAAATCAACTTGCTGCGCTGAAGGCGCGCAACGAGGTCGGCGGGCCGGTGTTCAAGATTAAAAACGACCCTCGCATCACGCGGGTGGGGCGCCTGTTGCGCAGGACGAGCCTCGATGAACTGCCGCAGCTCTGGAATGTGTTGTGTGGAGACATGTCGCTTGTGGGACCGAGGCCGCCGCTGCCGAAAGAGGTTGAGCAGTATGAACGG
>DATHDE010000058.1:0-41215 GCA_035490495.1 Nitrospirota bacterium
TTCGGGCGCCCCGGTTAAAAACTACATCGGCATCATCGGCGCCTATCTCTCCGATGCTCTGCTCCGCATCGTGGGCGTCACGTCCTACGTCATCGCCTTCCTTCTCTTCGTCGCGGCCGTTTTCTTTATGCTCGGCGGGCAGACGATCCATCCGTATCTTAAAAAAATAGGGGGCCTCGTCTTTTTCTTTTCCACGGCCGCCTTCTTCGGACTCCAGGGCGATACCTTCAAGCTTTTCGGCGAGGATGTGCCTTCGGGAGGCATGCTCGGCGGATTCATCGCCGGACTTCTGAAACAGGGCTTTTCCGTGACAGGCGCCTACATCATCACGACGACGGCGATGATCATCTCGCTCATGATGCTCACGCCTCTTTCGCTCATGAAGACGCTGGCATGGCTGCGGGCCACCTATGCCAGCCTGTCCCAGCAGTTTGATCTTCTCGTCACCGTTTACCGCGGCAGAAGGGAGAAGGCCCGCGAGGCGAAGCAGCGGCCGCCCGCGCTCAAGGAGCCGCCAAAGATCGTGGACTCGCCGAAACCCGCAGCGCAGCTGGCTGCTGAAAAGCCGAAGATCGTGAAGGCGGAAAAGCCTTCCAAGCCGGTGCAGGCCAGCTTCGGCTTCATGGCGGAGGCGGAGGGCAAGGACCCGTACCGGCTGCCATCACCCGACCTGCTCGATCCCCTGCCGCCAGCGATTAAGAAAGTCACGAAAGAGGAGATGTTCGCCCAGTCCGAGCTTCTGGCGCGAAAGCTCCTCGACTTCGACATCCAGGGCCGCATCACCCAGGTCTATCCCGGTCCCGTGGTCACCATGTTCGAATTCGAGCCGGCACCGGGCGTGAAGGTAAGCAGGATTGTGAATCTCGCCGACGATCTCGCGCTCGCCATGAAGGCAGGCAGCGTGCGCATCGTGGCCCCGCTCCCGGGCAAGGCTGCGGTCGGCATCGAGGTGCCGAACAACACGCGCGAGACCGTATACTTCCGGCAGATTCTCGAGTCGCCCGAGTACCAGTCCCATAAATCGAGGCTCAAGATCCCGCTCGGCAAGGACATCTTCGGCGCGTCCGTGGTGAGCAGCATCGACAAGATGCCGCATCTTCTCGTTGCCGGCGCCACGGGCTCGGGCAAAAGCGTTGCCATCAATTCCATCATTCTTGCGCTTCTGTACAATGCCCGGCCAAACGAAGTGAAGCTTGTGCTGGTGGATCCCAAAATGCTCGAGCTCTCGCTCTACAACGACATTCCGCATCTCCTGTCCCCGGTCGTGACCCAGCCCAAGAAGGCAGCGGAAACGCTTCGCGCACTCGTGGCCGAGATGGAGCGGCGGTACCGGCAGCTTGCGGAAAAGGGGTCCAAGAACATTGAGACCTTCAACAAGGCGGTGCCTGAGGCAGAGCGGCTTCCGTACATCGTGGTGATCGTCGATGAGCTTGCCGACCTCATGATGACGGTGCAGCGCGAGGTGGAGGACTCGATCATGCGCCTGGCCCAGATGGCGCGCGCTGCCGGCATCCATCTTATCGTTGCGACCCAGCGGCCGAGCGTGGACGTTATCACCGGCCTCATTAAGGCGAACCTCCCGGCGAGGATTTCCTTCCAGGTCTCCTCCAAAACCGATTCGCGCACCATTCTCGACGCAAATGGCGCCGAGAACCTGCTCGGCATGGGCGATATGCTGTTCCTGCCGCCCGGCTCCGCCCACCTCGTGCGTGTGCACGGGTGCTTCGAGTCTGAAGCCGAAATAAAACGCGTCGTCGAGTTTGTCAAGAAACAGGGCAGGCCCAATTACGAGCTTCTTCAGCAGCGCGTGAAGGAAGTGGTCGAGGCCCAGGTTGCGGAAGTGGAGGACGGCGAGCGCGACGAACACTACGCCCGCGCCGTGGAGCTCGTGCAGATGAACGGCCAGGCGTCAACATCATTCCTGCAGCGAAGGCTGCGCGTCGGTTATAACCGCGCGGCGCGCATGATCGAGATGATGGAAGAGGACGGCATCGTCGGCCCTGCCGACGGCGCGAAGCCCCGCCAGGTTCTGGTCAGAAAGAACATGGACGGCACGGTGCGCGATCTGGATGAATAAACCTGAAGATGTATTAACAGTCCCATAATCGTATTGAGAGGATGCCTATCGGTCATCCCCGACTGCCCCTAACGGGGATATGTTTTAACACCAGATTCCCGATCACGGCCTCGGAAATGACGCTCTGGATAGTGTTTCGATTATGAGAATGTAAATAACGATAGTATTCAAATGCCCCGTCCAAGAGGTCTCCATGAAACAGTATCTGAATGATCAAGAACGGACGAAACTCAATCAGCGGATTGCTGAAACTGAAAAGCGGACAGGCGTGCAGGTCGTGCTTGCGGTGATCGAGCGCAGCGACAGCTATCACGAGCTGCCGTGGAAAGCTTTTGCCCTGGGCGCGGCAGCCGGCGGGCTCGCGGCCATGCTGTTCAGTCAGCTCAGGCCGGGATGGCCCTCGGGCATGGCTGTGCTGACCGCCGTCGTTACAACGCTTCTTGTCGGCGCCGCATGCGCACTGCTTTGCATAGCCGTGCCGGCGCTCGCCCGGCTCCTGCTCGATGCGCACCGCGCAGAGGTCGAGGTGCGGCAGTACGCGCAGGCGCTTTTTCTGGACCATCAGCTGTTCGCTACGCGCGGACGAACCGGCATCCTGCTGCTTGTCAGCATGTTTGAGCGGCAGGTTGTGCTGCTGCCGGACAAAGGGCTGGACAAACGGCTGACGAGGGAGGCAATGCATGAAATTGTCAGCGGCATGACAGCCGCCCTTGCAGCGGGCTGGGTAGCCCCTGCGCTGGAGAGCGGGCTCGAGGGGCTGGAAAAGAGGCTTGCAGCCACGTCAACCGGTTCTTCCCCGGAGAATGAGCTTCCTGATGCCGTCATCGAGGAGAAAGGATCATGAAAAATATTTTTCAGAGGGTGCTCATACCCGTATTGCTTCTCGTCCCGGCTCTTGCCTCCGGCATGACCGTGCCGTATCTGACGGGACGCGTGACCGACAATGCCCAGATCCTGACCGACGATACGCGGCGTTCCATAACGGAGCAGCTCAAGGCCCATGAACAGCAGACAACGAACCAGGTAGCCGTGCTCACCGTGCCCTCGCTCGAAGGTGAAAGCATTGAAGAGTATGCGAACTCGGTTTTCAAGGAATGGAAGCTCGGCCAGAAGGGAAAGGACAACGGAATCCTGGTTCTCGTGGCTCCGAACGACCGCCGCATGCGCATCGAAGTAGGCTACGGGCTGGAAGGAACGATTCCCGATTCACTTGCGGGGAGCATCATCAGGAACGTCATGACCCCGAAGTTCAAGGACAGTGATTTCAACGGCGGCATCTCAGCGGGCGTAAGCGCGATCCTCACGGTGCTCGAACATGGCAAAGCACCGGAAGAAGTAACGGCCTCGGCGTCACAAGACACGAAAAAATCATTCCTTTCCAATATCGAGGAACCCAACATGCCGCTCACCGAACGGATCCTCTTCGGCGCCTTCATCTTCGGCATCATCGGCCTGTTCACCGTAATCGGAATTCTGACGCCCGGCGTGGGATGGTTTCTCTATTTCTTCCTGATCCCCTTCTGGGCCATGTTCCCCATTGTGGTCGTGGGCACCAAAGGAGCGCTCACGCTGCTCATCACCTATCTGGTCGTGTATCCTGCTGCCAAGCTGATCCTCAGAAACATGGACTGGTACAAGAAGGCCGGTAATGACCTTCGCACCAAGGGACATGCCTCAATCGGCGGGTTCTCGATCTCGTCAGGCGGGTCCGGCAGCTCCTGGAGTTCGGGCGGCTCGAGCTCCGGGTTTTCAGGTGGCGGCGGATCCTCAGGCGGCGGCGGGGCGTCGGGGGGATGGTAAGAGACCATCATAAAATTTGTCTTCCTGTCGTAATTCTACGTTTGCTTGCAGCCAATTCTGTTTCTTCGGTTGACGAATATGGACTCAGACCATCAAATCCTCAAGTTCCCTTGTTCCTTTCCCGTCAAGGTCATGGGCTTGAACAACGAAGCATTTACCTCGACGGTTGTCGCCGTGTTCCGGAAGCACATGACCCCGGCCGAGTTCACCTGCGAGACGCGTCCGAGCAGCGGTAAAAAATATCTGTCCCTCACGATAACCTTCACCGCAAACAACAGGGAGCAGCTGGACGCCATCTATCAGGACCTGAACAGCGAAGACCTGGTCCTGATGACGCTGTGAGGAGAAAATACAATGAATCGACGAGCCTGCGAAATGAAGAGCAATTGTCATGAGCATCTCATCCGCGCTGCTCTTCTGTGTCTGGTCCTGTTCTTCTCCGTCATCGTCACGTCCTGCGCTAAACCAGCAGCAACTCCAATCCGGAATGTTCTTCTTGAGATCGTCACATCCTGCATCGATGTCGACGCTCCCGGGTACTGCGACCACTGCATTGCACCGCGCACAGGAAGCCCCTGCGCAGCGGGGCGCGGGTGCAGAGAAACAACGGATGTCTGGGCGGAGACAAAAGACTACATTGTGATGCGCGACAGGAAGATGTGCGGGTGTCCGGCTGACTTCGTACACGGCCTCGTGATACCGCGAACTCCGGTCATCGGCGTTGAAGATCAGCGAAAACCCGACGGCATTTGGAAGTTTGCATGGGAGGCGGCCAGGAAGAAGATCGCGAATGAAAGCGAAATCGCACTTGCGGTCAATCCGCCGGACAAGAGAAATCAGGACCAGCTGCATATTCACATCGCCAGGCTCAACAGCAATGTCCGGCCGGGTTTCGACAGCAGCCGAAAAATAACCACTCGATCACTTGATGATGTATGGCGTGCAGCAGCGAAGAAGGCGGAGGAGGCTGAACTACTGCATTACGGCATTCTCGTTGCAAAGGAAGGTGAAGCCGGTTTCGTTGTGGTTGTTGCGGATGAAAGCACGGAAAAAGCATTCACTCAGTGGGGGTGCAGGTAACTGGTGTGAGACGGGTTCCGCAAGCTTCGAACCGTGTTCATCCGTCGTTACCGCGCCTGTCAGCTGTTCTTGTAGGTTTGAATCTCCTTCAGAAAATCCTCCCCGTACCGCTCCAGTTTCACATCGCCCACACCCGAGATCTGTCTTAATTCCGGAGCCGTCAGAGGCACCCGCCTGCTCATTTCGTGCAGGGTCTTGTCCGAAAAGATAATGTACGGCGGCACATGGTGGTCCTCGGCGAGCTTTTTTCTGAGAGTGCGCAGCCGGTCAAAGAGCGACGCGTCAATAGGGCCGGCATCCGTCGCGACTGCTTTTCTTTTTCGATCCGGCGGCTTGCGTTCCTCCCGCTTCAGCCCGAAAAGGGAATCCGTCCCCTTCAGCGCGGCCGCACCTTTTGGCGTCAGCTTCAGCACGGGATACCGGTCGCCGTCGTGTCTGATGAACTCCTGCGCAAGCAGCTCTCCTGTAATGAACTGCCAGTGGCTCTTGTCCTTTCCCTTGCCTGCTCCGTAGGTTATGATTGCATCATGCCCCAGGTCGCGTATGCGCTTTGTGTCAGCGCCGGTCACGATGTCGATGACATGCGTGATGCCGAAGCGCTCCTTGACGCGCGCGATGGCTGACATGATAATCTGTGCGTCCTCCGTGATGTCGACCTGCTCCCGGTTTCCCGCGCAGATGTCGCAGCAGCCGCAATTGTCTCCGGGATACGTTTCGCCGAAAAAGGAAAGGAGCTGTTTTCGCCTGCACACATTATGCGAGGCGAAGCGAATGGTCTGGTTCAGCTTCTCCCGTGCGATCATGCGCTCCTGGGCATCGAAGATCCGGTCGATGAAATAGCGGATCTTCGGAATGTCGCCCCTGCTGAAGTAAAGACGGCAGTGGGCCGGCGCTCCGTCACGTCCCGCGCGGCCGGTCTCCTGGTAATACGCCTCAATATGCTTGGGCAGGTCCGCATGTACGACGAACCGTACATTCGACTTGTCAATGCCCATGCCGAATGCGATCGTTGCCACGATAACGGGGGCTTCATCCCGGTTGAACGCGTCCTGGTTCTTTTCACGCGCTTCCGCGGTCAACCCGGCGTGGTAGGGGAGTGCATTGATGCTGTTCGCGGCAAGAAACGCCGCAGTGCTCTCGACAGCATCGCGCGTGGTCCGGTAGATGATGCCTGATTCGCCTTCATGGTCCCGGAGAAAATCAAGCAGCTGCGCATGGATGTCCTGTTTTGGCTCGACATGGTAGAAGAGGTTCGACCGGTTGAACGAAGCGCGCAGGCAATAGGGAGAGCGCAAACCGATCTTATCGATAATATCGCGTTGCACCTTCTCCGTTGCCGTGGCAGTGAAGGCTGTTATGGGTGTCTGCGGAAAGTGCAGGGGGATCGCAGCCAGAGAAAGATAATCGGGCCGGAAATCGTGTCCCCACTCGGAAATACAGTGCGCTTCGTCCACGGCGAAAAGTGAAATGCGAAGCCCTTTGAGCGTTTCGAGAAACCGGGGCAGGGCAAACCGCTCCGGAGCAATGTAGAGCAGCTTGATTTTTCCGGAGGCGAGCCTGCGGTACGCCTCGGACATCTCCTGCTGGTCCAGGGAGCTGTTCATGAAGAGCGCTTCAATGCCGTTTTCCCGCGCTGCGTCAACCTGGTCCTTCATGAGCGAGATGAGCGGGCTGATGACCACTGCCGTTCCGTCCAGCAGGAGTGCGGGCAATTGATAGCACAGGGACTTGCCGCCTCCGGTGGGCAGGACGGCAAAGACGTCCTTTCCGCGCAGGATGTTGCTGATGATGGATTCCTGGTTCGGCCGAAAGGATTCAAACCCGAATACGGATCGGAGCGTATCAAGGGCTGATTGTGGTACAGGGTAGGGTGCCGGGTCCATGAGAATGCATCATAATCTCCGTCGGGCTGCAAGTCAAGGACGGATCGGAACTGCGGGCTTGACATTGCGCGGGGTTTGACCTACAGTACAGGCACGTAAGCGAAGAGGAACACGTCATGAAAAGCATATTGCTTGCACTCGTATCATATGTGTGTATGGGTGCGGCTGCGTTTGGCGCAGGGCAGCCCGATCAGGACGTTATTGCAGCCGTAGAAAAGCATTACAGCGGTCTGACGAACCTTGCGGCAAGGGTTGTGCAGAAAAATTACTATAAATCCATGGATAAAACGCAGAAGTTTGACGGGCAGCTCTGGATCGAAAAACCCGGCAGGCTCCGGCTCGATTATTCGAACGGCCAGGTAATCCTCGTGAACGGGAAAGACGCGCTGTTTTACTCTCGAAAAAGCGCACAGGTCATAAAAAAAACCTTCACGGATTTCCATCACATGAACATTCCCGTTGCCTTCCTGCTCGGTGCTGGCCATATTCGCGATGATTTCGACATCCTCACCCCCGATCCGGCGAAGCCGCGCGTCCTGGAGCTTGTTCCGAAGCGGACAGGAGCATCCATGAAAAAGATGCGCCTTGTCGCGGACGGATCGGGCCGGATCGCGGATCTCACGATTATCGATAAATCAGGCAATACCACGGAACTGGACTTCACGGATGTCCGGGAAGGTATCGAAATCGACAAGTCGCTTTTTTCCTTTCAGCCGCCCAAGGGCACGGAGATTATCGAACAGTAGCCGGAAGCGGAACGATCCATATCAACATTTTTGAATGCCGGAGGGGCGTATGGCAGCGGAAAATTCATTCGATGTCGTCTCCAAGATCAACATGTCCGAAGTAACGAATGCCGTGGCGCAGACCATGAAAGAGATCGGCCAGCGATTCGATTTCAAAGGCAGCAAATCGGACATTACCCAGGAAAAGGATGCGCTTGTCATCCTCTCCGATGACGAGTTCAAGCTCAAGAGCGTCATTGACATCCTTCAGACAAAGCTTGTCAAACGCGGCGTGCCGATCAAGAACCTTACCTTCGGAAAGATGGAGGCGGCCCTTGCGGGCACGGTCCGGCAGCGCGTAGCCCTGCAGCAGGGCATTCCGACGGAAAAGGCCAAGGAGATTGTAAAGGCGATCAAGGACTCCAAGATAAAGGTCCAGGCCGCCATCCAGTCGGACCAGGTGCGTGTGTCCGGAAAAAGCAGGGATGACCTCCAATCCGTGATCCAGCTTTTAAAAGGCAAGGAGTTCGGCATTCAGCTTCAATTCGAGAATTACCGGAGCAGTTGACTTTGTTCCGTGGCGCATCTGGAGTACGGCGTCACCATCGGGCATTTCACAAAAAAACCTCATTCATGCAGCGCCGCTGTTGCCTGCAACCGTTCGATGCCCTCCGCCGGTAGCTGCGATGCGGGGAAGACCGGGCAGAAAAATCATGCACTAATTTTTTTGGTTTGACTATTCATTATATGGAACAGTACGTTCTCACGTGCAGGTTCCTTGGAAGGACAGTTCCCGCTTCCCGTTTTCTTCCGGCAATGCAGCAGCAAAAAATTCAAGCCCCTGCATGTCCTAACTGATGAATTAATCTTGCATTTCCTGCCTAAACTGCTATAATTTTGAGGATTATGCCGTACTAGGGAGCGTCCATGAGCCTTGTGGGCAGGCTGGAAGATCTTGCGTTGCCGGACATCTTCCAGATTATCAGTCTGAGCAAGAAAACAGGCACCCTTGTCGTACGCAGCCGCAAAGGCACGGGAATGGTCGTTTTCCGGAACGGCCAGGTTATCCAGGCCGCAAGCGACAGCATTCGTGACTCGCTCGGCAATATTCTCGTGTCGCAGGGCATGCTCGATGAAACCGCGCTTCAGCGGGCGCTGGCGCTTCAGAAACGGCAGACCGACATGCCGCTCGGCATGATCCTCGTGGAAATGGGTGCGGTCTCCGCCCAGACGCTTGAAACGGTCGTTCGCAAGCAGATCGAAGAGATCATTTACGACCTCCTGGCCTGGGAGGAGGGATTCTTCAATTTCGAACTCGGTGATGTTGCACCCAAGGACAAGATAGAAATCGATACCCAGGAATTTCTGCTGAAATCCGGTATCAGCGCAGAGTATCTTCTCATGGAAGGAACACGGATCCTCGATGAGAGGCGAAGCGACGGAAAAAAGCAGGGGCCATCTCCTCTCCAGACTACATTCAAACCGTTCAAGAAACTGTCGAACGCTCGTCATGCCAGTCTCGAACCCGCCAAGGAGGATTTCCGCACGCGCATCGAATGCGAAGAGCCGCGCAAGGAGATACGCGCCCTCAAATCCATGTTCGATGAACTCCGTTTTCCCACGGCTACAGCGGAGGTAACGCTTCTTATCCTGCGGTATGCGAGTGAGGTCGTCAACCGCGCCATCCTGTTTATGGTCAAAAAGGAGGAGGTGCGCGGTCTGGGCCAGTTTGGAATCGAGCTCAAAGGCAGGTCCGCGGACCAGGTTGTCCGGAACATCAAAATCCCCCTGAGCAAACCGTCGCTCTTCCTCAGCGTAATTGAAAACGGGCGGAGCTATGTCGGTCAGCTCGACATGAATCAATGCAACTCCTATCTTGTCACCGAACTGGGTGGCATGCTTCCCAACTCGGTCCTGGCCGTCCCCCTCATCGTGGACGGGAAAATTGCGCTCGTCGTTTACGGAGACAATCTTCCCGAGCACAAACCTATTCAATCGATTGATACGCTTGAGATCTTCATGAATCAGGCCGGCATGGCACTGGAGAAGGCGCTGCTCGAAAAGCGTCTTGCGGAGCTTCAGAAGGAGAAGAAATGAAAAACGTCCTTGTCGTCGAAGACTCCAAGGCGATTCGTTCGATGATACGGGTAGCTCTCGAGGAGGCCGGCGGCTTCGTCGCCGCGGAGGCGGGCAACGGCTTTGAAGCACTGAAAACACTCCCGACGCAGCGCTTCGATGTCATCATTACGGACATCAACATGCCGGACATCAACGGCCTCGAGCTGATCGGGTATGTGAAATCGAATCCCGCATACAAGGACATCCCCCTCATCATTGTCAGCACAGAAAAGACGGAGGAGGACAAGAAGCGCGGCCTCGCACTGGGGGCCGCCGGGTACGTGATCAAACCGTTCCGGAAGGAAGAGCTGGTCGCAGCCGTCAACCAGGCGCTGCGGGGAAATTAACCGGCAGTTCAACGTAACAGCGGGGGCGCATGGGCAAGACCGACCGGTCCATTAAAGATTTTCTGGGCGAAGCCGAAGACGTTCTGGAGGCGGCGAACGAGTCGCTTCTCGCCCTTGAAACCGCCCGGACCGAGGGCAGAAGCGATCCCGACCAGGTGAACTCCCTGTTTCGTGCCATCCATTCGTTCAAGGGACTGTCGGGCATGTTCGGACTCGACGCGCCGCAGCAGCTGTCCCACAAGCTTGAATTTCTGCTCGATGAACTGCGCCTCGGCAGGGCAGCTCTGACCGTAGAGGCACTTGCAGTCCTTGCAGATACGATCGCCGTGCTCGGCCGGCTTGTCCAGCAGGCGGGACAAAATCGGCCCTTCGAGGCTACGGCACCGGCGGTGGAGCGGATCGACACGCTGCTCCATGCGAAGCCCGTAGCCGAACCGGAACATCCGCTGGCAGCCCTGATCAACATCGATGCGGGCATACTGCAGGTCCTGACCGAGTACGAGGAGCACCGCCTCCGTGAATGCATTCGCGAACGGAAAAATCTTTTCCTGCTGAAGGCGGATTTCGATTTTGGCGGATTCGAAGCGGGGATCAAGGACCTGAACGCAGTGCTGAAGAAACACGGCGAGATCATCTGCACGCTTCCCACTGCCGGCGCTTCGGGAATCGGTTTCACCATCGTCATCGGCACGGGCAGCGACCGCGGTGCCGTTGCAGCCGCCGTTTCTTCCGTGAATGTGGTCATCTCAACCATCGAATACCGAGAGGCTGGCAAAGGCGAAGAGCACAAGATAGAGAGCAGCGCGCTCAGGTCCGTAAGCAACACGGTGCGTGTCGACATCTACAAGCTCGATAGTCTTATGCATACCGTCGGTGAAATGCACCTGATCAAAAATGTCGTTTCCCGGATCGCAAAGGAGCTCAAGGCCGCCGACGGCATGGGGGTGCTGGCCGTCGATCTGTACAAGGCACAGCGCGCTCTTGAGCGTAAGTTGAACGAGCTGCAGGACGGGATCCTCGACGTCCGTATGGTCCCGATCGGCCAAATCTTCTCGCGGCTCAGCCAGCTGGTAAAAAAGTACGCGCGTGAGGCGGGCAAGGAGATCAACCTCGAACTGTTCGGCGATGAAACGGAGCTGGACAAGCTCATGATGGAAGATCTCGCCGACCCGCTCATGCACCTCATCAGGAACGCCATCGACCATGGCATCGAGCCCATGGATGTCCGCAGAAGCGCCGGGAAGCAGGAACAGGGGACCGTGCGCCTGACCGCTTATCCCAAGGGCAATCACGTCGTCATTGCCGTGGAGGACGACGGAGCGGGGATCGATCCGTCCGTGATCCTTGCACGAGCGGAGAGAAAAGGGCTCGTGCAGCCAGGGCATGGACTTCATCCGGACAAGGACCAACGGGAAATTTTTGAGCTCATCTTTCTGCCCGGATTCACGACATCTGACCAGGTGACCGAAATTTCCGGCCGTGGCGTGGGAATGGACGTGGTCAAGCGCAACGTGGCGCGGCTTTCCGGCATGATCGACATTCAGACGGAACCGGGGCAAGGAACCGCCTTCCTCCTGACGCTGCCGATCACCCTTGCCATCATCAAGGCGCTGATCATCGAATCAGGCGGACAGACCTTTGCCATCCCGCTCAGCGCGGTACTGGAGATCCTGCAGGCGTCCGAGGACCGGGTAGAAACCGTTGAAGGCCGCGAGGTGATGGCAGTGCGGGGGGACACGATACCGCTGCTTCGGCTTCGGAGCGTATTCAATCTTCCGTATCCAACAGACCATGCTGGCGGAGCCTATGTGATTCTTGTGGGGCTTGCCGAGCGGCGGCTCGGCATCATCGTCGAAACTATCCACGATCAGCAGGAGATCGTGATCAAGCCGCTTGGAAAACGGCTGGCAGATGTACACGGCATTGCCGGGGCCACGGAACTGGGCGACCGCCGGGGCGTGGTGCTCGTTCTCGATGTGGAGTCGCTCATTGAAGGGGCGTTCAGGCGGACACAGGCGGCCAAGGTATAAGCACAAGCGATGTATGAAGAATTCTACAACCTGAAGGAAAAGCCGTTCAGCAGGACGCCGGATCCAAGGTTTCTGTACGAAAGCCCCAAGCACGCGGAAGCGCTCGCCCGGCTCCAGCTTGCTGCGGAGGACCAGGACATCGTGCTCCTGACCGGCGAGATCGGCTCGGGCAAGACCATGCTGTCCCGGGCGTTCATCGACGGCCTGGACACGCGGTTCTATCCGATGCTTATCATCAACCCGCGCCTGACGCCGGCGCAGCTTCTGCACATTGTCGCGCTGAGGCTCGGCTGGGAAACAGTGCCGCATCAGCGGCACGAGGTGCTCGAGGGGATCAATGCAAAGCTCTACGAACTGTACGAGGCGGGCAGGCGCCCAATTATCGTCATCGACGAAGCACAGCTCATACCCGGCAAGGAGACGTTCGAGGAGCTGCGGCTGCTGACGAATTTTCAGTTGGACGACCGCAATTTGCTCGCGATCGCGCTCATTGGCCAGACGGAGCTGCGCGACCGGCTGGGCAGAAAGCCGTACCGCGCACTTCGGCAGCGTATCGGCCTGCAGTATCACCTCGGCCCGCTCGACGGGGAAGAAACCGCGGCGTATGTTCGGCACCGCCTCAGCGTGGCAGGGCGGAGAGCACCCCTGTTCGACGAGCAGGCGCTGGAGCTCCTGTACGAGCACTCCGGCGGCATCCCGCGCCGCATCAACATTATTGCGGGCAACGCCCTCATCGAAGGGTTTGGCAGAGAAGCGGACATGATCAGCGAGGAGATTATCATGAGCGTTGTTGGCGATGAGGCATAGGCAGGGGGCTGACAGCGCAGGAACAAATCGTTGATCGTGGAACACTGTTCCCGGCAGTGCTCAACGGAGTCTGAGTTACATGGATATACTGGCTGCGAGAAAGAAAGCAGCGGAAAAAGCACGCGAACGCCGGCTGGCGCAGGAGCAGCATCCCGCGGAGCAGGAGCCGCAACAAGCTGATGTGCCGGAAGCACAACAGGGTTCCGACACCCGTGCGGCCGCGGAGGTGCATTCTGATCCGCGCGCCGGTGCGGATTCTCGTCCCGCAGCGCCGGCGCCGGAACAGCCAATGCGCGAACAAGAGCGCGTTCCGGAGCAGACAGCGGCGGAGATCGAAATCCTCGCCTTCCGTCTTGGCAGCGAGGACTATGCCGTGATGGTCTCGGATGTCCGCGAAGTGCTGCGCACGCGAGAGCTTACGCGCGTGCCGAACGCACCGGCCCACATACTCGGCGTGGCCTCATTGCGCGGAACCATGCTGCCGGTCATCGATTTGTGCAGGAGGCTCGGTCTCACGCCTGGCGTGCGCGATGAAAAAACACGGGTAGTCGTTGTCAACCCCGACGATGAGGATGTGGGGCTACTCGTCGACCGGGTGCTTGGGGTGATCAGGATTCCGGAAGATGCAGTCAAACCGGCCCCTGAAAATCCGGAGCACGGAGCAGATTATCTGCGCGGCATCGTGAGAAAGAACGACAACCTGTACATCATTCTGGACCTGGTCAAGGCTGTCGGCTCCTGATATGTTCCGGCGTCCGCTTTTTTCGAGCAGTCACCATGCAGGCTGCCAACCGCCTCGCAGGCAAAGGAGGAACAAGCTGTCCATGATAGGAACCTCATGCAAAAAAATGCTTATCGCAGCAGGGCTGCTTGGCGTGCTTATTGCCGTCGGATGCGCCGCGCTCAAGGAAACACCCCAGGTTTTGCCGATTAAGGAATACGAAATAATGCTCGCCGGCCGCCTCGATGCAGATTACGTGGGCACGGATGCATGTCTCAAGAGCTGCCACGTGCACGATAAGATACGCCGCGATTTCGATCTGTCGACCATGGGCGTTCAGCTGTCGCGGGAATCGGGTCTTCCCGTAGTCAATTGCGAAAGCTGCCACGGGGCGGGCAGTCTTGCCATCGCCGGGCTTACGCCGGAGCGGCTCGCAGAGGACAAAAAAGCCGGCATCGAGACAGCCTGCGACTATAAAACGTTCCTAGACGTGAAGCACCTGCCTCCCCAGGCGCGGTCGCTCATCTGCCTTAAGTGCCACGCACAGAACGCCGTCTCGAACCTGCATAATTGGTATTCGAGCGTCCATAATCTCGCCCAGGTATCCTGTTCGGACTGCCACGCGATTCATGCCGGCCACAACCTGAAGGTTCGGCCGCGACAGATGGCGGATATGTGCGACAAGTGCCATCCCGACATTAAGGCGGCTTTCACGCTTCCCAGTCATCATCCTGTTCCCGAAAACAAGGTCTTCTGTACGGATTGCCATGATCCCCACGGCGGTAGCGCCGAGAAAAATCTGCGCCGCGACACCGTCAAGGCGACCTGTACGCAGTGTCATGCTGAAAAGGAAGGGCCATTTCTCTATGAACATGCGGATGTGACCGAGGACTGCCGCATATGTCACACGCCCCATGGGTCGGTGAACAACAACCTGCTTGTCATGCGGGAGCCCTTTTTGTGCCTGCAGTGCCATACAGTGTCCCATTTGAGAAGCACGACGACTGAT
Source organism: Nitrospirota bacterium (assembly GCA_035490495.1). Taxonomy (GTDB): domain Bacteria; phylum Nitrospirota; class UBA9217; order UBA9217; family UBA9217; genus JAJYKN01. The sequence goes on from DATHDE010000058.1 coordinate 14,598, forward strand.
GTAAACAAGCAGGCGCACTTTACCCGCTGCACTGACTGCCATTCGCAGATCCACGGCACCGATCTGCCGTCGAAGAGCGGAAAGGGCAGATTCATTCAATAATGAGGGAGACGTGTGTGAAAAAGACAACTATTAGTGTTTTAATCGTGCTCCTTTCAGCCTCCCTCGCCCCTGCCTATGCCGCATCCGAGGAAAGTGGCCAGGAGGAGCAGGCAGTTCTTTTTAACGGCCATATCAGCCCCGGATACAACTGGGTGGCGCACAGCGGCAATACGCGCGCCGGCGAGTACGAATATCTGAGATCGTCACTCGGAGCTGATGTATTCACGGAATACGATCCCCTGCCGCACCGGTTCTCACTTGACGCGCATATGCTGAACGAAAAGGATTATTTCGGCGAAATGAGCTATGCATTCCGCGATGTTTTTGTCGTGAATGTCCTTGCACGCTCCCTCTATCATAATCTCGACCACATCCAGCCGGCTCCCGATCTTGCCACAGCCTCGCCGAGCTTTGTCGACAGGAATCCGGGCGATCAGTATGCAATCCAGAATGCAATCAACCGCGCTTTCGTCCGGTTCAAACTCCCTGATTTTCCCCTTCACTTCTTCGCCGAGGTCACGCAAGTTGACCGAAAAGGGCTCGTGCAGCAGCAGTTTCTGCGGGAGTATGCAGCCACGTCCGACCGGGTCGTCCAGTCCCGGAACATCGACGGAAGCTCGCGTGAGGTGCGCGTAGGACTGAACAGCCACCTCGGGCCCGTGGAAGCGGAGTATTTTCACACGGAAAAGCGCTTTGCTGCCTCGGGAGACAAGGTTTTGTACGAAACCTATCCCTCGTTCAATGTGCCCCATAATGAAATACCGAACCTCGAATCATCTTCAGACACTGTACGGATTCATACCTCCTACCCCGGCCGGGTTGTCGCCGCTGCCACCTATGCACAAGGCGATAAGAAAAACATGGACAGCAGCGCCAGGATCGACTATACCAGCGCAGCAGGCGATATCGTACTGACGCCCGTCGGCGGGATGGTCGTCGTTTTCAAATATCGCCAGTACCGGATCGATGCCGACGATCCGGCCACCGTAGCCGTGCCCGCCTTGGGCACGGCGTATAACATACGCACCCCGATTTCGTCGAAACACGATACGTTTTCCGGTGCGGTGAGCTATCGTGTCACCGGTCGCGTGACCGTCAAGGGCGACTATTCCGTTGAGACCGTCGAACGGGCCATTGGCAGCGGCATCCTCAGCCCCCTCCAGACATTGCCGACGCCGTCGAACACAGGGCCCAATACCTGGGAAGTTGCGCATCGCACGACGAAAATGACGGAGCGTCTCGCACTGTACTACCGAATCATGAACAGGCTTACCGTGCGCGCTGATGTCCAGGCCGTTCAAGTGGATAGCCCGGCCTACGCCGACGATCCGGACCGCTTGTATGCCGCTGCGGCGAGTGCGACATGGACATCCCGCAGGGGGGTAACAGCGCTGGTGAGTGTGAGGGAAAAAAGGGAAAAAAGGAGCGACCTCGCCGCGCCGCTCGGCGGGGGCAGCAGAACCACGGACCGTAATCAGGTGCTCGGCAGTATTACGATGCCTGTCGGAAATCGGGCTTCCGTCACGGCAAGTTATCTGTACTTCCACACGAAGACAAAGGAGACCCTCTCGTTCAGCGAAACCGCCGGAACCGTGACGCTTGATGATGGCGTGCCTTATGGAGACAGGGCGCAGGTTGCATCCCTTGCCGCGAGCGTTTCTCCTACGGATCGGGTTTTTTTGTCTGCGGACGCCAGCAGATGCGCGGCGAGCGGCCGGTTCCGGCTTTCCGGGGCCGTCCCCAACAGCTCAGGCATCGATTCGCTGTCGGATATGAAAATCGTAGAGGATATCCTCTCTGCGTCGGTAGAGTGGAATATCAATAAGTCCATGGCATGCACGCTGCGGTATCAGCATCGCCACTACGATGACAGGATCGACGACACTCAGGACGGCAGGGTTAATTCCGCGCTTGCCACTTTGCAGGTGAAATGGTAGCGGGAGGAATGATGAGGCGAGTAGTCTGGTTGCTGCTGGGCGCGTGGTGCCTGAACGCGGCGTATGCGCATGCAGCTGAGAAATCGATCGGCGTGATTATGCCGGGCAATATCGGTTACTACCAGGATGCCCACAAGGCGTTCGTCGCTACGCTCGCAAAGGAGGGCTTTGACTATCACACCGTCGATACGTTGATGCAGATGCCGTCACCCGACCCCATGTCCTGGATAAATGCCGCACGAAAATTGAACGCTGTCGAAGTGAATGTAGTTCTCGCATACAGCGCGCCCCTGGCATTGGCAGCGGTCCGGGAAGCACGGGCCGTCCCGCTGGTATTCTCCGCCGTCTATGATCCTGCTGCGGACGGCGTCTCGGGAAAAAACATAACCGGCATCAGCTCCTTCGTGCCCATGGCAAATCTGCTCAAATATCTGAAGAAACTGGTCCCCTTTGCCCAATTGGCTTTTGTCTACGATGTAAACGATCCCGACTCCCTTCAGCAATCCCGGGAATTGTCCCGACTCGAGACCAAATTCGGCTTTCAGACGGTCAGGATGCCCGTTCATAAATTCGGCGAAGCCCGCAAGCTGAATTTTGCAGGCAAGGCCGATGTCGTGCTCATTTCCGTCGGTGATGTGGTGAACGAGGAGATCGACGACATTGTGAAAAGAGCTCACAAAGCGAACATTCCGACGGCAAGCATGCTCGGCGGAGCGTCGGACCACGGCGTGGTCCTTACGCTGGCGCCGAGCGCGGCAGAGCAGGGGGAAACAGCCGCCCGCATGACGGCACGCATTCTCCGGGGAGAAAAACCATCCGCCATTCCCGTCATGACGCCGCAGATCATCGAGCTCATTCTCAACATGAAGGAAGCTGAGGGCATGGGAATACGGGCATCCGCCGATCTCATCCGGGATGCAACGAAGGTGATAAAATGAAGCTATTTTCCCTCCGCAACATCAAGTCGCGCGCTGTATTCGCCACCGGCGGAATCATCCTTCTCGTCATGGCGGTGAACACGCTCGTGAATATCTACGCCGCCACGAGCCGCTATAAGGAGTCGCTCATTGCCCGGACCACTGCGCTCGCGGACGGAGTATGCAGGGAAATCGACAAGGCGACGGGCTTCGGCCTTCCCCTGACTGCGCTGGAAGGCATGGGCGACAAGCTCAAGGGGCTGCTGCAGCGCGACAAGGACCTGTCCGGGGCAATGATCATGGACGATAGCGGGCGCGTGCTCTACGCAGGCGACCGGTCCCTGGAAAGCCGCATACTGAGCGATGCGGCGTCGAAGGCGGCGCTTGCGACAAACGCGCCAAAGGTCCAGGCCTACTCCGATGAACAGGGTGGACATTATGAAAATATCATCCCCCTGCGGTCGCCCGACGGAAAGAAAATCGGCGTGCTTCGCATCTCGCTCAAGGAAACGGCCGTGAGCGGCCAGATGCGGAGCCTGCTCCTGTGGTCGCTTCTCGTCGGCCTCGTCAGCTTTCTTGCGGCAACAACGCTTGTCTATCTGTTCATGGACAGAACCATTACGCGGCCCATCACGGAGATGGCAAAGACGGCAACGCTCATGGCCGCAGGGGACCTGACGCGTGACGTGCCCACGAGCACGGAGAGCGAAATCGCGGAACTCGGGAGCGCGATCAACACCATGTCGTCGAACCTCCGGGAGATGCTCAGAAAAGTCCGTGCCACTGTTGAAGGGCTGTCCGAAGCCATGCTGCTTTTGAACCGATCGGTCTCCAAGATGAGCCAGGGGGCACGGGTACAGCAGGAGTCCACGGAAAACACGGCAGCCGTCGTGTACTCCATGGTGCAGTCCATCCAGGGCGTCGATGTGAACGCCCGGGACATGTCTCTTGCTGCAACCAATGCGTCGTCATCCGCCCAGGAAATGGCGTCGTCCATCGAAGAGGTAGCGAAAAATGTCGTCACGCTCATGATATCGGTGGACGACACGGCATCGTCCATCGAGCAGATGATCGCCTCGATCAAACAGGTGTCCGAGAATACCGACGCTCTTTCGCTGTCGGCGGAACAGACGTCATCCTCCGTCACGGAAATGAGCGCCGCGGTGAAGGAAGTGGAACAGCGTGCCGTGGAATCCGCACGTCTCGCGGAGCAGGCGTCCCGGGATGTCTCGGTGCGGGGAATGGCCGCGGCAACGGAATCCATACGCGGCATGCAGAACATCAGGGAGGCCGTGGAGGCGACCGCTGCAGTAGTGAACCGGCTGGGAAAGCGCTCCCAGGAAATCGGCAGCATACTGAAAGTCATCGACGAAGTTACCGATCAGACCGCGCTGCTTGCGCTCAATGCGGCGATTCTCGCGGCCCAGGCGGGAGAACACGGCAAGGGGTTTGGCGTGGTGGCCGAGGAGATCAAAGACCTCGCGGAGCGTACTGCTGCATCGACGCGCGAAATCGCCGATCTCATCACGGCGGTGCAGGAGGAGACGACAGCGAGCGTCCAGGCCATGAACAGGGGCATCAAGGCCGTGGATGCCGGACAGGACCTCGTCGGCATCACCAAGGATGTGCTCGAACAGGTTGCGGACAGCACCCGGCAGAACGCCGACATGGCGCGTGCGATCGAAAAAACGACAGCCGAGCAGGCGCGCGGCATTGCCCAGATCACGGAATCGTCGATCGGCACGGCTGATCAGATTGAGCAGATCGCAAAGGCGCTGCAGGAGCAACGCAGCGGCAGCGACCGGATCGCGCAGGCGGCCGAGCGCATGCGCGAGATCGCCCGCCAGGTGCGGACCGCGACGCAGGAACAGAGCGCCGGAAGCCGCCAGATCGCGGGTGCAGTCGAATCGGTGACCGGCCAGGCTGCGCAAGTTGCCCGTTCCACGTCGGAGCAGACGCAGGGGGCGCAGCAGATCGGTGAATCCATCGCGAATATCCAGAAAATAACGCAGGACACCGTCGATGTCTCCATAGAGATGGATATCGCTGCACAGACACTCAAGGCGAAGGCGGAAGCGCTCCAGACGGAGCTGCAGGGCTTCCGGTTCTGAAACACGGTCATCCAAGGAGGCGGGTGTGAGCATCGGCATACGACAGCGGCTGATCGTGCTGGTTTTTTCCGGGCTCTTTGTCACTATGGGGCTGATCGGAGCCTATCGCTATGGGAATGAGGACCGGCGCCTCATGGCTGCAGCGCGGAGCCAGGGCGAACTCAGTGCAAAGCTCCTCGCTGATCTGTCGGTGCCCTATCTCCAGGCATCCGATTACAACGGCCTGTATACCCTGATCCAGAGCTTTCAGCGCCTGCCGGACGTCTGCGAAGTATCCGTCCACGACCGCGACGGCCGCCGCGTAGCGCACGCCGCGCGGCCCAGCCCGCCCCCCCAGCTCATTGAGCTGGATGCTGTTCCGATTTCTTTTGGAACCATCCGGCTGGGAGATGTCAGGCTGTCCGTCTTTCCCGCGGACCGGCAGGCCCGGCTGGCCGCCTATACTGCAAGCACCTTCATCGAACACGGATTTATTTTTATCCTCCTCGCCGCAATTCTGCTCGTATCCGTGACGAGATCGATTATCAAGCCGCTCAGGGAGGCGGGCACCAGCATCCGCGAGATGATCGACCGGAAGGATTTCACACGGCGGGTGACCGTGAACCGCCAGGATGAGATCGGGGAGATCGCTCAGGGCGTCAATTACCTGACCGACCGGCTGGAACAGTTGATCGGCGACATGGGGGCAATTTCCGCCAGGCTCAACGAGATGGGACCGGTGATTGCCGACGATACGCGGGACGTCAGAAAAAACGCAGAAACCGAGTCTGACGCCATCACCAACGTCGCAACCTCCGTATCAGAAATGTCCGCTTCCCTGCAGGCAATCGCAGACAGTACTGAAAGCCTCTCTCTGTCAGCCGAGGAGACGTCGTCGGCCATCCTCGAGATGAATGCCTCCAACCAGGAAGTCGCCCGCCACACGACGGAGCTTACCGCAGCCGTGGAGGAAGTTACGACCTCCGTGTCGGAGATGATCGCCTCCATTCGCGAAGTAGCGGGGCATATCGACAACCTCACCGCCGGGGCCGAAGAAACGTCGGCGTCGGCCGGGGAGATCGATGCAACGGTGCGCGAAGTGGAGCGCACCGCAGTGGAGTCGACACGGCTTTCCCAGCAGGTTTCCGCGGAAGCGCGCGATATCGGCGTGCGCACCATCCAGGACACGATTACTTCCATCAATACGATCAAGTCCGCTGTGGGACGGTATTCAAGCCTCGTGACGCAGCTGGGAAAGCGGTCGGCGGAGATCGGCGCGATTCTCGGCGTCATTGTGGAGGTGACGGAGCGAACGAACCTGCTCGCCCTAAACGCCTCGATTCTCGCGGCGCAGGCGGGCGAGCACGGCAAGGGTTTCGCCGTTGTTGCGGGGGAGATCAAGGCGCTGGCCGACCGTACGTCGGGCTCGACCCAGGACATTGCGAAGCTTGTGGCAGCCGTTCAGAAGGAAACCAAGGATGCCGTTGCCGCACTGGCCGACAGCCTGGCGGCCGTGGATCAAGGCGTGCGTAAATCGCAGGAGGCGGGCGTGGCGCTCGACAAGATTCTTGACAGCTCGAACCGCTCGTCGGACATGGCCGCGATGATCGAACGCGCGATGACCGAACAGTCCCGGGGCATCCGGCAGGTCGGCGAGGCGATTGCAAATGTCAAGCAGATGGCGGTCCAGATCTCCAGCGCCACCCAGGCCCAGTCGAAAGGCACGGAGCTCATCCTGCGCGCCGCCGAGGAAATGCGCGATATCGCCCGCCGCGTCGAAATCGCCATGACCGAGCAGGCGCGGGGCGGTCAGCAAATCGCCGTGGCCGCTGACAACGTGACCGTCCTCGCAGGCAAGATCGCAACCGGCGCCCGCGAGCAGCGCCAGGCAGTCCAGCAGATACACTCCGCCATGGAGCGCATCGAGGATCTGCCGCGCCGCAATATCAGGCGCATGGACAGCCTAGGCGCCGCGCTGCGTGCCATCGGCGAACAGTCCGCGCTTCTGCAGCAGGAGATCAGCACGGTAACGGTCCGTACGGGACAACGCGACAGGGCGAATGGCATGCTGAAAATGGGGGTCATTCCCCTCGAAGCGCCGGCGGAGATGTACCGCCGGTTCACGCCGCTCGCGGAGTACCTGAGTCAGGTGACCGGCAGGCGGATAGAGCTGTCGCTTGCCGTCAACTTTGCGCAGACCCTTGCCGATTTCGAGGCAGGTGCGACAGACTTCGTGTTCCTGACGCCGACGACGTACCTGGAAGCGAAGAAGCGATGCAATGCCATACTGCTTGCCAAGGCACTCCGCAACGGCATGCCGTCCATGCATTCTGTGATCATCGTACGCGCGGACAGCGGCATTACGCGCGTGGAAGAGCTGAAGGGCAAACGGTTTGCCTTCGGCGACCAGTTGTCGACGAGCGGCTGCCTGATTCCGCAGTTCATGCTTGCGGAGTCCGGCGTGACACTCGAATCGCTCAAAGCGTACGCCTTCCTCGGCCACCACGACGACGTGGCGCGTGCCGTGGCAGAGCGCGAGTTCGATGCGGGCGGCGTCCGCGAATCGACGGCAAAGGCCTTTGCAGATCGCGGGATCGCCATTCTGAAAACATCAGCGTCCCTGCCCGAGTACAACATCTGCTCGTCGGACAAACTCGACCCTGCAACCGTCGAAGCCTTGAAAAAAGCCCTCATCGGTCTGAGCAGGAACGACAGCGAGCAGGCCGCCATTCTGTCGCTGATCGACAAGGAATACACGGGCTTCACCTCGGCGGAAGACGCCGATTACGACGTCGTCCGTCAGGCGGTGGAGAAGACCGGCGGCGCAGCCCGAGAAGCCTGATCCGCATCACGTCAAGAACACGAGGGGCACGATGATTCGCCGGCGAAACGGACGTGATCGCCTGCGGCAGCCCGGGGGAGAACAGGAGTATGTCTGTCATGCAGAACATGAAAAGCGCCCTCACCGACCGCCTGGCGGCCAGCATGGGCCTCAAGCTCATGGTCGCTATGATCGGGATTGTCTCCCTGCTCATGGTGCTGGGAACCGCGTTCGTCGCGCACATTATTGCCCAGGGTCAGTACAACGCGTTGGAGACCCGCGGCAGGGAGCTGAGCCAGTTTCTGGGCAGGGCCGGAACGGATCCGCTCCTGCACAAGGACATTCTGGCCCTCGACGGGCTCGTGGTGGAAGCGATAAAGACGCAGGATGTGCTCTACACCTATGTAAGCGATGCCAGCGGCGCTATCGTGAACAATGCCTTTACGAGCTTCAACAGGAGCCGCTCCGATGTCATGCATTTTCTGGATGAGGAGGGAAGTACGGACATGTCGGTTCTGGCAGTGCATGCCCGTGACCGGCTGCATCCTGTGGAGGTGCGCTCCGACATCAGGATCGGCAGCACCGTGATCGGCACCGTGACCATGGGTTTCTCCCGCATGTCCATACGGAAAGAGACGATCAACATCGTGCTGCTCCTGCTCACGACGAGTCTCTTAATCATTGCGGCGACAGCCTGGATGATCTACATCCTGGCGCGGAAGCTGATCGTACTGCCGACGACCGAGGCGGTCAATGTGGCGACGAACATCGCATCAGGCGACTTGACCCAGTCTATCCGCGTCAGTTCCAACGACGAAATCGGCCAGCTCGGCCGCGGTTTGAACCGCATGATTATCGGTTTGAAGAGCATGATCGTGAATGTCCGCGAAGCAGCGACAAAAAACGACGCGGTCTGGCGGGGAGTGCGTGAAACGTCCGCGGCCGTGACGTCCGGCAGCAGGACCCAGACCGAGTCCGTCGAGGAGGCGTCGTCGTCGATTAATGAAATGCATTTTTCGCTGAAGGAAATTGCGGGCAGCGTGGATGAGCTTTCCTCCACATCGGAGCTGACCTCGTCCTCGGTCATCGAAATGGTGGCCTCCATAAACGAAGTGGCGAAGAGCATAACGGATCTGTCCTCCGCCATTGATGAAACGTCGACCGCTATTACGCAGATGACGGCATCCATAGGGCAAATCGGCGAGAATGTGGAGGTCCTGTCCTCCGCCGCCGAAGACACGGCTGCATCGGCCTCCCAAATCAACGCATCGGTCAAGGAAGTGGAAAGTCATGCAAAAGAATCGGCTGCTCTGGCCGAGGCGGTCGCGGCCGACGCGGAGCAGCTGGGCATGCGGTCCATTGAAAAAACCATCAACGGGATGAACAGAATCGAAGCCACCGCGCGCCGGACTGCCGACGCCGTGAACCGCCTCGGCGAGCGCGCTGAAAACATCGGCTCCATCCTGACGGTCATAGAAGACATAACCGACCAGACGGCGCTGCTGGCGCTGAACGCGGCCATTCTTGCAGCGCAGGCGGGCGAACACGGCAAGGGTTTCGCCGTCGTTGCCTCGGAGATTCGCGGGCTGGCGAACAGAACCGCCTCGTCCACGAAGCAGATCGCCGGTCTGATCGGATCCGTGCAGGAGGAAACGCGCGCCGCCGTCGATGCGATGCAGGATGAAGTTGCGCTCGTGGGTGAAGGCGTGCGGCTGGCGGGTGAGACCCGTGAAGCGCTGGAGAAAATGAGGGAGCGGGCGAATCTGTCGCGCGACATGAGCAGGAGCATCAACAAGGCGGCAAGCGAGCAGGCGCGCGGCATCAGGCAGGTGAGCGCCGCCGTGGACAAGATCAATGAGATGACCCACCAGATCGCCCGGGCCGCGGCGGAACAGCGGAGCGGCAGCAGCCAGATCACGCGGGCAGCGGAGCGCATGCGGGAACTCACCCGGCTTGTCACGGGATCCACGGAAGAGCAGGCACGCGGCAGCAAGGACATCACCCAGGCCGTGGAGAACATGAACGCAAAGATCGGCATGGTGAACCGCGCCTCCACCGAAGTGCAGACCGGCAGCGATCTGATCGTGAAGGCCATCGAGCGGATCAAGGAAATCGCGAGGGCGAACGCGGACCAGGCGGCGAGCCTCAACGCTGCAATGGATGCGCTGCTTGCGCAGTCCGACGCGCTGAAAAAGGAAATAGAAAAGTTCAGAACGTAGCGCCCGATCACGGCGCGGAGCGAGCGGACGTGAGAACATTTTTTCAGAAAGAACAAAAGGCAACCGTCGCAGCGGAGGACACCATTCAGCTTGTTACGTTCCGCGTGGGCGGTCAGGACTGCGGACTCGCCATCAACTCCGTGGCGGAGGTCGTCAGGCCGCTCCGCATCACGCCGCTGCCGCGCATGCCGCAATTCATCGAAGGCGTGATCAATCTGCGCGGGACGATCATCCCCGTGGTCGACCTGCGGAAGCGGTTCGTCGTCGACGCCGCCGGAAGCGATGAACGCAGGGCGCGCATGCTGATAACGAAGGGCGCGATCCCGGAAAAGGGCGAGCGAGAACTGCTGGCGCTCGTCGTGGACGGGGCCGACGAGGTCATCCCGATCGCGCGAAAAGACATTGCCCCGCCGCCGGAAGCAGCCACGGGAACCCAGGCCGACTTCATCGGCGGCGTCGGGAAGGCCGGCGACCGGCTCATCATCATCCTGGACATCCAGCGGATTTTGAGCAGGCAGGAGCGAACGGACCTCGCGGAGGCGCATCATGCGGAACCTTGAGGAACTCGCCCGCAGGCTCGCGAGCGAGGACGCGGAAGAGCGGCGCGAGGCCGCCGTCGATCTCGGCCGCAGCGGCCGCGACGCCCTCCCCCTGTTTTTCCGCGCCATGGGGGACGCGGACTGGCGTGTGCGCAAAACGGCGGTGGAAGGGATTGTCGCGCTGGAAGGGGAGCAGGTGATCGCGGGGCTGCTCGGCGCGCTGAATGCGCCGGATAATGCCGGCGCCCGCAATTCCGCAATCGAGGCGCTGATCTCGATCAATGGTCCGGCCGTTGATGCCCTGCTCGCAAACCTGTCGACACACGACCCGGATGTGCGCAAATTCATCGTCGATATCCTCGGTGAGATCAAGGACGCACGAGCGGTGCCGGCGCTCATCGAGCGGCTGGGCGATGGCGATGAAAACATCCGCGTCGCGGCCGCGGAGGCGCTGGGAAAAATCGGCGACCGCCGGGCCGTGGACCCCCTGCTCGAATGTCTTGCCCGCTCCGACCAGGGGTGGCTTGATTACGCCGTGGCCGAAGCCCTGGGCGCGATCGGGGATGAGCGTGCACTGGGGCCGCTGCTTGCGGCGCTCGGCCGCAGCGGGCTGCGCGAACCGGTTCTGGAGGCGCTCGGCCGGATCGGGAACGCGGGGACGATCGGTCCGCTTGTGGCCGGCCTCGGCGATCCGCTCCGCATCGTACGGGAAGTATCCGTGGCCGCGGTGTGGGCGATTTACAAGAAAAGCACTCCACCCGACCGGAAGCGCATCATCGCCGCTGTCCGAGCCGGCATGACCGCGCAGGCCGCGGACTTGCTCGAAGACATCCTCGCGCAGAGCACGGGCGATCTTCAGAAGGCCACGATCATTCTGCTGGGATGGTCGGGGAGGGATCGTTCGCTCAGAAAGATTCTTTCTCTGCTGAACGAGGAGAGCCTGGAAGACGCGGTCGCGCTGGCCCTGGAACAGGTCGGGCCCGCTCACACCGGGCTGCTGGTCGAGGCGCTCGCGAGCGGCAATGCCCTGGTGCGCCGAGCAGCGGCGCAGGCGCTGGGTTTTCTCGGCGTGCAGGGTGCGGACGAAGCCCTGTACCCGCTGCTCAACGATGAGAACGGCCATGTGCGGAGCGCTGCTGCGGAAGCACTGGGCCGGATGAGAAGTGCGAAGGCCTGCGGCCGTATCCTGCCGCTGCTGACCGATGAATACGTAAGCGTTCAGGAGTCCGCTATCGAGGCGCTCGCGGCAATCGGCGACGAATCGGTGCTGCAGGGGCTGCTCTCCGATTTTTCAGCGCACAAGCCCGCCCTGCGCCGCAACATCGTTTTGCTCCTGGGGCGGTTCTCAAGCGAGCAGGCAGGGGAAGCCCTGGCGTTTGCGCTCAAGGACGAGGAGCCGTCTGTGCGCACGGCCGTTATTCAGGGACTGGGCCGCGCATCGGGCGGCAGGGCGCTCCAATCGCTGATGCTCGCCATTACGGACGACGACGCCGAAGTGCGCATGATGGCTGCGGAGGCGCTCGGCAGGACGCAGGCGCCCGAGGCGCGGGATGCGCTTGTTCCGCTGCTGAAGGACTCCGACATCTGGGTGCGGGCGGCCGCAGCACGGGGGCTCGGGACGATCGACGGCGCCCGGACCGCGGAAATCCTCGTGGAGCATCTCGCCCAGGCAACGGACATTTTTCTGCTCGCCATCGTGGAAACGCTGGGGAGGGGCAGAGAACCCCTTGCACTCAGACCGCTGCTCGGCCTTGCCGGCCATCCCGACCCGGAAGTTCGCAAGACCGTGCTGACCGCTCTGGCGGCTTACGACGGAGAGGATGTGCTGCAGGCCTGCATTGCACGGCTGGATGACCCGCACTGGTGCGTGAGAAAAGCAGCCGTGCAGGCTCTGCAGAATCGGCGCACGGATGCCGTCGATACGCTCCTTGAAAAAATCGCCGGCACAGACGCCGACATGACGGTACGGCGTGCGGCGAAAGAGGCGCTGGGGAGATAAATGTTCGAAGACAGGACCATCCCGCTGCCCGATGACGTCTTCCGCCTCCTTCGCGATTTCATCCACGCATACTGCGGCATCTATTTCGATGACGGATCAAAATACCTCCTCGAGCGCCGGCTGGGCCGCAGGCTGGAACAGCACCGCCTCAAGAGCTTTGAGCAGTATTACCATTTCCTGCGCTACGACCGGAAGCGAGAAGAGGAACTCGTCGTTCTGATCGACAACCTTACCACCAACGAGACCTATTTTTTCCGCGAAAGCGCCCAGCTGAAGGCCTTTTCCACCGAAATCCTTCCCGAACTCCGCGAAAGCCTTGCCGCCCGCCGAACGCTTCGGATATGGAGCGCGGGGTGCTCAACGGGCGAGGAACCCTACACCATCGCTATTCTTCTGCTCGAGTCCGGGGACTGGTGGCGCGACTGGCAGATCGAGATTCTCGGAAGCGATATCAACCAGCGCGTGCTGCACACGGCGCGGCGGGGCGTGTATAAGAAAAGCGCGCACCGCGCCACGAGTCCCGACATGCTCGCGAAATATTTCATGTCCGACGAAAAGGGCGATTTCCGCATCAGGGACGACGTGAAGAAACTCGTGTCGTTCAGCTGCCTGAACCTGCTTGATCCCTACAAATCCAGCCTGATCAGCGAGATGGACGTTATTTTCTGCAGGAACGTCATCATCTATTTCGACAGCGAGGCAAAGAAGAAGGTAATCGGGAATTTCTCAAACAAGCTCCGGAGCGGCGGGTATCTGCTGCTCGGTCATTCCGAGTCGCTGATCAATATTTCCAACGCCTTCATCCTGCGCACCTTGAAAAATGACATGGTCTATCAGAAACCGGCGAAAAGGTAAATTGAGCCCGCGAAGAGCACAGCGCCCGCGCAGTTGTCCGCCGTCAGCCCGCGCTTGCCGGCAGGGAGGGAAGCGTGCGTAAATACAAAGCCCTGGTGGTCGACGATTCAGCGTACAACCGCGCGACCATAGCCCGCATGCTCGAAAGCGACGAGGCGATCACCGTCGTCGGGAGCGCGGTGGACGGAGTCGACGCCATCGCCAAAACAGTGAGGTTTGCGCCGGATGTCATCACGCTTGACCTTGAAATGCCGAACATGGACGGTTTTACCTTCCTCCGATGGCTGATGAAAGAGCGGCCGACGCCGGTGATCGTGCTGTCCTCGCGCTCGGACAACCGCAGCGTTTTCCGGGCCATGGAACTGGGGGCCGTGGAATTCCTGGCAAAGCCCGAGCCGCGCATTTCGCCGAGCATCGAGCGCGTCCGCGGGGATCTGGTGGACAAGGTCCATGCCGTGCTGAACCTCGAAATGGAAAAAGTCAGGTCTTCCGTCGACCTGCTTGCGCAGAAACAGAACGCGCCGGTGGTGCGCAAGGAGGACGAAGCGCGGAGCGAGCAGGGCCCTGTCGAAGTCGTGGCAATCGCCGCCTCCACGGGAGGACCGCAGGCCCTGCAGGCGATTCTGACGGCCCTCCCCGGCGATCTGAGCGCCGGGGTGGTGATTGCACAGCACATGCCCGCCGGCTTCACCCGAAGCTTTGCTGAGCGGCTGAACAAGCTGGCGGCGCTCATGGTGCGCGAGGCGGCCGCAGGGGACCGCGTGGAGCCGGGAACGGTACTCATCGCGCCGGGAGGCGCCCATCTCACCGTTCAACGGGAAACAGGTGGTATCAGCGCCGACGTGCATGCGGCGGTGCAGACGGATAAATACGTGCCCTCGGCGGACCGCTTGCTGCATTCGGTGGCCGAGGCATGCGGACCGGCCGCGCTCGGTGTTGTCCTGACCGGCATGGGAAGGGACGGCGCGGTCGGCGCGGTCGCGATCAAGAACCGGGGAGGGCATTGCCTCGCCGAGAGCCAGGAAAGCGCTGTCGTCTTCGGCATGCCGAAAGAGGCCATGAAGACGGGTGCAATCGACAAGTCGCTGCCGCTCCACAAAATGGCGGAGGAAATAGCAAGGAGATGCAGCGCGAGCAAGGGCATCCATTAAGCTGCCGCGCGCCCGGCGGAAATGGTCCTTGAAAAAAAGGCATGACTTGACTATAATTATCCATTCTTGCGGCCTGGTGCTGCCCGATTGTGCTGCGGGGAGCCGCGATTATCAGTCCGGCATCGGAGGAAATGATGGACAAAGAATCAGCATCGATTTCCAAAAAGGTGGAGGAATTCCTTCAGGTCTTTAAAAAGGGGGAAGAATTCACCCAGGAACTGCTCAAGGAAAACGAAAAACTCCGCTATCGCCTTGCCCAGATCGAGGAAGTGGCGAAGTTCTCGGACCGGGAAGGCGTCTATAAACTGCACTCGCTCGAGGACCGCATCAGGTTCCTGGAGGAGGAAAACAAGAGCCTCATCGAGCGCTACAAGGTGGTCGAGGAGGAGAACAAGGATTTTGCGAACCGCTACATCGAAGTCGAGGCGGAGAACAACAATCTTGCCAACCTCTACGTCGCCAGCTACCAGCTCCACTCGACGCTGGATTTCAACGAAAGCCTCAAGATCATTCTCGAAATCGTCATGAACCTCATCGGCGCCGAAGAATTCTCGATCATGATGCTCGATGAAAAGACGAACGAGCTGACCATCGTGGCCCAGGAGGGCATGACCGAAGAGGCGCGGCCGAGCATCAAGCTGGGCGAAGGCATTATCGGCGGAGCGGCAAAGTCGGGCGAATCGTTCTGCCGCGACGGCGATCCCACCGATCTTTCCGGAGTCGACTATCTCCATCCGCTCGTCATCATCCCGCTCAAGATCAAGGAGCACGTGATCGGCGTCATCGTCATCTACAAGCTCCTGGTCCAGAAGCGGTCCTTCACGAACGTGGATTACGAGCTGTTCGCCATGCTGGCGGGCCATGCCGCTACATCGCTGTTCTCCTCGAAACTCTTTTCGCAGTCGGAACGCAAGCTCACGACGATCCAGAGCTTCCTCGACCTGCTCAAGGAAAAATAACGGAGGTTACGAAATGCCCGAGCACAACTTTCTGGTGGTGGAAGACTCCCCGACGATGCGGCAGCTGATCTCGTTCGCGCTCAAGCGGATCCCCGGAAGTAAGATCGTCGAGGCCAACGACGGTATCGATGCACTCAAGAAGCTCTCCACCCAGAAGTTCGACATCATCCTCACGGACATCAACATGCCCATCATGGACGGCCTCAAGCTCGTGTCCATGGTCCGGAACGACCCGTCTCACAAATCCATTCCCATTGTCATCATCACCACCGAAGGCGCGGAGGAAGACCGCAAACGCGGCATGGCCCTCGGTGCAAACGCCTACATTCCCAAACCCATCCAGACCGCTGACCTTCTGAACGTGGTGAACGGGATACTGGGGAACAAGGTATAAAAACACACAAAGCAGCCGCGACTACAGATCATCCCGGTCACTATACCAGCCCGGCAAGTACGCGTATCGTCATTGCCTGTCCTGGAGACAATGCGATACGAATTGCTTCATTTCCCCCGTATACGCAATCTCGGTCAAATTCAAACAATGTTCTCTCAATTCGCCGTCCCCCGGGCTTCCTGCACGGCTTTCCTCACTGACGATATACACGCGTCAGCGAACGTCGGGTATAATTATATAAATGAGTTGTCCCAACATCAATTTACAAAGCAGGCTTTTTATGCTATGCTCCCGCAGATTGCAGCAGGGGAATCGACGACACCGGGTAAGCGTCATCCGATTGATGATTGCCAGCCGGGGGAGAGAGGAGTCAGGGGCTACCTCCAGTTCTAACGAAGCGGGTACCCTTCGATACGCCAGAAAGCGGCGCGTGATCCGCGTTGCTGGACTTGCACCTTCATCTCTACAGACAATATGAAAATTGCAATTTCAGGCACTCACTTTTCCGGTAAAACGACACTTGCCGAGGCGTTGTTCGAAGTCCTCCCCGACTACACCCTCATGGAGGAGCCTTACTATCAATTAACTGAAGAGGGGCATGATTTTGGCGAGCTGCCGTCCATCGAAGACTTTGTGCTGATGCTGGAGCGATCCATTGAGAACCTGGATGAGAGCGCGCAAAACAGCATCTTCGACCGGTGTCCGGCCGACATGCTCGGCTACCTTCTGTCGCAGAGCGATGCCGAAGCGTTCGATCTCAAGGAGTGGCTGCCCCGGGCTCTCTCTGCAATCAGCAAGCTTGACCTGATTGTCTTTCTCCCGATCGAAACACCGGACCGGATAGTGCTCCCGTTATCGCAAGACATCGACTACCGGGAGCGTGTGGACAAAACGCTTCAGGAGATCATCGTGGAAAATAGATTCAGCTTTGCAGTAGATGTGCTGGAGGCGACCGGCAGTCTTCACGAGCGCGTGGAGCAGGTGTTGGCGCATATCCGCAACAGGACCGCGGACTGACTCCAGCGCCCCGCGAAACGCCCGGGGAGAACCAGGCAGTCAAAATCAAGCTGACGCGCGGTCCGCCTCTGCTCCTGGCGTATGAGGAGCAGACAGCATCTTTCTTCTTGACAACTCTGATAGATAATCCGACTATATATTTCATAATTCACATTAATCCTCCTGGCAGGGGAGCGCATATGAAAAGCACGGTCTATTTTGTACAGGTGGCGGATGCTGATAATATAAATGAAGTCAATAAAAAATTGAGTCAGCTGCTTGCGAAGAGCGATGTGCTCGCCTTTGTTAAGAAGGGACAGAAGCCCGTTATAAAACTTCATTTCGGCGAAGAGGGCACTACCGGCTACGTACGGCCCGATCACCTGCGCTGTATCTGCGATGAGATTGCTAAAAAGGGAGCCGCACCTTTTCTCTCCGATGCCAATACGCTTTATCGGGGGAAGCGTCTCAATTCAAAGGACCATCTCGGCGTCGCCCTGTCCCACGGCTTTACAAAACAGGCAACGGGTGTGGACGTCTTCATCCCTGACGACACAAAAAAAGATGAAACGACGAGCGTTCAGATCGATCAAAAATATATTAAAACAGCCAAGGTGGGACGCTGCTATATCGAGGCTGACAGCTTTCTGGCAGTGACCCATTTTAAAGGCCACGGGATGACCGGCTTTGGAGGCACGCTAAAAAATATCGGCATGGGCTGCGCGACACGGGAGGGAAAACTGGCCCAGCACAACGACGCAGCGCCGATGGTTTACACTGACAAGTGTATCGGCTGCGGAGAATGCGTTACAGTCTGCCCTGCAGATGCAATCCGCCTGGAGAACGACAAATCGGTTCTCGACAAGAAGAAATGCATCGGATGCGCGAGCTGCGTGGCCGCCTGTGCGCAGTTCGCGCTCTTCGTCGATTTTGAGGCGGGCGATGACGTGCAGAGAAAGATGGTTGAATATGCCTTTGCCGTACTGAAAGATAAAAAAGGCAGGGCCGGGTTCCTGAATTTTGCCGTGCGGATAAACAAGGAATGCGACTGCTGGGCCTACGAGAACTCGCGCATCGCACCCGATGTCGGAATCCTGGCGTCCGCTGACCCGGTCGCGATCGACAAGGCCAGCCTCGACATGGTGAATGCCGCGTGCGGGAAGGAAATATTCAAAGAGGTCCACCCGCAGCAGAATGCTCTCTTGCAGCTTGAGTATGCGCAGATGCTCGGGCTTGGAAACATGGACTATGAGCTGATACGGGTCTGATACAGGCCGGTTAACATCTGGAGCCCAGAAACGATCGCGTCATGCTTCCTTTGACGAAGTGCCAAGCTCCTTCTCCCGCAGCTGGCCGCAGGCTGCGGAGATATCCCTTCCGCGCGATTCCCGCACCGGGGCCGTGTAGTGGCGGTCCAGGAGCGTTTTCTGAAAACGGCGGACCGCTTCATCGGCAGGCCGCTTGAATTCGCTTCCGGGGAACGGGTTGAAGGGGATGAGGTTCACCTTGCATTTGATTCCCCGCAGCAGCTTTGCCAGCCGCTCCGCGTCCGCCGCCGAATCATTCACCCCCTGCAGCAGCACATACTCGAACGTAATCCTCCGGCGCGGGTCGAGGGGAAATCTTCTGCATGCGGAAAGCAGCTCGGCAAGGGGATAGCGTTTGTTCACGGGCATGATCACATCCCTCACGGCATCCGTTGTCGCGTTGAGGGAAACAGCCAGGTTCACCTTCATGCCCGATGCGCCGAGCCTTCTGATTTCCGGCACCAGTCCGTCCGTGGAGAGGGTGACGCGGCGCGGTGAAAACCCCAACCCCTTTTCCCCTGTGATTATCGCCAAAGCCTTCATGACCTCGTCATAGTTCGCAAGCGGCTCTCCCATGCCCATGAGAACGATGTTCGTGATGCCGCGTGCTTCGCCGCTGGCTGTAGCCCGCAGCACTTCGAGTACCTGGCCTGCGATTTCATGGGCCTGAAGATTTCGTACGAATCCCCCGCGCCCCGTGAGGCAGAACCGGCACGCCTGCTGACAGCCTACCTGGGAGGAGATGCAGAGCGTCTGCCGCTCGTTGTCGGGAATCAGTACGCTCTCAATGGAGTGCCCGTCTTCCAGCTGCAACAGAAACTTCCGCGTTCCGTCGGTGGACAGTTCTGTTTTGACAATGCGCGGACCCGCGATCGTAAAGAGCGATGCCAACAGCTCGCGTTCCGGTTTTGCGATGTCCGTCATGTCGGCGAACGATCCGGCTCGTTTTGCATACATCCAGGCATAGATCTGGCCGGCGCGGTATTTTTTCAGTCCGAGCTCGTGGAGCCGGACCGCCAGTTCTGAAAGCGAGAGAGATTTAATATTGATCATGGTCTGTTTTCGGAATTGCGTTTCTGAAAATGTAACATCATTGCCGATGAAAATCAAATCAAAGCCCGGGGGGTGCTGCGCGGCGATTGTAACGACAGGCCTGCGCTGCATGATTTGCAGTAGTTATAATCATTCAAAGCAACGGCTTTTTTTTCACTTCTTTGCCGGCTGTCAAGTATAATAATATTTACCCGATGGCATTTGTTTTCCCCTGCCCGAAGGAGTCGTCCCATGCAAGACGCTGCCGAGCTGAAACGAATTCTAATTGTTGATGATGAGCCGACGATTCTGCTGACCCTCTCATATGCTTTGCAATCGAAGGAGTTGGAAGTCATTACAGCCAGCGGGCTCGAACCTGCAGAAGAAGCCCTTGGACGGTATCGCTTTGATTTGGTCATTGTCGACATCCGGCTGTCCGGAGTGCTGGGGATCGATGGATTGGAACTGCTGAGCTATATCAAAAGAAACTGGCCGGGAACCGAAGTCATTGTCATGACAGCGTACGGCACCGAGGAAATGAAAAAAGACGCATTTGATCGGGGCGCATACCAGTACTACAACAAACCCATTGATATCGATGAACTCCTGGGCCGGATCCGGCAGATGGGGATACTGGTAAAATAACAAGGAGGGGGTATGGCAGCAAAGAAAATCGCGCGGATTTTTCTGCTCTGGTTCGTTCTGTCCTTCCTTGCTTTCGCAGATGCGGCGGCGGAAATCAAATTAGGCATCCTTCCCCGTCTGCATGCCGTTGAAATGTTCACTATGTTCAATCCCGTTGCGGAGTATCTGACCCGCGAAACAGGAGAGAAGGTGAGCATCGTCATTCCGAAGGATTACAGCGCGTTCAAGGCAGCCGTCAGATCGGGTCAACTCGATCTGGGATTCTGCAACCCTCTCGTGTACATCCAGCTCAAGAAGGAGATGGCCATTGAACCGCTCGCTCTTTCCCTGGAAACAAAAGGGGGATCGCAATTCCGGGGAATCATCATTGTCCGTAAGGACAGCGCGATCAAGAAACCGCCGGACCTGAAAGGCAAGAAGATTATCTTTGTTGATAAAGACTCCGCCGGCGGATATATGTTCCAGATGCTTCTCCTAAAGAAAGCGGGCCTGGACATCAAGAAAGACGTGGATCTGCTGCCGTTTGCGAAAACGCATGACAATGTAATGCTGGCCGTGTACAACGGGGCTGCAGATGCGGGCGGTATCCGCGAGGATGACCTCCCCAAGATGAAGAACAAGGTGGATCTTTCGAAGCTCCGTATTATTGCATACAGCGAACCGTACCCGAACTGGCCCCTGTTTGCCGCGCCGGGTGTGGATGCCGCGATTGCCGGGAAAATCAAGGCAGCGCTGCTGAAACTGAAACGCGGCAGTCCGGCAGCCCTGCGTGTGCTGAGCACCGCAAAAATGGTCGGGTTTACGGACGTTTCCGACCGGGACTATGACAAACTCAGGGAAGCTGCGGTTGCAGCGGGCGCGTACTGAGCGGGAGGGGGGGGCTCATCCCTGCTGCTGTTTCTGCTGCTGGTGATACAGTATCATATACTCTTTTTCCAGATCAGTGAATTTGGTCTGCAATTGATCCAGCTGCTCGCTTTTCTCCTTGAGCGCAGTCTCCGCTGAACCCAGCTGCTTTTTCATATCTTCGAGGCGTTTATCAACAGGGATCGGGTCCGGCGCAGGAGGGGCTGGCGGGGCGGACGGTTTGGCTGCGGGTGCGCCTGGTGCTTTTACCATCTGCTTTTTCAGATCCTCTGCAACCTGCTTTGATGCACTCAGCTCCTTGAGCACGCCGAGATAGAGCTTCCGGAATTTCTTCGTCCTCAGATAAAAGAAAACACTCCCGGCGGCCAGCATGCACGCAAGCTCGATGAACAGCAAAAGGTAAAGTGCGTCGAACGGTATCATTCTTTCTTCCTGGCGGAGCTCATTTTCAGTTTGAGTGTTTTGGTTATAAAAAAGACGCCGATGAGCACTGCAATAGCAATATTAATCAGAACGAACTTTACGAGCACGGAAACCCACGGCACTCCCCCTGCTGCAAAGGCATTCGTTTGGTGCGCATGCTCGGAAATGGCGGCAACGGAAAGCACCAGAGCTTTTTCACGCAAAAAAGACCGGCCAGCTGCAGAAACCTTCACGACGTATTCACCTTCACCGTTGACAGAGAGCGAGCCCGAGTAGACACCGGACCTGCATGCGCCGAATGCAGGATGGGAAGCAGGGGCGAGGGAGAGAGTGCTTTTTTTCCCGTCAGGCCCTTCGACAGAACCGCTGAAGGAGGCAAGGTCCAGCGTTCCGGGATTCGTAACCAGCTCCCCCTTTTTTTCGAACCACGCATCGATCCGGGCAGTGTCTCCGGCGCGGAGCGTCGCTCTGTCGAGCAGCGCTTCAAGGCGAAGGTCTGTCCGCAGGTAGACCTTTGTCTGCCCGTTCCGGCCCATGGCTGCGCGCCATTGCCCGGGCTGCGGGTTCTGAATAACGACGAGGTCGTATGCTTGTGCCGAGGTCCAGACAGTCTGCAGGGCGTGTTTTGCCGATGACTCCTGCACGCCTGCGGGGCCGGTCATGGCTGCGGTGGTGCCCGGGTTTTTGCTGATTACGACCGTCATCTCCCTGACGTTGCTGTCGATCCCGAACGAGTCTCCCGCGACCGGCAGCGAGTCGGGTGATTTGATCTTCTCGTAGACGGCTGCAAGCGCCAGATGCAGTTCGTTCGCCGATCCGACAGAATAAAGAACTCCGGCAGTCTCGCGCACAAGCGATGCAAGCAGCGGATCTTCAGAAGATGCAATGGCATAGAGTTTGACATGGTTTGAAACGAGAACGGCTGCAAGCGGAGCAAGCTCGTCCTTCCCGAATGTTTTTTTATCGGAAACCAGAACAACAGCCCGATTCCGCCTCGATGATCCAGTCACTTGGCGGCAGGCGGCCGGGAGCGGTTCCAGCGGTTCTGATGAAATGCTCCGATCGATCTCCGTAAAAAGTGCTGGCCGGTTTTGCAGGATGTTCTGCAGAAGAGGGCTTACAGCTGCGGTATTTTTTTCAAAAGGCAGGACGGCAAGACGGTCATCTTCGCTGAGCAGCGATATGAAAAGTTTTAGCGCTTCTTTGCGGTACCGTACATACTCGGCCGATGCTCTGCCCGCTGCTGCATCGCTCAGGATAATAATATCGAAACCCTTGTCAGCTGACGGGGGGAAAACAGGCGGCTCCTGTGGCATCAGAGGAGTCGAAGCTGTGCTCTCTGACGATACGACCGAAGTTGTAGTTTTTACTTCCACGGGAACACTTTCATGGGAAGGATTCTGGGTGGCCGCGGCTGGAATCTGAAGACTCATAAGCGCGGCAATTGTACAATAAAGTAGTATGAATTGTTTCATTAGTCTAGTACGCATGGCCTGCTATTTTATCGGCTAGTCACTCAATATCTTTAGACAAAAGTGAACAGTATCCGTTGACATACGCTGCTCATTGAAGCTGCTGCGTACAAGGGTTTACGATTTCCCTCAGAAGCCATAGACGGCTAGAAAATCCTTGACACTCTCGCGCGTTAGATGTTATTTTTATACGACAAACACCGGGAGAATATCTTCATGAAGATTGCGATTACCGGCAAAGGCGGGGTGGGAAAAACTACGATTGCCGGTCTTCTGGCGAGGTTGTATGCGTCGGAAGGAAAGAAAGTCCTGGCTGTTGATGCAGATCCGGACGCGAACCTGGCATCAGCGCTCGGAATATCGCCTTCAGATGCAGCAAAGGCCCTGCCTCTCGCAGAACAATCAGACATGATCGAAGCACGTACCGGTTCGCGCCCTGGAGCACCCGGCGGCCTGTTCACCATCAATCCCAAGGTTGACGATATTCCTGATGCATATAGTATTTCCCATGAAGGTGTGCGGCTCCTGATCATGGGAAAATCAAAGGAAGCTGCCGCGGGTTGTTATTGTCCCGAGCACGTGCTGCTGAGGAGGCTGATCAGCCACCTGATCCTGCGCCATAATGAGGTTGTCATCCTCGACATGGAAGCCGGCATCGAGCACCTGACGCGGGGAACAGCGAGCGGCGTCAACGCGTTCATTGTGGTGGTGGAGCCGGGGCAGCGGAGCCTGCAGACAGCCCGGCATGTGGAGAACCTCGCCCGGGGGCTCGGCATCAAGGATGTTTATGTCGTGGGCAACAAGATCAAACGCGATTCAGACAAGGAATTCATCACGGCGCATCTCGCGGGGATGAAGATCCTCGGGTTCATGAGCTATGCCGACGACACGGTCAGGGCGGACCTGGACGGCAAATCTCCCTTTGATGCGTCTCCGCAGGCCGTCGCGGAAGCAAAAACAATCAAAGCCGCGCTTGACGAACTGATGAAGAAACCGTAAATCGTTTACATCTGCCCGGTTCTGTCGTACGACCATCCTGCGGCGGGACGAACCGTACGGACAATCCGGACAGTTGGCCATTCCCTTTGAAAAAAAAGATCAGAAAAGAAGTCCTGGCAGTGCGCGACCGCATGCCGCTTGAAGAGCGGCGCGTGAAGAGCCAGGCCATAGAACAAAGGTTGTTCACACTGCCCGAGTTTCAGGCGGCCGGGACAGTGTTGTTTTTTGCCTCGTTCCGCAGTGAAGTGGAAACAGCCCCCATGATCCGGCGGGCGCTGAGTGCGGGAAAGCGGGTGATCCTTCCGCGCGTGAACGGGGGCAAACTCGATTTGTTCGAAATTTTTAATTACGACCACGACACGGCGCCGGGTTGCTGGGGCATTCCGGAACCCAGAATCGCGGAACAGGTTCCCATCGACGCGGTCGACATCATCGTTCTGCCGGGTGCGGCGTTTGACGAGCAGGGTAACCGCGTGGGCTACGGCGGAGGTTATTACGACAAGCTGCTGAGTGCAAGCGCGAAGATGACCGTCGCCCTGGCGTTTGAGTCGCAGATCGTGCCGCACGTGCCTGCTGACCATCATGATATCCCGGTGCAGACGGTCGTGACGGAGCAGCGGGTAATGGCAGCGAAGCAGGCATAGGGCGAAAAGCAGAAATCCTTTGCCCTGCTCTCTGCCGATGCAACGGGTGCCCCTCATGGACATCAAGAAAATCGAAAAAGGTGTGCGGCTCATCATCGAGGGCATCGGCGAGGACCCGGACCGGCCGGGGCTCAAGCGCACGCCGCAGCGCCTGGCCGAGATGTACGGGGAGATATTCTCCGGCATCGCGGCGGATACGAACAAGCTGATCGTGCCGATGGCAGGAGAATCGCACGATGAAATGGTGCTGATTCGCGATATTCCGTTTTACTCCGTGTGCGAGCATCACCTGCTGCCGTTCTTCGGCAGGGCGCATATCGCCTACATTCCCGGAGCTGGCAAGATCGTCGGCATCAGCGCGCTGGCGCGCGCGCTCGAAGTACTCGCCAAGCGGCCGCAGGTGCAGGAGCGGCTGACCGCGCAGTTTGCTGATTTGATCGTGGGCAGGCTCAAGCCGAAAGGCGCCATGGTCGTGATCGACGCCGAGCATCTGTGCATGAGCATGCGCGGGGTGAAAAAACCGGGGTCGCATGTCGTGACCTCCGCGGTGCGCGGCACGTTCCGCACCAAGGAGTCTACGCGCACGGAAATGCTGGCGCTCCTGCGCGAGCACGCATAGTAGTTTCCAAATCGGGAACGTACCGCAAAGGCGCAGGGGACGCGAAGAAACAACGTCCGGTGAAATTTTTTCTGAGCGTTCCGGCGGTTAAAAAACATCTAGGTGTTCTCGGGAAATGAGGTTCGCATGACAACGTCAGTTCTTACCTATGAAACTGCTGCATCCCAATCGCTCGTCGACGAGGTGATGAAGCGCTCAGGCCAGAATATCAAGGCCTGCTACCAGTGCCGCCGCTGCGCGGCCGGTTGCCCCGTGGGGGAGCAGACCGGGGTCACGCCTGACCAGCTCATCCGCCTCGTTCTGTTCGGTGACCGTGAAGAAGCCCTCAACAATCTCCTGGTCTGGAAGTGCGTTGCCTGCTACACGTGCGGTACGCGTTGCCCGAACAACATCCAGACCGCGCGCATCAACGAAACGCTCAAGCACATGTCCAAAGAAGAGCACCGGAAGCCCCTCACCCCGCGCATCGCTGATTTCCACAACGCCTTCATGACTTCCACGGGACATCTGGGACGTGTGAACGAGATCGAGCTCATGGCTATTTACGAGACAAAGACGATTTTCAAGGAGCTCGCGAAGGGGAACGTGAAGGGCATCATGGACGAGCTTGCTGCCCAGGGCAGGCTCGGTGCGACGATGACGAAAAAGAAACGGATGCATATGGGCATGGACAGGATCAAGAACCGTGCCGAGCTGAAAGCCCTGTACAAAAAGTCCAAGGGACGTTAAAGCCCGAGGAGGAGATACACGCCATTATGGAAATAGCCTACTATCCCGGTTGTTCTCTGCATGCTTCATCCGAGCTGTACGATATCCAGTGCAAACTCGTGTTCAGCAGGCTGGGACTCGAACTCAAGGAGATCGAGGACTGGAACTGCTGCGGTGCAACAGGCGCGAGCAAGACAAATGAGTTTTTGTCCTACGCCCTGCCTGCGAGAAATCTCGGCATTGCCGATGCCACCGGCCTGTCCGAAATCATGATCCCCTGCTCTTCCTGCTACAGCAGGACGCTGGTGTCGCAGAAGAAGCTGGCGAGTGACCCGGCACTCAGGGAATCCATCAATGCCGAGCTGGGGCACAAGGTCGAAGGCAAGATAAAAGTCTCGAGCATTCTCGAAGCGCTGAAACCCAAGGTCGAATCGGGTGAGATCGCCAAGAATGCGACCAAGAAGCTGAAGGGGCTCAAGCCCGCGTGCTATTACGGGTGTCTCCTCACGCGGTTCCCCCTCGATGTGGACGTGCCGGACAGTGTGGAAAACCCGCAGGGCATGGAGCTCGTGTGCAAGGCCGTTGGAGCGGAACCCATAGACTGGAGCTACAAGACCGATTGCTGCGGGGCATCCGCAGCGGTCAACGACGCGGAGCAGTCGCTGCTTCTCATGTCCCGCATTTTCGACGATGCGATTGCCCGCGGGGCAAACTGCCTCGTCACCTCCTGCCCGCTCTGCCAGATGAATGTGGACGCGTACCAGAACGAAGTCGGGGCCAAGTACGATTTTTCGAAGCGGCTGCCCGTGTACTTTATAACCGAACTGATCGGCATCTCCATGGGGATCGATCCCGTTGCCATGCAGGTTGACCGGCATTTCGTGGATGCCATGGGGCTATTAAAGGAGTTGAACCTGATATGA
>DATHDE010000059.1:0-8342 GCA_035490495.1 Nitrospirota bacterium
CGTGTCCTCGATTGCGCCGACAACGCCGAGGAAAGTCCTGTTTTCCGTGAACCAGAAGACGGCGCAGCAGATCAAGGTCTCCATTCCGGAAGACATCATGAAAAAAGCCCGGAGAGTTTACTAACATGGCTACGAGAACGCTCAGACTCGACAAACGATTCAGCATCGCCACCAAGTTCAGCATGTTCACCATTGCGGTCATCGTGGCCACGGCTGTCGGCATCTGCCTGTTCGTGATCCGGCTGGAAGAGTCATCCCACTACGAGGCCCTCATGAACCACGGAAAAACCATAGCCGACACGACAGCAAGAAACTGCGAGCTCGGCATCTATACGGAGAACAGCACCGCGCTTTTGCAGTCACTGGAGGGATTATCATCTGATTCTGAGATCGCGTATGCAGCCGTCATGAACGCGCACGGGCGCCTGCTGGCGGCGCGCGTGTTTCGGGGCGTGGGCATGCTGCCCGAAGCTCCCGCCGAAATACCCAACAGGGCATCCGGCGCCACATGGCGCGAAATACCAATGCCGGGGGGCGGGCACTCGTATATCGAATTGATATACCCCGTGCCGGAACCTGCGGCAAATGACATCAACGACATCCTGCTCAGGGACGAGCAAACCACCCGCCATGAGGCAGCCATCGGCTATCTTCGCCTGGGATTGACCCAGGATGATCTGCAAAGGCATCTGCACGACTTTGTCCTGTCCGCTGTCGTATTTACATCATTTCTTGTACTGGTAGGATCGGGCGCTACGATCCTCTGGTCGCGGCGCATTGTCTCCCCGCTCACCCGTCTTATGCATGCGACCCAGGACGTATCGGAGGGCAAATTCGATTCACCTGTTGAGATCCGTACGACCGATGAAATTTCCGACCTGGCGCGTTCCTTCGACCACATGCGGGACCGGCTGCGTACCTACCGGTGCGAGGTCGAAAAACGCATCGCGATCGAGCAGCAGCACCTGCGCGAAAAGGAGCAGCTCCTCATGGATCTCCACGACGGCATCGGAGGCATCACCACGAATATCTGCATCCTCGCAGAAGTTGCGCAGCAGGCAAAGAATCTGGAGAGCGTGAAACAGCCGCTTGCCACCATATCCCGGCTGTCGCGTGAGGGCATTTCTGAAATCCGCAGCTTCATGCAAAGTCTGGACAGCAAGGAGCTCAGCTGGCAAACGCTGGCCGCCCAGCTGAGGATACAAGGGACGACCATGGTCGAGCCGCACGGCATCAGCTTCACCGCTGAAACCAATGTTGAAGAAACGCGCGATCAGCCGGGAAGCCTGCTCTGGGTCAACATATTCAGAATCTACAAGGAAGCGCTGACGAACGTCATAAAACATGCGCATGCCCGCTCTGTTTCGGTACTGCTCAGGGCAACGGCATCGCGCATTCTCCTGACAATCTCGGATGACGGTGTGGGATGGACCACGATGGGGCAGCCCGGCAGGGGCATCCCCAACATGAAGAAGCGGGCTCAGGAGGTGGGTGGAACCGTATCTCTGGATGCCTCGGGAAACGGGACGCGCATCACGCTCGATATCCCGCTCCCTTTTTCCTACGCGCCGGACGACCGGGAGTGTTGACGCCCCCCTGGATGCGTTTCATTTCCCAAACGGGCAGACCGGATACCGGCAGTCCTTGCAGTTGAGGCAGAGCCCTCCATGCCCCATTTCCGCAAGCTCCCGTCTCCCGATCGTTTCACCAGCAAGCACACGGGGCAGGATCAGGTCCAGAATCGTGACCGCATGATACATACCGCAGGCCGGGATGCCGAGGACCGGAATGACTTCTGCGTCTTTGCTTCCGTGTTCAGTGCTCGTTATCTGCTTCCCGTCACTTCGTGCGTAGTCTACGTATCCGATGAGGAACATGGCCCCCGGCAGTACTGGCGTGCCGTAGATAATATCGCGGGCGCCGATATTGCGGATTGCAAACCTCGTCACATCGTCGGGATCTACGGACATGCCTCCCGTGGTGATGAGCAGGTCTGCGCCCGCATCAAGCAGCTCCCGCAACCGCTGCTCGATGACGGAGGTGTCGTCGGGAGCATAGTACAAGCCGATGACCCGGCCACCCAGGGTTTCCACTTTTTTCGAGATCACGGGCGCAAAACCGTCCTTGATCCTCCCGTGATAGACTTCGTTGCCCGTGATCACCACGCCCGCTTGCGGCTTGCGGATTTCCTTCACCTCAAGAACGGCCCGGCCCTTTTCCCGCGCGTTTTGGCAGATCCTTACCGCTTCCGACACCACGGACCGTTTCACTGCCAGAGGGATGGCTCGCGTGCCTGCCACCACCCTGCCCTGCCGGACCACCGAGTTACGATGACGCGTGGCACACATTACGTCTCCCAGCATATTGAACGCAAATAGGGCATCGCGATTCACCCAGAGCAGGCCGTCCCGCGCCGCGGTGAGCGTGATTTTGCCTTCCTTGGGTTCACCTTCGATCCGGATGCCGTCGCCCGCGAGGGCAGCGGCAAGTTCGCGCGCCGCATCGTCCTCATGCATTTCATCGGGAGCCAGGGAGAGCACGAACAGGTGCTCCTTGCCGATGCGCTTCAGGTGGCTGATGTCCTCGAGTCGGATGATGTGCCCCTTTTTGAAAGCCCTGCCCTTGAATTCGCCTTTTCTGATCTCCGTAATGTCATGGGCCAGCACCATGCCGATGGCTTCGGCGACAGGCACAGTCTTGCCTGTGGGGAGGGAAGCCGGCCCGCTGCTCTCGTGATCGCACATGATATCGAATCTCCTTGCTTACGGTTGGAACAGTCGGAAACAATGGATCATAATAACACAGAGCCCGCGTCAATTCAAAAAAAAGACATCTCGGATCTCGCTCCTGCACGGGCGAGAAATAATATTGACATCCCTGCCAGTTCCGTATAGTATCACCCAAAATTTGGGGGTGCGGGGCATGTCCATAACCTATAAGGACGCGGGTGTTGATATCGACGCCGGGAACCTTTTTGTCGAGAGAATCAAACCGTTTGTAAAATCAACCTTTCGTCCTGAAGTTCTGACCCATATCGGCGGTTTCGGCGGGCTCTTTGCCCTGAAAAAATACAAGGATCCTGTTTTGGTGTCCGGCACGGACGGCGTGGGGACAAAGCTCAAAATCGCCTTTTTAATGAATAAGCACGACACCGTGGGCATCGATCTCGTGGCAATGTGCGTGAACGATATCATCGTCCATGGCGCCTCCCCCCTCTTCTTCCTCGACTATTTCGCCACGGGAAGGCTCAAGCCCCAGGAACATTCCGATGTTGTCAAGGGTATTGCGGCAGGCTGCAGAGAGGCCGGTTGTGCGCTCATCGGCGGGGAAACGGCGGAGATGCCGTCGTTCTACGCCGAGGACGAGTACGACCTCGCCGGTTTCGCGGTGGGTGCGGTGGAAAAGAGGAAAATCATTAACGGCGCGAAGATCAGGCCGGGAGACCAGCTCGTCGGACTTGCGTCATCGGGGCTGCACAGCAACGGATTTTCCCTGGTGCGTAAGGCTCTGTTCGAGAAAGCAGGGTACGGTGTCGAAGACCAGCTCTCGGAGTTGGGCCCCTCGTCGCTTGGCACTGTTTTGCTTACGCCGACGAGGATTTATGCAAAAACGATCATGAGCCTGCTGAAGGATTTCGACATCCGCGGCATGGCGCACATCACCGGCGGCGGGATCACGGAGAACACGCCGCGTATGCTGCCGAAAGGTGCCCAGGCCGTCATCCGCAAAGGAACGTGGGACATCCCCCCTATTTTCAGCCTGATCCGGAAAAAGGCCCAAGTGGACGATACCGAGATGTACCGCGATTTCAACATGGGGCTGGGAATGATTTTTGCGGTTCCCAAAAAACAGGCTGCGGCCGTTGTCAAAAAGGCGATGCAACTCGGGGAAAAGGCGTTTCTCGTCGGGGAAATCGTAAAGGGCAGACAGCTCGTTAAGTACGCTGAAACATAGGAGCAAGAAACGGAAAGCGAGCATCCGTCGGGGTGCCTCAACGAGAAATCTGAGGGCTCGGTTCATGACACCCGGTGCATTCCTTTGATATTTGATCTTTGCTTTGTATCGGGACTTCGATGAAAAAAATCAAGCTTGGCGTGCTCGTCTCAGGCCGGGGTTCCAATCTCCAGGCCATCATTGACAATATCGAAAACGGGTCGCTGTCGGCTGAAATAGCCGTCGTCATCAGCGACCAGCCGGATGCATATTCCCTGGAGCGCGCACGAAAGCACGGCATCGCGGCCGTTCACCTGAGCGCAAAAAATTATAAAGGGCGTCGGGATGAATATGACGCGCTCGTGGCCGACGAGCTGCGGAAGCGGGATGTGGATCTGGTCTGCCTTGCCGGTTTCATGCGCATCATCACACCCGTTCTGATCAGGGCGTACCCGAACAGGATCATGAACATACATCCCGCCCTCCTGCCGGCATTCCCGGGGCTTCACGTGCAGAAGGCGGCCATCGAGCACGGGGTCAGATTCTCAGGCTGCACGGTTCACTTTGTGGATGAAGGGATGGATACCGGCCCCATCATCATCCAGGCCGTGGTGCCGGTTCTGGACGCTGACACGGAGGATACACTCGCAGAGCGCATCCTCGCGCGGGAGCACATCATCTATTCCCGCGCCATTCAGCTGTACGCAGAAGGACGGCTCGAAATTGCAGGCAGGCGCATTACTGTTGCCGGCAGCAGAACCACGACCAGCGACTTTCTCCTGAATCCATAGATCCGCGCCGCTGTAGAGGTCTGGATGACTGCTATGAAACCGCCGTGTTCTGGCTTACCGGAAGGCTGATCCTGAATACAACCCCCCCTCCGAGATTCCGCGATACAGTGATGGCTCCTCCATGATTCTCGATCAACCGCTGCGAAATAGCGAGCCCCATGCCGGTCCCTTTCGGTTTTGTCGTAAAAAAAGGCTGAAACATTTTTTCCAGGACGGCGGCTTCGATTTCCTTGCCCGTGTTGCTGATTTCTACATTGACTTTGTTTGATTGCACCCCGTACCAGCTTTTCAGGTCCAAGGTTCCGCCTTCCGGCATGGCATCCACGGCATTCATGATGAGATTCATAAACACCTGTTTCAACTGCATAATATCCGCTGTTACGCCCGGAAGTCCGTCTGCCAGCGTCTTGACGACCTTGATCGCGCCGGCCGCGCCGCCCTGCCGCGCAGGGTTTTGCAAGACGAGGGTGGCAACAACATTCACCACTTCGTTGACATCGGTTTCCTGGAAATGGGGCTTCGACGGCCTGGCGAAATTCAGGAGATCCCGAATAAGAACTTCTATGCGCTTGATCTCTCCGATGACGAGTTTGAGCACGGCCCGGTCGTCCTCGGGCACATACTCGGCGCCGGACAGGATCTCTATGGAGGCCTTGATTCCGGCAAGGGGATTCTTTATTTCATGCGCCAAGCCCGTAGCAAGTTCGCCGGTGCACTTAAGCTGCTCTGTCCGCTGCAGTATTTCCTCGGATTTTTTACGCTCCGTGATATCACGGTCGATGGCGAGAATATACCGGTGCCCGGCGAATTCGAGCAGGCCGGCGCTCACATCAACGGGAAACAAGGTCCCGTCCTTGCGCCGGTGATTGATCTCCATCTTGATCCACTCGCCGTCGAATATCTTCTGAATGCGCTCAGTCACCATTGCCGCCGCATCGGGTGCGTCGAGATCCCTGATGTTCTTTGCAAGCAGTTCTGCAAGGGTGTAGCCATGCATGTTTACGGCTGCCTGGTTCGCTGCAATCACGTCGCCAGTGCGGTCCCCTTCGCCGTCGAGGATGAAGATCGCGTCACCTGCGCTCTCGAAGAGCAGCCGGTAGCGGGTTTCGCTCTCCTCGATCTTCCGCAGATGGTCCTTTAAGGAGTCGGCCATGGCGTTGAATCCCACTGCCAGTTCGCCGAATTCGTCGCGCAGCCCTTCGATACGGTGGTCGAGATCGCCGGATTTCAGTTTTCGTGTTGCATTGAGCAGGGACTGCACCGGCCTCGTAATGCTTTGAATGAGCATGAACGAAGCGATTATGATGATAAACGGTCCCGTCCCGATGACCAGAATCAGCACGATACGCATGCGGTGGGCCTCGTTTAACGCAACGGCCGTCTGATCGCCGAGTTTCCTGGTCGTCACCGCGATCATGGTATTGACTTTGCTGAGGAGTGAATCGCCGATGATGTGGGCGCGTTCAAACTGGGTGTGAAGCTGAGCGGGCTGTGATCGCAGCGACAGCCCCCGTTTCACGGCATGATTGTACTGATCGATCTGATTCTGAAGATCGCGGAGGCGCTGCAGAACGGCCTCTTCATGGTGGCAGGTGAAGCAGATATTGATGGCATTTTCGAGCTGGGCCACGTGGAATTCGACCGATTCGAGGCTCTCGGCGTGCATCGTTCCCTGGGAGTACAGGTCGGCCTCCACCTGACGAATGTTCAGCAGCAGGCTCTCCCTCATGATTTCCACGTTATGGAACATGATGATCGTGTCAAACGACGACGTGTTTTTGTCTATGGTCCTGATGACATAGCCGCCGCCGAAGAGGAACAGGAGCAGGATCGCGCTCAGCGCTAGTACGATTTTTTTCTTCACCGCGAGAGGCTCCTGTCCGGATGCGCCGAAACAACGGGCGGAGAAAGTAGTATCGACAGGTTCAGAAAAATTACATTACCAGGCACTATTTTCTTCACGCGTCCCCGATGCCGGATGTTGTTTTTCTGGTGCGTAGGATTGGATATTACAGACGCAGGCAAGTGTTGATTTAAGTTGGTATTGTACCGTGCCGCAGGCCCCCTGTCAATGAACAAAGAAGAAAACCCGGAGGGTTTTTTATTTCCCGATCACTTTGTCAATCGGTATCATGCGGACCGATCGAACGTCAGGTACGATGCTATTGTAGAGGAGGCGCCATCAAGGCAAGACAGTTCATTCAGTATGGTCGCTGCTGCATCCTGAAGAGTTCCCGGCTGGGGAGCGAGTCACGACGGTTGAATGAGGAAAGGAGAAGGGGTAAAATGAACCCGTGAAAGAGTAAAGAATTGGTGGACGAGAAGGGAATCTCACGCGCTTCGCTTCACGAAAGGGCCTGCCCTCTCGTGGTCTCTCCCGAAACATGAGGGAAATACTTTCCCTCAAACTCCCTTTGGTTCGAATCCCCTCTCACGAAAATAAAAAAGCCGGTCACGAGTGACCAGCTTTGTTTATTTTTTTGGTGGACGAGAAGGGATTCGAACCCTCGACCCCCGCATTGCGAACGCGGTGCTCTCCCAGCTGAGCTACTCGCCCCCGAAGTGAATGAGTAAGGCTGCGCCTGATCGGAAGCGGTCTTAATCTAATCTATCAGCCTGAAGAAATCAAGAAAAAAGTTGCAGACAAGCGCCATCCGCGCGGCAAAAAGCCGGGACAGGGGCGCTTGTCGGGGCCGCACCCGGCACCGCTCGCGTATTGACAAATCGATCTATCTCCGATATAGTGTGCAGGCTTGAGAATTCGCACCAACGCGCTGTTTTTTATGATCAATCGAAAGGAGAACCGCGGAATGCGTGAAAGACAGAAAGAGATCCGTCGTCGCCGCAAACGGCGCGAGGAAACCCTCCGTGCCCGGCGAAAGGCTGCAAAAGCCGCCGCAGCCAGCAAAGGGAAATAGCCTATGCTTTCCCGTATTTCCATCGTCTCGTTTGTTGGCATCGCCGCTCTCGCCTGCCTGGTGATGCTGCTGCCGTCAGGCTGCGCACCCAAGCTTGCACCGGAGCCGCAGTGGGAGCAGGATGCGCGCGCCCTGCTGGATCAGGCTGATCTTCAGTACAGCAAGCGGCAATACGATCTGGCTGCAAAGACGGTGGAAGGTTTTCTGTACAAGTATCCCACGAGCAGATCGCGCGATCGTGCGCTCCTCCGGCTGGGCGATATCCGGCTGGTCCAGCGCGACTATGCAGGCGCGGTGAAATACTTCCGGGAAATCCTTCAGGAATATCCCTCATCGCCCTTTTTCCTGCAGGCGCGCTACCGGCTCGGCACGTGCTATTTCGAGCTCAAAGAGTACGATCTCGCGATAGCGAACCTGTCCGATCGCAGCAAAATCACCGATCCTGTTCAGCTGAACCGTACTGCGCAGATGCTCGCGGTGGCGTATCTCGCGAAGAAGAGCTATCTCTCCGCGACGCGGGAAATGGTTACGCTCGTGGAAACAGCGCAGACCGATCAGCAGAAATCCGGATACCGCGACCGGGTGCGCGAACTGATCGAAAAAAATCTGACCGAGGACGAGCTCAAAACGCTGTCAGGGGAGTCCGCGTATCCGGCTGACGTGGCGCTGCTGCGCCTTGCCGGCGTTGCACTTGAAAAAC
>DATHDE010000060.1:0-7841 GCA_035490495.1 Nitrospirota bacterium
TGACGACTTTTTTGTGGGCCGGTTTGATGTGATAGATATAAATGGGCGTTTTCGCATCAACATTCGCCTTCGAGAGATCCGCGTGCAGCTGGGCCGGGGTAAAGTGGCCGCTGGCGCTCGCGACGCCGTCCAGGCCGTTCGGAAATGATGTATCCACGATGATGGCCGACAGTTTTTTCGTTTTCGCCGCCTCGTCCCACAGTTTTTCATTCGGCCCCGTGTCCGCGCTGTAGATGAAGGAGGAGCGGCCGTCGCCCACCAGGAAGCCGACCGCCGGCACCGGATGGTTCATCGGGACCGCTTTGACCTTGAGTCCCGCAACGGTGATCACTTCTCCGATCTGCATCGGCGCGTATGCAAGCACCGGGTTCTGGGCCGTCGGGATCTTCGTGAAGTCCGGCCAGATAAGGTCGTTCATGAGATGATTCCTGATCGCATCGATCACCTCGGGGATGGCGCGTATATTGACCGGCTTCTTGATTCGTCCGATAACGTTGTCGGCAAGGAACAGCAGCGATTTGATATGATCGAGATGCGTGTGGCTTATCAGGACATCGGTGATCTTGCTCTGCGCTTCAACGGTCAGCGCCGAGGTGATGGTGCCCGCGTCGAGCATCATAACACCATTCACCAGAAATCCGGGCGGATTATGCCCGATGCCTTCAGAACCGGAGCAACCCAGAATTTTTACCTTCATTCATCCTCCTTGCCTGGAAATAAAGTGGAGAATCAAGCCGCAGTCCCTGCTTTTTTAGCCTGCAGTTACTTCACGCCCACCAGATCGTAAACCACGACGGGTTTTTCCTTTCCCTTCACGGTTACCGAATCGAGTTCCTTCGCATCAACGATATTCTTGACCTTTGCATAGGTGTATTCTGATATAATGATATGATTATTATACTTCCGTGTCAAGCCTTCCAGCCGCGCGCCGAGGTTCACATTATCGCCGATCACGGTGTAGTCCATTTTTTTGCCCTCGGCGCCCATGTTGCCGACGACCATGTCGCCCGTATTGATTCCAATGCCGATATCGATGGCGTATTTCCCCTCGGCCGTCCATTTCGCCTGGAGTTCCTTGAGCTTCGTGATCATGGCCAGTGCGCATTTGACGGCCCGCTCCGCATGGTCGGGCTGTCCCACGGGCGCGCCCCAGAGCGCCATGATCGCATCGCCCACGAACTTGTCGAGCGTCCCTTCGTATTCGAACACGATCTCCGTCATGGCGCCGAGATACTCGTTGAGAAGCGACACCACCTCCTCGGGCTCGTGCTTTTCCGAGAAGGTCGTGAAGCCCCGGATGTCCGAAAAGAGCACGGTGATTTCCTTGCGGTCGCCGCCCAGCTTGGTCTTGCTGGGGTCCCTGATCAGTTCATCCACGATGCGCTTCGATACATAGCTGGAGAACATCCTGCGGATGTCGCGGGCTCTTCGCTCTTCCATGAAGAACCGGTAGGCGGTCTGGCTCGTGTAGCCGAAGAACAGCGCAAACGCGGGGTACACAACATTGAACCAGATGCCCTTGGCCACGAAGAGATAATACACAACGCCGAGATATCCGAAAAACAGCGCAAGGAACAATGCGACGCCGGCCTTTGCGCCGAGCCGGGGGAGCGCGATGCCGAGGATGCCGGCAAAAACGAATATGAGAAGATAGACATTCGTGTCGGTCCGGTAGATGAAATCCTTGTGAAGCACGTTGTCCACCACGCTCGCGTGCTTCTCTATTCCGGGCATATTGTTCGAGAACGGCGTGACGCGGAGGTCATAGATGCCGATGGCGGTGGGGCCGATCAGAATGATCTTGTCCTTGAAGGCGCCGGGTGGCGTGGAACGGTCAAGGATATCCGAGATGGAGTACACCGGAAAGGTTCCCGCCGGCCCCCGGTAGTTTATCAACATGCGGCCGTAGCCGTCCGTGGGAATCGTCGTATCCCCCATCTGGACATTGCCGGTGTAGTCAAGCGAGAGGTCCGTCATCTCGAACCCGCGGTAGAGGCGGGCGGCCTGCAGACCGATGGGGGCGTAAAAATCGCCGTGATACTCGATGGCAAGCATTTCCCATCGCAGCGTTCCGTCGCTGTCGGGGATCATATTGATCTGCGCCAGCGCCTTCGAGTACGTGGAGAACCGCAGCATCGTGGGCAGCACCATTTTCGCCGAAAGCGGGCTGAAGGCCGAATCCGTGTGCTTGATCACGGCATACGCCGACGGGAGCATGAAATCCAGCTGCTTGTCCGTGAATCCCGACTCCTTGTACCCGGTTTCGGAGAAGTCGAACACCACGGGCAGCACGACCCGGCCGCTCCGCCGTATGGCCTGCTGCAGCATGTCGTCCGCCTCGACATTCTCCGGCTCCGTGAAGAACACGTCGAATACGATTACCTTGGCGCTTTCCTCGGTGAGGCGGTCAACGACCCTGCCCCAGACCGACCGTGTCCAGGGGAAACGGCCCAGCTTGTTGATGCTTTTCTCATCAATGGCCGCAATCACCGTCTCGGGACCGGGGGTGATTTTCCCGCGCAGGTTGAACCGCATGTCCAGGGTCTTGTCTTCCAGCACCTCCAGGAAACTCGCATTCATGAAGTGCAGGACTGAAAGCACCAGCGCCACAATGAGCGCAATGACAATACCGGCACGCTGCCCCGTCGTTTTTTTCATAGTGGCCCCCCCGATTCCCGCTCCGGACCCCGGTCATCGAACGTCCCAGGTAAGTCGAGCTCAATAACCATGGGTCCGGCTGCGCCGGACACACAAATACGTATTTTCATAAAATATGTACTTATAGTAACCGTGTTCATCCGTCGTTACCATGCTCCCGGGGTAATTGAATTACACCATTTCCCCGAATATCTCGCGCATTTCCAGATACCGCACGAGCCGGTCCACCTGGTCCTGGTTCCTGATGAGGACCTTGTCCCCCGCGACCTCGATGATCCTGACGTTCGCCAGCTTCTCGAGGATCGAACGGACCAGCGCGCCTTCGATGCCCGCCAGGCCCGCCAGCTCCTCAATGGTCATCGTGAATTCGCCCCCCTTTTTCTGCTCCCGTATCTGCTTTGCCAGGATGCTTACCAGTCGGCTCGTGTTGTCCTTAATCATGAGCGATTCCATCTGGTCATTGGCCTCGCGAAGCCGGTCTGCCAGGCGCTTGATGAAACGCACCGCTATTTCCGAGTTTCCCCGTATCAGGGCGTCGAATGTTTTCCGGTCGATCACCAGCATTTCGCAGGCTTCAAGCGTTTCGGCGGTTGCCGATCGCGGTTTGTCGTTCAGGATCGCCATCTCGCCGAAGAACTCCCCCTTGTCGAGGGTGGCAAGCGTTTTCTCCACGCCGCGGATCTTTTTGCTGATCTTTACTTTGCCCGACTGGATGATGTACATCTCTTCGCCGAGGTCGCCCTCATGGAACAGAATGGTGTTCGCCGGAATTTTCTTGCCAAACCGGGTAA
The DNA here is from genome assembly GCA_035490495.1 of Nitrospirota bacterium. Taxonomy (GTDB): domain Bacteria; phylum Nitrospirota; class UBA9217; order UBA9217; family UBA9217; genus JAJYKN01. The sequence goes on from DATHDE010000060.1 coordinate 3,450, forward strand.
ACAGCTGCGTCTGAATGTCGCTCATGAAAGCCCCCTTCTTTGTCGAATCGGTATGTGTTTAAGACATATTCGCCGCGATGCTTGCTGACATTCAACGTAACCGGGTCCGAACAGTCGCTCATCATCCCCGGATGCTCCCATCGTGAACACGGATCAAGGCACATGAGTTAGAAAAAAACCGCGCGCATGAACGGCGACGGTATGCCTATTTCAAGACTGTGCATGCGACCGGCGCCCGGCAAGGACACCCTGCTTCAGCGCCCGGACAAAACGGGCCGCTTTGTCCGCCAGTTCCGGAGCTCCCCCGTTTTCTTCGATCACCTTGACGAGCGCGCTGCCGACGATAACGCCGTCGGCGCCCCACCCGGCGATTTGCGTTGCCTGATCCGGCGTTGAGACGCCGAATCCGACGCAGACCGGCTTTTCAGTATGGCTCTTGATCTTTGTGAGTGATTCCCCGATGGAATGCTGGATTTCCGTCCTCGCTCCCGTGACGCCGGTCAGCGAAACATAGTACACGAATCCCTGGCTCACTCTGCTGACAAGCCTGATCCGTTCATCCGTGCTGGTGGGTGCGAGGAGGAAGATTGTATCCAGCCCTGCTTTTTTCGCGGCAACGATCAGTGTTCCTGCTTCCTCGGGCGGGAGATCGGGGAGGATGACGCCGTCCAGTCCGGCGGCAGCAGCATCGGCTGCAAACTTCTCCTCGCCGTAGTGAAAGATAAGGTTGTAGTAAGTCATGAGCACAAGCGGCAGTTTGCTCGTCTTCCGCACATCGGCCACGAGACCCAGGACGTCTGCGATGCTCGTATGGTGTTCGAGCGCACGAAGTGCAGCCTTCTGGATCGTGGGGCCGTCCGCGAGCGGGTCGCTGAACGGCGCGCCGAGTTCGATGATGTCGGCGCCGGCTTTTTCCATTTCCAGGATGAGCGTTTTGGTTGCCGCAAGATCCGGATCACCCGCCATGATGTAGGGGATCAGAGCTGTCTCGTTCTTTGCTTTCAGCCGCTTGAATGTATTTTTGATTTTGGACATAGCATGCTCTGTTGAATCATTCGCGATCCTGCCGCATCCTTGACCCTTGCGCCAGCTGTTACAATTCCACACCCTTCATCTTCGCCACCTGCATGACATCCTTGTCCCCGCGGCCGGAAAGGTTTGCGATGACGACGCCCTCCCTGCCGAGCGACGGCGCCAGCTTCAGGCAATAAGCTACGGCGTGCGCGCTCTCCAGCGCGGGGATGATGCCTTCGAGCCTCGACAGCAGGTCAAAGGCTTCCAGCGCCTCCTCGTCCACGGCATAGGCGTACTCGATCCTTCCCGTGTCGTGATACAGGGCGTGCTCCGGACCGACTGCCGCGTAATCGAGCCCGGCCGATACGGAGTGGGTCATCTCGATCTGCCCCTGCTCATCCTGCAGCACGAAGGTTTTGCATCCCTGCAGCACGCCCAGCGACCCGCCCGCGAACCGGGCTGCATGCTTGCCCCGCTCGATGCAGAGTCCGCCAGCCTCGATGCCGTACATCTTGACCGCTGCGTCGCCCAGGAATTCGTAAAACAGGCCCATGGCGTTCGATCCGCCGCCCACGCAGGCCACGAGACAATCGGGCAGCCTGCTTTCCAGCTTCAGAATCTGCTTCCGTGCCTCGCTGCCGATAACGGACTGAAAATCGCGCACCATCATGGGAAACGGATGGGGCCCGAACACCGTTCCGAGCACGTAGTGCGTGTTCGCGACATTCGTGATCCAGTCGCGCATGGCCTCGTTGATGGCGTCCTTCAGCGTCCTGCTGCCGATGTCCACCGGCCGGACCACGGCATCCAGGAGCTTCATGCGAAAGACATTCAACGACTGCCGGGCGATATCGTCGGTGCCCATGTATACTTCGCAGTCGAGCCCGAACATTGCTGCCGCGGTCGCCGTCGCGACGCCGTGCTGGCCCGCTCCGGTCTCGGCGATGACGCGCGTTTTGCCCATGCGCTTCGCGAGCAGCACCTGTGCGAGCGAATTGTTGATCTTGTGCGCGCCGGTGTGGCAGAGGTCCTCTCGCTTGAGATAGATCTTTGCGCCACCCAGATGCTCCGTGAGCCGCTTCGCGAAATACAGCGGCGTGGGCCGGCCGATGAATTCCCTGGAGTAGTAGTCGAGCTCCGCCTGAAACGCCTTGTCCCTGCGCGCCGACGCGTACGCCGCCTCAAGCTCGGCCAACGCCGGCATCAGGGTCTCGGGAGCGAAAATTCCGCCGTATATTCCGAAATGCCCTTTTTTGTCCGGATACGTCATGAGCGGGCCGCCCTCCGGACTTCCGATACGAATTTTTTCATCTTCACATGATCCTTCACGCCTTTTTCTTTTTCGACGCCCGATGCCACATCCACGGCATAGGGCTGCACCAGTTTGATCGCTTCAGCAACATTGTCGGGCGTAAGCCCACCCGCAAGGATGATCCTGCCGAAGGTCTTTGCCACGACGGCAAGATGCCAGTCGAACGTAACGCCGGTGCCGCCGCGCTCTCCGTTCTTGTAGCTGTCGAGGAGAAACGCGCCCACATGGTAGTGCGCCATGCTTTTCAGGCTTTCCTTGTCCTTGACCTGGAACGCCTTGATGACCCGTTCGCCGAAACGCTGGCAGAATTCGGGGCTCTCGTCCCCGTGGAGCTGGATCGTCTGCAGGCACGTGAACTGCTGGATCTCCCTGATTTTCTCCGCGCGCTCATTGACGAAGAGCCCGACGGGAATGACAAAGGGAGGGAGCTGGGCAATGATCTCGGCGGCCTTTGACGGTTCGATGCAGCGGGGGCTCTTTTTGTAAAAGTTGAACCCCAGGGCGTCGGCGCCTGCGTCGGCTGCGGCGAGAGCGTCTTCAAGACTGGTGATGCCGCAAATTTTTATTTTAATCATAGAATGCTCCTCTGTCGCTGAGCCATACGGAAGATCAGATAAACCGCCGGCAATTCATGGCCGGGCAGCATGCATCCCAATTGCTCCGCAATCCTTTCGTGCCAGCATCACACCTTTCCCAGGAGTTCCTTTACCTTCTTCCCGATATTCTTCTCCCGCATCAGGCTTTCGCCTACGAGGATCGCGTCCACTCCTGCTTGTTCGAGCAGAGTCACGTCGTCGCGGGTCGTTATGCCGCTCTCGCTCACCACGATCTTGTCCTCAGGAACGTCCTTGAGCATATCAATCGTCGTCCGCAGGTTAACGCTGAACGTCGACAGGTCCCTGTTGTTGATTCCGACGAGGCTGACGCCCGCCAGCAGCGTTTTAGCGAGCTCCTCGTACGTATGCGATTCCGCCAGGACATCCAGGCCGAGATCGTGCGCAATGCCGAGATAGTCGGTCATCTGGTCTTTGCCGAGGCAGGCCGCGATCAAGAGCACGGCGTCGGCGCCTGCCGCCTTCGCTTCAAACAGCTGATACTCGTCGATGATGAAATCCTTGCGCAGGAGCGGGAGGCCGACTGCCGCCCGTACCTCACCGAGGTACTCCAGCCTGCCTTGAAAATATCTCTGCTCCGTCAGGACGGACAGGCACGCTGCACCGGATTCCTCGTACACCCGGCTGATGGACACGGGGTCGAAGTCCTCGCGTATCACACCCTTTGACGGCGACGCTTTTTTTACCTCTGCAATCAGCCGGATGCCTGATCCCGAAGCAAGCGCCTTTCCGAACCCCCGCGCCGGCCCCGCATCGGCCGCCTTTTTCCTGAGATCGGCAAAAGAGACTCTGCGTTTTGTCGCTGCAAGCTCCTCTTTCTTATGTGCGACTATCTCGTCGAGAATCATGAAAAAATCAGGGTCCGGGTGAACCATTCGTCAAACCAGACTCACATCCCGGAGGTATATACTGCTGCTCTCTTTCTCCTGGCTACCGGCTGCAGGTTACTGGCCCCGGGTTTCAGGTTTTATTCGTAAAAGCCTTCATCTGCTCCAGCTTGTCGATCGCCGCTCCCGAGTCGATCGCCTCAGCGGCTATTCCCATCCCGTCTTTGAGGTCCTTTGCCCTGCCCGCCGCAGCGAGCCCTGCTGCCGCATTGAGCAGGACGATGTCCCGCTGAACGCCCTTCTTTCCCTTCAGCACGCTGATCGTGATTTCGGCGTTCTGCTTGGCGTCCCCGCCCCTCAGGTCGTCCTTCGCTCCCGTAGGCAGGCCGAAATCAGAAGGATGAATAAAATAATCCTTCACGCTGCCGTTCACGAATTCCGAGACCCTGGTCCTGTCCGTAATCGTTATCTCGTCAAGCCCGTCCATGCCGTGCACGACGAACGCGTGATGGGCCCCGAGGTTCCCCAGCGCCCGCGCAAGCGAGCCGGTCAGATCTTCCGCGTACACGCCCATGATCTGGGAAGTCACTCCGGCGGGATTGGTGAGCGGACCGAGCACGTTGAA
>DATHDE010000061.1:0-3582 GCA_035490495.1 Nitrospirota bacterium
AACTGCAGCTTGCAGCACTTCGACTTGCAGGAATGCAGTTTCGATCCGCAATCAACAACTGCGTCAGCCACGCCATCATCTTCCTGCCCATATACGGCACAGATTCCCAGCTCCATCATCTTTTGCATGAGTGTCAGAAGTTTTTCTCTCTGCTCAGGCGGAAGCTGGGATATATCCGGATCATCGTTTTCTGGAGTAATCGAATCGTCAGTCATAATGTATCCGCGTGGAGCCCCCTCCGGCAGGAGCCGGGGGATTGCAAGTCGCGGGATTCCATCTTCTCTGAAGGATTTCTTATACGATACTGACTGCCCCTCGTCATGCAGGCTGTCGGATGCGTCTTCTCCCGCCTTTCTCCACATGAAAGCGCGGGAGTTTTCATCGGGGCGTCTGGCTGCCTCGTTCGCGCTGTCGAGCGAAATATCCGCCCGCCATCCCCACCGGGAGCATGGCAAGGAATCCCAGGATGTCGAACCAGAGCGGATCGTGGCTGTCATGGAAGATGACCGCGAGGATCATGCCGGTCATCGCGACCAGCGCTCCGTGCAGCACGTGAGCTTTCTTTGCAATCCGGCCTGCAACATACCCGCCCAGCCCGGTGCAGCCCAAACCGATGATGAGGCCCAGGAGCTGTCCGCTCGTGCTCTTCATCCTGAGCATGACGTCGTCCTCTGAGAGACCCGTTGATGCCAATGCCGCCGCCAGCAAGGTCATGAGAAAAAGCGTCGTTACGTTGTCCAGCAAAGCGCCTGCGATCAGCGCCGTTGGCTTGATGTCGGAAAATTTCAGCATTGAGCTGTCCACTCCTGCCAGACATGAATTATAGCCGTATTCCGGTGAAACTCAATGATTTTCGTACTTCAGATATATGCTGAGACCGACCCGAACGACTGGTGAAATACGCGGCAACAGGCCGGATTCCGCCGCCGGGTACCTGCGAGAACGTGCAAGCTCCCTTAACTATACTTCATACTTTCCCGGCATGGATGATTTCACATGACGTGCAGGCCCCGTGGAGCCCCCTCCGGCAGGAGCCGGGGAATTGCAAGTCGCGGGATTCAATTATGTTCCGAGGGCAATAAAAAGCCATGGGCTCGCGTTGCCGCCCATGGCTTCATCCGGTGCTACAGTATGCAAACTGACTCGGCTAGATCGGCATCTTCTCCGCCATCTTTATCTTTCCGTGTTCGATCTTCGTATGGCAATAGAGGCAGTCGACCTGTTTCGCTGCGACATGTTTGTCGTGGATCAGCTTTACATCCGAGTACTTCTCCGTCCTGTCCACGTGGCAGAAGTAGCATTTATCCTTGGGAACACCGCCGTCGCCCCGCGTGATCTCCAGATGGCACTTGTTGCAGGCCAAGCCGGCTTTCAGGGCGGATTCATGCGAGAACGACTTTCCCTTGTACACCACCACCTGCTTCGGCGCCGAGTGGCAGGAAGGGCAGCCTGTCTTGGCCTGGTCATGGGCAACGCCCTTGAAATGGCAGAGATAACACACATTCATCGAAACCTTGAGATGTTCGCCCTGAACAATATCCGAATGGCAGCTCCGGCAGTGCAGTTGGATGCCGCGCTTCATCTCCGTAAAATGCGGTTTGTGGTCGAAGTTGATGCCTCTTTTCGTGAACGTCACTTTGGATGCAACCAGCCGCTTGTCGTGGCATCCTGACTGAAGACAGTTCTTGTCCGGCACGTTGGTAAGCGGACGCGGATTGTACGCTCCTGCCAGGAACATGAACTGGCCTGCAAGGGCTCGTTCAGGCGAATAGTCGTGGCATTTGAGGCAGGGGACCTTGTTGTGCGTAGATGTCTCCCATTTTTTGTAATACGGAGTGATATAGTGACAGGCGACGCAATTCTTCGGATTCTGGAAGCTTACTTTCGTGACATACGTAAACACGACAATGACAAGAACACAGAAAACGAGCAGGCTGACAATAAGTTTCTTGGACATGGACAATTCCTCCCCCTTGTTCATGAGAAACGGTTAAGATGATATCATAAAACATCGCATGGTGCTACTGAATTATGACTCTTTTACCCGGGCAGTCTGCTTGTCATACGATTCCCTCCCCATAAAAAATATAGTTACAGCCTTTCCGGCCTTTCTTATACATATTGTGGTACGCATGCCCGCTCACAATTCGACCAGTATGAGTCCGCATATCCCCTCCTGACTGAACCAGTGCCCTTATCACGATGAAGCTGCAGGTAAATAATGCTGCTTTGTTTCTGCATTCGCAGCTCAATTACAACCTTATAAACAAATGCATCCTCCATGCCAAAGTTAATTGCTTGAATTTAAAGTAAACGCAAAATGATTGCATTTGCATAAATGAGAAGGGAGTATATCTTTGCTCAAAAATGCAAAAACAGCATGGCTCGCGCCTTTTCATGCAGTGTGCAGCGCGGCAGAGGTGATGTCGTCTTTCCTTCAGCCTGTACCAGTTTAAAATAGCTTGACAGATAATGCTCTCTCCCCTATAGTCACGGCATGATCCTCATCGATCCCCATGTTATGACACTCGCCATCGGACGAACAGAGTGCGGTTATACCGCTGCTGAGCGGGGATTCTATTAGCATCTTATTCAGATAAGAGGAACACGGACCAGGCTGCGGATGACAGATTCTGCAGCCTTTTTTTATCGCCCGAAAAGATACAGGGGCAATCGAGTCTGTCACGAACGCGCGGCCAACTGGAGTCATGCATTTCGGCGGCAATGAAAAATCATCCGCGCAGCTGCACATCATGCTCGGAGAAAGAGACTTTGCCGTGAGCACACAACAGCAAAAGGCTGTACTGAAAGCAATGTTCGATACCGTATCGGGCGGTTACGACAACGGCTCTCTCCGCTTCTTTACCAACAGCGCCGCGCATATGGCAGCGCTCCTGAACCTGAAGGGGAGCGAGCACATCCTCGACGTTGCCTGCGGCACCGGAAACGCCGCGATTGCCATCGCGCCCCTGCTTCCGAAGGGAAGGATCGTTGCCGTGGATTTCTCGACCGGCATGATCGAACAGGCGCGGGCCAGGATAGAAGCGCTCGGCATACGCAATGTCGAGTTCCTTGTGCGCGATATGCAGCATCTCGATTTCCCGGACGGGACCTTCGATAGTGCGGTCTGCGCATTCGGCATTTTCTTTGTCGAGGATATGGTCGCACAGCTCGGCCATATTATTCAGACGGTCAAGCCCGGCGGCACGGCGATGATCACCAATTTCGAGGAGAACTACTTTTATCCCCTGAAAGAGCTCTTCTTCGCGCGTCTGGAGTCATACGGCGTTCAGAAACCGCCGCAGACATGGAGGCGCATTGCGCATGAGCAGGGCTGCAGAGAACTATTCGAAAGAGCCGGACTTCGTGACATCCGGGTGGAAAAAAAGAACGTCGGATACTTTCTGGCAGACACCGGACAGTGGTGGGATGTTGTCTGGAACGCGGGCTTCCGCATGATGGTGGGCAGGCTTTCCCCGGAAGATCAAAATCGCTTCAAGCAGGAGCACCTCGAGGAAATCGACAAGCTCAGAACAAAGGACGGCATCCGCCTCGATGTGGGAGTGCTGTTCACCTCCGGCA
>DATHDE010000062.1:0-10188 GCA_035490495.1 Nitrospirota bacterium
CATCGTCATCCACCTGGCACTCGAATTTTTCAGACTTCTGGCACCCCATGCATGCGATGCAGCCGCCGAATTTGCTCTTGAGCTCCGAAATCCTGATCATTTCAACGTCAGCCCCTGCTGCCCTGGCCCCCTCGGCAACCCAGCCTGCCACTGTACTCGTATTTCCGTTCTTGCGCGGACTGCCGATCAGAATCATGATTTTCTTTGGCATCGATGCTCTCCTTTGTTTATCCATGAAAATAACGCTTCAACACATTTCGTTCACCCGCCCGCCACGAAAGTCCTTCCATTCCCCCTCTTTTCGTTTTTACCGGCCGGACGGTCTGTTTTATGGTCTAAAAAATCTCTCCTTCATTCGATTATAGGATGCCCCATTGCTTGCAGCGGGTTACCGCTTACCGTCACCACTTTGAGGGAGAGGGGTGAGGGGTCCCCTGCGTACTCTGCGGTTTGCCGCAGAGGGAGTTGATCGCGAGCAGAATTCTGAGCGATTCAACGCAGTCCTTCATGGGCTTTTCGCTTTTCTCCAAACGGATCAGCATGATCGCACCTTCCATGGACATGATGATCAGGCGCGCGGCAACAGCAGCGGGGATGTCCCCTCTCGCGTTGCCGGCTTCCTGGGCGTCTGTGACGATCTTCGTCATGCGTTCTATCCACTCATTGAAAAAGCCGGTCACAAACTTCGCAATACGAATGTTCTTGCCGCTCATCTCGAGCGCCGTGTTGCCGAAAATGCAGCCTCCTTCAAAATACTTTTCTCTGCTGAGTTCCAGGAGTCCGGATAAAAAATACTCCAGCCGCTCGTCCGCCTGTCGTTTACCGAGCTTGGCATCGAAGTCCTTGAAGAATTCCGTTTTGGCCTTTTCAAGCACGGCAAGCGACAGTTCATCCTTGCCGGAAAAATGAAAATAAAGGCAGCCCTTTTTCAGACCGGTGACGGCCATCAGGTCGTTCATGCTCGTGGCCTTGAAACCTTTCTGCTGCACGAGTTTCGCGGCCTCGGTGAGAATCCGTTCCTTTGTGAGTTCACCTTTGGAAGTCATGTTAGCGTATTCCTAAAAACAGACCGAACGGTCTGATTTTAACGAGTCGTCGCCGGGATGTCAACAGGGGAATGTACCGCTGTCTTAATCAGCCAAATAGCGAGAACATCTTTCTTGACAAGCAGCATGCCGGGGTGATAACTTACCCTCTACCGTTGCAAAGGATTCTAATACTTTCTTAGTGGGGAGGAGTAACCATGAAAATCGGCCGTATCATTGCACTAATCGCTGTAGTTGTTATTGCGCTGGCGGGCGTGGTTGTTGCTGCAGAGATGTCGGGTGATGTAAAAGCAGTTGATCCAGTCAAGGGAAACCTTACGCTCTCAAGCGGAACCATCAATGTCGGTTTTGATTGTGAGAAGGGGTCACTGATCAGCGACGTGAAAGTCGGGGACAAAGTTACTGTTGTCTACACGGAGAAAGACGGCAAGAAAATCGTCTCTGAAGTAAAGAAGCAGAAAAAGAAAGCGGCTGTGGGCTGCTGATCATGTACACAAAAAAAGGCGGGCTTCTTGCCCGCCTTTTTTTCCTCCGTCCTCTGCTCTTGATGGAGGCACGGAGAGATTAACTTGACGCAGCCTGTGTTTCGGTCATATCACCCCTTAGATTCCCAATTTGGAATTCCTAGAAACTTCGATCAAGCTCAATGCCTAATATTGACATTGCGATTAATCATGTGTATACTAGTATTAAAGTATCATATTGCAACGGGACATTCTAACCGCTTGGAATGAGATGCCGTCAGAGGGAAAATAATATGAGTAGACATCTTCTATTCGCAGCGATTCTGTTGTTCGCGGTTATCCCCCTCAATACCTTCGCTAACAAGGTGGGGGGCGGTGACCTGAACTTTGCACCTGCAAATGCCGATCCGGTCCTGTTCAGCCACGAAAATCACGTGATCGCAAAAAGCTTTAAGTGCAGCGCCTGCCATTTTCACACATTTCAAATGAAAAAAGGTGCGTACAAATTAGACATGACGACAATGACCAAAGGAGGCTTCTGCGGCAGATGCCATAACGGCGGGCTGGCCTTCAACGTAACGGACGAAAAGAATTGTCATCGCTGTCATCATAAACAACAAGCGCCCTTTCCCACGAGAAGCTAATGAGATTTATTAAACGGTGCTGCACTATCTGATTTTATCCTGCAATCCTGTCCTATTTTTTTCTTCACCCCTGCTCCTCTTCGTGTTGAGATCTTCTTAACCGGAATCTATCACATCTGAGCATTCTTCAGTTCAGTTGTCCGGGCTAGGGAGCCTCGCTTCTAACACCATATTTCCGATGAAGGCCTGATGAATCAATTCACCCTGCGTCAAGCCGCAGGGGATGCAGAGGACGCCTCACCCTCACTGGAGAGAGGGTGCAGCGGTAAAACACCGCTGCAAGCAGCAGTGTATCTTATGGACAGGCACTTCTGAGATAGGTTCTTCTGACCTGTACTTGTTAAGGTGTCACACCGGAACGGCACCTCCCTTATGTGGTACAATAGATTTTATTCACCACTGCTGCATCTGAAGTATTTTCAGCACACAATTATGCGGAGATCAGATATGATCAACGGCGCCTGGATCGACAGGAAGGAATATCCATTTGCATCCCGTTTTCTGCAGCTGGACATGGGGAACATGCACTATATAGATGAAGGCAGCGGGGAGCCGGTCGTCATGGTGCACGGAAATCCCACCTGGTCGTTTCTGTACCGCCATCTCGTCAAGGGGCTCTCGAAAAAATACCGCTGCGTTGCCGTGGACCACATAGGCTTCGGCCTTTCAGACAAGCCGGACGCATGGACGTATCTGCCCGAGGACCACGCGAAAAATCTTTCCCGTCTGATTGAAAAGCTGAACCTGAGGGACATCACGCTCGTTGTGCAGGACTGGGGCGGGCCGATCGGACTTTCCTATGCCGTGCATCAGCCGGATAACGTGAAACGGCTTGTCATCATGAACACATGGATGTGGCCGGTCAAGGGCGATGCGCATTACGAACGGTTCAGCGGCTTCATGGGGGGGCCGGTCGGCAGGTTCCTGATCAAACGCTTTAATTTTTTCGCCAGCGTTCTGATGAAAAAATTTATTGCCGACCCCGCGAAGCTTCCCCGGCATATCCATCAGCATTACCTGAAGCCGCTCGAAAAACCTGAAGAGCGCAAAGGCTGCTGGACATTCCCAAAACGCATCATTGATTCAGGCGAATGGCTCGACGCGCTCTGGTCGCTTCGAGACACAATAAAGGACAAACCCGCCCTCCTCCTGTGGGGCATGAAGGACGTCGCTTTCAGGGAACCGGAGCTGAACAGGTGGATGAGCCTTTTTGCGAACCGGACGGTTATCAGATATCATCAGGTCGGCCATTTTGTCCAGGAAGAGCTGGGAAGCGGGCTGTGTCCTGCTGTGGAGGAGTTTCTCCATAACTAGAACACTCCGTCGGTGGGGAGGAGGCATGATATGCCGGCAGCAAACAAAAGCGGGTGGAAAACCTGTACACGCGGGCACAAATATCGGAGCCTGAGTTTCTGCCCGGTCTGATGGCCGGGACGTCTTCAGCGGGCGGCTGATGAAAATAAATCCATACGCACGCCGAAACAGCGCGGGGGAAAAGGAGCTTCTCCCTGAAGCCGTTCCTCCGCGGGCTCCAGGGTAAATACTACTGTAAGGGGGTGTCTATGCCGAAAGCAATTCGTCTGTACACGACCGGCGGACCTGAGGTCCTCAAATGGGAAGAGGTTGATGTCAGCGGAGCGGGACCGGGGGAGGCCCGTGTTCGCCACCAGGCCTGCGGCTTGAACATGGTTGATGTGTACTACCGTACCGGCTTGTATAAAGCCCCCCTGCCCACAGGTATCGGGCTGGAAGGCGCCGGCACAGTCGAAGCAGTAGGCGCGGGCGTTACCAACGTCAAGCCCGGCGACCGCGTTGCGTATGCAGGCGCTCCGCTCGGCGCGTACAGTGAAGCGCGCATCATGCCCGCGGACCGCTTGTGTCTCCTGCCTGAGGGCATCTCTTTTGAGCAGGGTGCTGCAATGATGCTCAAGGGCATGACTGTCCAGTACCTCACGCGCCAGACGTACAGAGTCAAGGCAGGCGATACGGTCCTTTTTCATGCCGCAGCCGGCGGCGTAGGCTTGATCGCGTGCCAGTGGCTCAAGGCCATCGGCGCCACCGTGATCGGCACAGCGGGCTCCGGGGAAAAATGCAGTCTCGCGAAAAAATATGGCGCGGATTATTGCATCAATTACCGCACGGAGAAGTTCGTCGAGCGCGTGAAGGAAATTACCAAAGGAGCGGGCGTGCCCGTGGTCTATGATTCCGTGGGCAAAGACACGTTCATGGATTCCCTCGACTGCCTTCAGGCGCGAGGCATGATGGTGACTTTCGGGAACGCGTCAGGACCGGTTCCACCCATTGATCTGTCCATCCTGAGCTAGAAAGGATCGCTGTACATCACGCGGCCGACGCTTTTTACGTATTCGGCAAAACGCGCGGACCTCGAGATGATGGCAAAGGAGCTCTTCGATATAGTGCTTTCCGGCAAGGTAAAGATCGAAATCGGAAAACGCTATCCGCTCAGGGACGCGGCCCGGGCGCAGGAGGATCTCGTATCGCGTAGCACTACCGGATCGACGATCCTCATGCCGTGAGTGACGGGGTCTTCAATTCCCCTTGGTTTTTCCTGCCGGCTCCGGTATAGTGCTTTCCGTGACAGTATCTTCCAAAAGCGACGTCGTGATCATCGGCGCGGGCGCATCCGGACTTTTCTGTGCTGCCGAATGCGCCAGGCGGGGCCGCTCCGTTCTCGTCATTGACCATGCCGAGCGTATCTGCTCCAAGGTCCTGATTTCCGGGGGCGGCAGATGCAACTTCACGAACCTCCACATAAGGGCGGACAACTATCTGTCGTCCAATCCCCATTTCGTAAAGTCCGCACTTTCCCGGTTTACGCCGCAGGACATGGTTGCCCTGGTCAGAAAACACAGGATTCCCTTTTATGAAAAGGAGGCTGGTCAGCTTTTCTGCACCAGGTCATCGAAGGATATCGTAAATCTGCTTGCAAAAGAATGCGCGGACACCGGCGCGGAGATCAGACTGAAGACCAGGGTCACCGAGGTATCCAGGGACGGTGATTTTCTGATCGCGACAAATCAGGGTGTGTTTCGAGCCCGAAGCCTGGTCATTGCAACAGGCGGTTTGTCCTACCCCAGGCTGGGTGCATCCGGGTTCGGACATGAACTAGCACGCAGGTTCGGACTGACGGTTACGAAATTGGAGCCCGGCCTTGTGCCGCTGGTCTTCAGCAGGCAGGATCGCAACCGTTTCGGCGCGCTGGCCGGTCTTACCTTTCCCGCCGCCGTCTCCTGCGGAGAGGGCCGGTTTCAGGGGAACCTTCTGTTCACCCACCGGGGCCTGAGCGGTCCGGCAGTGTTGCAGGCATCCTCTTTCTGGACAAACGGCATGCCTCTTGTCATCGATCTGCTCTCATCGGTGGATTTTGAAGAAGTGCTCGGCCGCGAACGACGGAGCAAAATGGAACTCAAGACACTGCTCAGCAGGTGGTTCCCGAAACGTTTTGCCGAGACCTGGTGCGGACTGTACCGGCAGTCAAAACCGCTCAACCAGCTGTCCGACAAGGACATAAAAAAAATTGAGTCGGAGCTTCGCTCATGGGAAATCCGGCCTGCCGGCACGGAGGGATACGGAGCAGCTGAAGTGACGACTGGCGGAATTAACACAAATGAAATTTCTTCAAAAACAATGGAAGCCAGGAACGTGCCCGGCCTGTACTGTATCGGCGAAGTTCTGGACGTGGCCGGGCAACTCGGCGGATATAATCTCCACTGGGCCTGGGCTTCGGGGTTCGCAGCCGGTCAGAGTGCATGAGAAGGATCCCCGATAGAAAGCACAAAAGGTTGCACCCCGGCATTCCGTTTTCGCCCACTCCCTACCCTTAAAATACCCCATCAAGATGATTGACATTCAAGCTCCAATATTCATATAATGCAATCTGTTACTATAGTTGTTAAGCAATCAAATCCATTTTCTGCCGAATTTTTCCCTGTGTTGGATCAAAAGGAGGTCACTGACCATGTGTCGCCGTATTTTAATGTTTCTTGTCATTGTGCTTCTGATTGCAGGTCTTGCAGGCTGCGCAACAGAGAGTTCCCAGGCGCTAGGCACTGCCAAAGTAAATTCCGCAATTGCTCCCTACAACGGCCCCAAGACAAAGCTGGTGGTCGGAAAATTCGACAACCGATCGAGTTACATGCGGGGCCTCTTTTCCGACGGCGTCGACCGGCTTGGCGGCCAAGCGAAAACCATTCTCATCACCCATCTGCAGCAGGCCAACCGCTTCCTTGTCATGGACCGGGATAATATGAAGGAAATCGAATTCGAATCTTCGCTCACGGGAAAACCGCAAAAGCTCAAAGGCGCGGATTTCGTCATAACCGGCGACGTCACGGAGTTCGGGCGCAAGGAAACCGGCGATCAGCAGCTGTTCGGGCTGCTCGGCCGCGGGAAAACGCAGGTCGCTTATTCAAAAGTCAGCGTCAATGTCGTGAATGCCGAGACCTCGGAAGTGATCTTCTCGGTGCAGGGCGCGGGCGAATACGCACTTTCGAACCGTGAAGTGATCGGCTTCGGCGGCACGGCAAGCTACGACTCCACCCTGAACGGCAAGGTACTGGACCTTTCCATACGCGAAGCTGTCAACCGTCTGGTAGAAGGAATAGACAACGGAACGTGGAAAATCAACACGAACAAATGAGGGCCTGTCAGAATGTTCACAAAAAAGACATCATGCATGCTCTTGTTTGCCGCACTGATGCTTACAGCATGCGTCAGTCGCCCGCCCCTCTACGAGTGGGGTAGCTACGAAGATCAGATCTACGCTCTGTACAGCGACCCGGGCAAGGTGCCGATCGAGAACCAGATCCAGGACCTTGAACGCGACTATCAGGAAGCAAAGGCGCACGACAGGCCGGTGCCTCCGGGTTATCATGCCCACCTGGGATATCTGTACTTCCAGATCGGCAAGGTTGATCAGGCATTCCAGTCCTTCAACACGGAAAAGGCCCTTTTTCCTGAATCTGCCGTATACATGGACCGGTTAATCGCGCGCATCAAACAGAAATGAGGGAACCCATGTTTTCTATCCTGCAAAGATCCAGCCTTATTGCCGTGATGCTCGCGCTTGCGGGATGCGTGATGCCCCAGCATGATATCGACTACACTGCGTACCGCCAGAGCAAACCCCGCTCCATCTTGGTGCTTCCGCCGCTCAACACTTCACCCGACATCCGCGCATCATACAGTCTTCTTTCCACAGTCACCAGACCTCTCGCCGAGGCCGGATACTATGTATTCCCTGTCGCGCTCGTGGACCAGACATTCAAGGAAAACGGACTGCTCAATCCCGGGGAAATGCATCAGGCGCCCCTGAACAAGATTATGGAGGTCTTCGGCGCGGATGCGACGCTGTATATAACCGTGACGAAGTACGGAGCCTCCTATACGATATTAAGCAGCGAAGTGAGGGTCAGCGCCGAGGCAAAACTCGTGGATAACCGGAACGGCCAATTGCTCTGGCAGGGGGCAGCCACGGCCTCCGATGCCGAGGGTCAAAGCAACAGCGGCGGCCTGGTAGGCGCGTTGATATCCGCGGTGATACGTCAAGTCGTGAGCAATATCGGCGATCCTGGGCATAAAGTCGCCGCAAGAACGAGCGTGCGGCTGCTGAGCGTCAGGCAGAACGGGCTGCTTTACGGACCGAGGTCGCCGAATTATGAAGTGAACTAAGCCAAGGTCCGATGATCTAAAAATGCGATGTGAGCTCATAATGAAAAAAACAGTTGCCGCTGTCCTGCTCCTCTTACTCCTCAGTTCTCATGCACTTTATGCCGCCTCTCCCAATGATATACCACCGCCATCCTCGAACGTCTCTCAACCTGCTCCCGAAACTTATATCACCGACCAAGAAAGCGGTCACTCGCCGGGAGCACAGACAGCTTACAAGGCCACCGGCATCGTGACACTCGTAGTCGCTGGAACATGCGTTGCCTCTGGAGTATATTTCAGCAAGGTTATAGGGGTCGACGAAGTGAGCTCGGCCTTTTATACCGCCGGCGGCGTTTTATTCGCCGCTTCGACAGTTCTTTGGATTCTGTATGCCCGCGAAAAGGGGAAGGAGCCGAGAGAGACTGTCGGTCTGGAACTGGACAAGGGGAAGGTCCGCGTCATGGCGACCCTAAGGTTTTAGTTTCCTTGATACAATTGAAGAATTTTATGTAAAATGTATCCGCTAAAGGGAAAATGGCTTATTCGCGCTAAAATGGAAGTTGCACCCAACCAACGGCATTAACTCTTGCGCGGCAACGAGGCACCGCACCTGTCATGCAGTAACAACGTTCAGCTCAATATTACTGCCTCGAAAGGGCTATGCGGCCGACAATTCGTCCGCTGAAGACTTGTAGGTGCGTCGTATTTGCCGAATCTGTCTTAATAAAAAAGCTGCCCTGGGACGAATTCGCCGTTCGGATTATTTTTCACGGTATCAATACCAGCCTGAAGCTGCGGGAAGTTAACCTTAGGAGCCAGAACAGGTGAAGGTCCCAATTTGAAGATTCCTTTTATAGCAACATCGATCTTTCTTTCAGCCTGCGCGTCATTTCACCAAGTCAATCTGGAGGAGCTTGCGGCCGCCCAAAACCAGATTTTTCATGTACGCTCGGTCACTATTAACTGCGAAAAGCTCGCAGAAATAGCAAACACATGCTCTGCGGATTGCCAACGAGCAATCCTAAATAATATTCCGACAGCTGATATTACGAAAATCCTTTCAGCATCGTATGGCATTACCATTGCACAAGAAGATAATTTATCATTTTTATCTTATGAAATGGTAAAAGACACAAAAGACGCAAAACAGGATGCACATCTATTTGAGCCAACTAAAATTTCAATGGGGAATTTAAAAATATCGTTCCATGCCGAAGATATTCTGGTGGGCCTGCTCACTTCAGATGGCAAAGTCGATACAGTAGACACCTGTTCTTACTTGTGGAATTACGATTACCATGATTCAAATTATTATATAAACATTGGATATACAATTATTCGGGTTACCAACCCTTTTCATGACAATATTGAACTCGCCTATAACGTATCTGTAGAGCACTGGGGAACCGCACATACCACCGCCGAGCAAAGTACGATTGTTAATCCTCACCTGAACAACAATCAATCAACAACATATATTCAGTACCTGATAACACAACGTGGGAAAATCGATTCAATCGCCAACAGTTCAAACTCAAATGACATTTTAGAAGGAATTAAGAATGCTGCCATGAAGATACCCGCAGTCCTGGAACGTGATATTAAAGCGTATCAAGCATCACCCAACCCCTGACCCCAGCGCGCCTTTTTGTGCCCTTCCTGTTTTTCCTCGACCACTCCGCATTATTAAACCAATTGTCCACCATGGTGTCTTCATAGCAAAGGCAATAAGTATTTAATTGCAGGCGTCAGGATAAGAAAAGAACACTATTCACTGAAATGGGGCGAGGTATGAGCATCAGGAAAACTCAAATAATTCAATGCATGGTTCTCGCGATCATTATTCCGCTATTTTCTGGCGCGTGCGGCAATCAGACGTGCGACTGTGACAATGAGTTGGATGGGGATGATGGCGAGTCTGACCAGATATGTTTCTGCGAGGATGAATCAGACGAGACGTACTATTTCAACGTCGACGTCATAAATAACACCGATGCACCGATCACAGTCAGATATGACTGGTCAAATTGGGTGATTCAAGAAGATACCATTACCATAAACAATAAAAAAACCATTTCATGGCTATCGGAAAACTGGGATTACGACTATATTGAAGTAGATTACCGCGATAAAACGATATATTATTCCGTCTCGACGACCGACACCGTACAGGTCTATACGCGGGATTTCCAGTAGGGGCCATTGCATGATAAATTCCTTATCGCTTGATATGTAATCGCACCAGTCTTGTTCGCTCTTCCGCTACCAGACATGAACTTACATTTTATGCTTTAAATACATGCCGAGCGCCCGGTCAGAGTACTTGATGTGATTGACAAGCCAATCGACAACGAGATCTTTCGT
>DATHDE010000063.1:0-13870 GCA_035490495.1 Nitrospirota bacterium
GGCGGCAACTCGCTGCTGATTCCCATGACCGAGTTCTCGCTAGGGCTTACAGGCGACATCAACGACATCATGAATGCTCATAACCTGGCCATGGTCGCAATGACGTCCCGGATGCAGCACGAGCGCAATTACAATGACGAACAACTCAAGCGGCTCACCAGGATGAGAAGGCTCGACATCGATCCGGCCCGTATTGAGATGGGGTGGGTCATGGACTTCTGCGCCCAGAGCCTCCGCAACATCATCATCGGCCTCGGCGGGCGGCAGGACGGCTTTATGATGCAGTCGAAGTTCGGCATTGCCGTGGGGTCAGAGTGCATGGCCATTCTGTCCATCGCCAAAGACCTCGCGGACCTGAAAGATCGTCTGAACAAGATCACGGTCGCGTTCGACAAGAGCGGAAAACCGGTCACCACCGGCGATCTGGAAGTCGGCAACGCAATGGCCGCCTTCATGCGCAACACCATCAACCCCACGCTCATGTGCACGGCCGAGTACAATCCCTGCTTCGTGCATGCCGGCCCGTTCGCGAACATCGCGGTGGGCCAGTCGTCCATCATCGCCGACCGCGTCGGCCTGAAACTGTTTGATTATCATGTGACCGAGTCCGGATTCGCCGCTGACATCGGGTTCGAGAAATTCTGGAACGTGAAATGCCGTTTCAGCGGTCTGAAGCCCCACGTATCCGTGCTCACGAGCACGGTTCGCGCCCTCAAGATGCACGGTGGCGGCCCCAAGGTCGTGGCCGGTAAAGCCCTGCCGGATGAGTACACGAAGGAGAACGTAGGCCTGGTAGAAAAGGGCTGCGCCAACATGGTCCATATGATCAACGTCATCCGCAAGTCCGGCATCAACCCCGTGGTCTGCGTCAACCGGTTCTATACCGACACGAATGCGGAGGTGGCAGCTGTCAAGAAGGCAGCCGAAGCAGCCGGCGCGCGCTGTGCCGAGTCGCAGCACTGGCTCAAGGGCGGCGACGGCGCACTGGAGCTCGCCGATGCCGTCATCGACGCGTGCAAGGAAAAGAACGATTTCAAGTTCCTCTATCCTCTCGAAATGAAGCTGCGCGAGCGTGTCGCAAAGATCGCGAAGGAAGTGTACGGCGCGGACGGTGTGTCCTGGTCAGCTGAAGCGGAAGCCAAGGCCAAGATGCTCGAAGAAGACCCGAAGTATGCCGATTTCGCAACCATGATGGTCAAGACCCATTTGAGCCTGTCGCACGATCCGACCCTCAAGGGTGTGCCAAAGGGCTGGACCCTGCCCATCAGGGACATCTTGATCTACTCGGGCGCCAAGTTCCTGTGCCCCTGCGCAGGCACGATCAGCCTCATGCCCGGAACGAGCTCGAACCCTGCATACCGTCGCGTGGATGTGGATGTGAATACGGGCAAGGTCTCGGGTCTGTTCTAAAGAATATCACTGCAACAAGGTTCGTGGTGTGATCTGCGAAAGCCCCTGCCGGATTTTCCGGCAGGGGCTTTTTCATTGCATCTCATGCTTTTATACGTACACGATGCAACGCTATGCTATACTATTTTCATGAAAATTGAAAAGAAGTCCCTTCGTAAAAATGAAGTGCTGGTAAAAATAGACCAAGCAGTGAGAAAGCTGCATCCTTGGCATTTTGTATGGATAACCGTTGTTCTCTCTCAACTTACAACTGCAGGTATGAACGCACTGCAGAGCAAAATCATGTGGGGCAGGGTTTCACTCGACCTGATTAAAATCGGTGCAATCGATGCATTGTTCGTACCGCTGCTTGTAGCTCCCATCGTCATTTACTTCATCAGGCATACAGCAGAACTCGAGATGATGAATGAACGCCTGCGCGAGAGTGAAGAGCGGTATCGCCGGCTGTTCGAAACGGAGTCGGATGCCATTTTTATGCTGGAAGCTGACGGCAGCCGCATTCTGGAGGCCAACCTCGCCGCTGAAAAAATGTACGGTTATCAACGGGACGAATTCCTTTCAATGAAGGTCGTGGATCTTTCCTTCGAGCCCGACAAAACAAGACAGTCTGTTCTTTCACGGGATCCGCATATTCCTCTGAGAATGCACCGGCGGAAAGACGGCAACGTCTTCCCTGTTGAAATCAAAACGAGTTATTTTGATTTCCATGGCCGCGAGGTTATGGTGGCCACGATGCGCGATATTTCGGAACTCAAGCGGTCCGAGGAGGAAAAAAAGAAACTCGAACTCCAGCTGCTGCAGGCGCAGAAGATCGAAGCAGTCGGTCAACTGGCCGGCGGTGTGGCCCATGACTTTAACAACATTCTGACTGCAATTATCGGTTATGGCAATCTGCTCCAGCTGAGCACCAAACCAGAGGACCCGAGCCGCACCCAGGTAGACCGCATCCTCGAGTCAGCTGAACGGGCTGCCCAGCTTACTCAGAGTCTCCTCGCGTTCAGCAGAAAACAGGTGCTGAATATGAAACCCGTTCAACTGAACACAATCGTTGCAGGACACCTGCATTTCCTGCGCCGGATGATCAGGGAAAATATCGAAATGGAGACGATCATCAAGGGTAAAGCCGTGATACTGGCTGACGCGGGCCAGATTGAACAGGTGCTGATGAATCTGGTAACGAACGCCCGTGACGCCATGCCGAACGGTGGCCGATTGACGATCGCAACTGATGAACAGGAAATGACGGAGGAATTCATACACAACAACGGATACGGTGTGCCGGGGAACTACGCTGTTGTTCATGTTTCAGATACCGGGGAGGGCATGGATTCCAACACGAAAGAAAAAATTTTCGAACCGTTTTTTACTACGAAAGAGGTGGGAAAAGGTACGGGCCTGGGAATGGCTATCGTTTATGGAATTGTTAAACAACACGGCGGTTATATCAATGTGAGCAGCGACGTCGGCAACGGGACAACGTTCACGATTTATTTTCCCGTCCATAGCGGCCGGGTCGAAGAAAATGTCCAAGCAGAGACCAGGAGCCCGATGAAGGGAGGAACCGAAACCATTCTGCTCGCAGAAGACGATCATGCGCTACGGACATTTTTTTCTGAACTCCTGACGCAACAAGGGTATGCGGTCATTGTGGCCCGCGACGGTGAAGACGCTATTACCAAATTTACGGCGCACCGTGACGAGATTCAGCTTGTTATCCTTGACATGATCATGCCGAAAAAAGGCGGCAAAGAAGTCTACAACGATATACAGGCAAAAAAGCCGGGAACACGAGTAATCTTTGCGAGCGGCTACACGGAGGATAATATACAGGGAGAACATCTTCCTCCTGGAAGTGCATTCATCGCAAAGCCCGTGGTTCCTCAGCGGTTTCTCGATGTGATTCGCGATATGCTTGACAGCACGCTCGTATCAGGAAAACACTAATCATGAGCAGTGAGGAGGTCTGTTTTTTCTTGACTCATAAAAAGCTCCGGTTTGCAGTAATGCAATGTAATTTCTAACGCCCCTGCCGGAAGAATACGACAGGGGTTTATTCATGTGAAATACATCGTTGCCAATAATATGAATGCGGCATACAGTTTTTTACGCAATCCCTGTAAGAGAACGGTATGACAAGTCAGACATTATACGGACGCAAACGTATGCGCTTGTCAATTCTCGCGAGTCTCCTGTGCATCGCCTCGACAGCATCTGCAGGGGAAGGACACGTTGTTACCATTCATACGCGGCTGAATGTGTCGGTTTCATATTATTTTCTTCAAAGCCCCGACGCAACGGCAACGGTTGTCCTGCTTCCCGGCGGAGAGGGCGACATCGCCCTGGACAACGGAGCGCCCACGTCAAAGAATTTCCTTGTCAGAAGTCGCGATTATTTTGCAGCGCACGCGTTGAACGTGGCTGTTCTCGACCGGCCGTCGGACAGGACGGAAATGGGGTACGTATACAGAGTCAGTAACGAGCATATTGAAGACATGCGGAAAATTGTAGTGCATCTCAAGAAGGTAACCAGGCTTCCCGTTTGGCTAGTGGGAACGAGCAGGGGGACAATATCAGCAGCTGCAGCTGCCATTGCCTTCGGCAGCGATGAGCTGGCCGGTATCGTGCTCACGTCAAGCGTAACGGACCGAAAAAAAACAGGCGCTGTGCCGTCGCAGTCGCTCAGAAAAATCCGTATCCCCGTGCTCGTACTGCATCATACCTACGACGCATGCAAAATCTGCTCTCCCGGCGATGCATCCGACATCATTCATGGTCTCACGAACGCGCCGGTAAAAAAGCTCATCCTTGTGCAGGGCGGCGGCAATCCTACGGACGATCCCTGTGGACCGTTGCATTGGCACGGTTATGTTGGCATGGAAAAGGAAGCGGTGAATATCATCGCCGGCTGGATCGCCCACCCGGTTCCGTAATGCGCGCGACGGTCATGGGTATTTTTTAAAACTCACTATTCAGAAGCCGCTTTAAATCATGCAAGGGAAACGAGAGGGCAGGTGCTGTTAAAAGTGAAAAACCCGCACAGAAGGCTGTGCGGGTGCTTAAAATTCGTTGTCAAGCAGCAGTGGTGCCTGCGAGCATTGCAGGCTAATGGAATTTTCTGACATATTGCTGTTTGATGTCTTCTGCCTGACGGGCAAGGACGTGCATTTGCTGCAGGACGACATTCTTTGCACGTTCGTACAAGGGCTTGTCCTCGATGATATGGATCTTTCTGTTGTGCAGAGTGGCATTGTTAAAGCAGTGCACAGCACGATAGGCGTCCACGTCGAGCGACATCTCCACATACCCGAAGCACTTCTTTGCGCTGAAGCTGAGCAGCTCCGGCTGGATCCTGACTGATTCAACCGATCCGACTTGGGAAAAAACATTCTCGAGAACATCTTCGGTAATATCACACGGAAGGTTCTCTACACGGATTTTCGTCGCCATGGGCATTCCCTTTCCCCCGCTTTTTCCATCGCTTGATTGTCACGACATATTGAATGAAAATCTGGAGTGAACTGCAAGTATATCCATTATATCAAAAAAACGGCCTTCTTTGTCAAGAGCAAGAACAAAAAAACCAAGTTCAATATCGCAGAAATGAATAGGAGCGCAGCTTTTACTTGTATTCAGTCAGTCAATCCGATACAATAATTGGACCGTATGAAAAAATGCCATGCCTGCAACAAGGATTTAAGCATCGGAAGGGAAGTCAACAGGAAGGATGTGTGCCCATCTTGCGGTGCTGATGTGCGGTGCTGTCTTAATTGCTCCTTCTACGACACCAAGGTTTCAAAACAGTGCCGGGAACCTGGCAGCGAACTCGTGAAAGATAAAGCGCGGTCGAACTTTTGCGACTACTTCTCCTTTTCCGAAATAAACGCGACAGGCGGACCGCAGCATGATCCGGCTGCTGCACGCCGGGCACTTGACGACCTGTTCAAAAAATAGCATTCCGCTGTCGGCGTCCTATGCTCAAAATCGACAAAAAAATCCTCGGCGCAGCCGTCCTGATACTCGCAACAATCTGGGCGATGTGGTACCTGCTGTTTCCTCTCGGCCTGATGAGATACTTCAGGGACAGCGAGATGCTGTTTCAGCTGATCCAGGAGCATCACAAATCAGCGGTCCTGATCTTTATCAGTCTGCAGGCCCTGCAAGTTGTGGCAGCGCCCGTTCCGGGTGAGGTAACCGGATTTGCCGGCGGGGTGCTGTTCGGCACTGTCGGCGGTATCATCTATTCGACGATCGGATTGACCATCGGATCGTGGATCGCATTTCTGCTTGCGCGAGCAGCGGGCAGGCCGCTGGTTGAAAAAGTGGTAAACCCGGAAACGATCAAGCGATACGATTATGTTATGAAACACAAGGGGCTTTTTCTCGCCTTTCTTATGTTTCTGATCCCGGGCTTTCCCAAGGACTACCTCTGCTTCCTGCTCGGGCTTGGTCATATGCGGCAGAGCGATTTTCTGCTTGTATCCACGGTGGGCAGGCTCCTGGGGACAACACTGCTCACTATTGAAGGGTCGCTTTTTCGGGACAAACGGTATATCGCATTTTTCACGGTGATGGGTATCAGCATCGCGGCGATACTCGTCATCATGGTCTACCGCTCGGGCATCGAACGCCAGATGCGCCGGCTGCGCGCCTACCAGCGGCTGCGCGCATGGTCAGAACGCAGCAAGTACCCGAGAAAAAAAGATTAAACGCCTTTTCTTGTTTTATCCCTTCTATCCTGGTGAATGCCGGTTACGCGGTCTTTGTACCGTTTATTGATGATCGCGCGAACTTCCTCGGGTTCATCTACAACATGCATGAGTTCGACGTCTTCAGGGCTGATATTGCCCGTTTTGAGCATGGTGGTGCTCATCCAGTCCAGCAGCCCGGACCAGTATTTCCTGCCCACGAGCACGACCGGGAAGCTCCGGATCTTTCTGGTTTGAATGAGCGTGAGGGCCTCGAATAACTCATCCATCGTACCATATCCCCCCGGGAAAATGATGTAGCCTACTGCGTATTTAACAAACATCAGTTTGCGCACAAAGAAGTAGCGGAACTCAACGCTTACATCCTGGAACTGGTTTTTCACCTGCTCCATGGGAAGTTCAATGTTCAGCCCCACGGACATGCCGCTGCCCTTTTGGGCGCCTTGATTTGCCGCCTCCATGATGCCCGGCCCGCCGCCTGAAATGACGGCAAAGCCGTCCTTTGCGAGGCTTTCCGATACGGTCACGCATTTATCGTAATATTCCGTGCCCGGCTGGAGTCGGGCACTTCCGAAAATCGTGACCGCGGGGCCGATGCCGTTCAATGCCTCAAAACCCTCTACGAGTTCCGCCATGATGCGAAAAACACGCCAGGTATCGGATCTTGCCAAGTCTTCCATGCGTTCAATCTCCTTCTTGACGGGTAGTATCTGATGTGCAGTTACTGCTCGGCAAATTCCTCGTGATAAATCTGAATGAACAATGTCACGAGTGTTGCGACAAGGGGGCCGAACAAAAGTCCGAGAAAGCCGAATGCCTGCACGCCTCCCAGCAGGGCGACAAAAAGAATAAATGTGGAAATGTTCGCACGTCTGCCGATCAGAAGCGGCTTGAGAAAATTATCCGGCAAACTGACGAAAAGGGCCCCCCAGAGGGCGAGCATGACTGCCGAGGAAGGCGAGCCAGTCAGGTACAGGTACACGGCGCCGGGCAGCCAGACCAGCGCGGCGCCGCCCACGGGAAAAAGCGCGAGCACTGTTGCAAGAAAACCCCAGAAGATGGCGAAGGGGACGTGAAACAGGAGAAAGCCGATACCGGTCATCACGCCCTGAAACAGTGCAATGAGAAACACCCCGTAGATCACGGCGCTGAAGGTCGACGTTATTTTATTCGAGATTGCCTCCTTGTGGCGCTGCGAAAAGGGAAGCAGACCGATGAGCGTGTTGTAGTACCGTTCACCGTCGCGGTAAAAAAAGAACAGCGCCACGAGCATGATGGCAAGATCGATGACAAATACAAGGCTGTTCTTTACCAAGCCGCCGATCTGGCCGGCAAGCTCCGAGGAGAGATTTCCCACCGCCTTCATGATCATCCCTTTTATATCGATTCCCTTCAGTGCGGGATGGGTGAGAACTTTGTTGATATACGCTGCGTTGATGCGGTTCCAAAACTCGGTAATACGACCCGACTGCACAAGATCGCCCGACCATTGGTAAAGATCAATGGCCTGGGCGGTCAACATGACCAGAACGGTCACGGCGGGGCCAATGACGAGAAAAAAAGTAAGCACGGTCATTGCCGCAGCAGCAAGCCCCCGTCGCTCCTTCATGCGGCGCAGCAGCCGCACATGAAGGGGCCTCAATGCAAGTGCAAGAATGGCTGCCCAGAGCAGCGGCGACATCAGGGGCGATGCGATGCGCGCAGCCAGATAGAGGAGATAGATGAAAAGGCCGAAAAAAACGGCACCGAACAGCGTGTCTCGGGAAAACAGCTGAGAATGACCCGTCATGACTGCGCCCTCCGGCTGCGCTGCAGGCTGAGGTCAACGGCAACCTTAATCGCTTCGCGCAGGCTCGCGGGATCCGCGCACCCCCGGCCGGCGATGTCATAGGCGGTGCCATGATCCACCGAAGTTCTGGTAATCGGCAGGCCGACCGTGATATTGACCGATCTGCCGAAGGCGAGCATTTTGAGCGGCGCCAGACCCTGGTCGTGATACATGGCAGCCACGATATCGTAGTGCTTGTGCAGAGCCTTGTAGAAGAGCGTGTCTGCGGGCAGGGGATCGCTCACCTGGATGCCCTGTGATCGGGCTTCCAGGATCGCGGGCAGCATGATTTCGTTCTCTTCCCGGCCAAAGAGGCCGCCTTCGCCTGCGTGGGGGTTCAATGCGGCAACTCCGATGCGCGGCCGCTCAATGCCAAAGTCAACCAGCGCCCGCTGAGCGAGCCTGAACGTTTTCATGAGTGATGCATGCGTAATTCGCTGAGGCACATCCTTCAGCGCCGCGTGAATCGTGGCGAGAATGACCCGCAGTCCGCCGCCGACAAAAAGCATGCCGTACTCGGTTGCGCCGGTCAGTTCCGCAAGGAGCTCCGTGTGGCCCGCGTAATGATGGCCTGCGGCGTTCATGACTTCCTTGTTCAGGGGTGCGGTAACGATTGCCTCGACCTCCCTGTTCAAAGCCAGGGTGACGGCTTTGCGTATATATTCAACAACGGCTTTTCCTGACGCTGCGTCGGGCTGTCCCCAGCGGTGGCGGGAGGTATCGATCATATTCATATCGAAGAGGTTTATCAATCCAGCGGCGAAAGTCGCCTCCTCAACCCGGTCAACGACATGAACCGAAAGATCAGAGCCGGAATCCGCGATCTGTTTTCGCATAACGCCCGCATCTCCGATGACGAGGAGTTCGCACAGCGATGCAATTTCAGCATCGGCCGCGGTCTTGGCAATGATTTCAGGGCCGATTCCCGCAGGATCTCCCATGGTGACGGCTAGAAGGGGTTTTTCAGATGTCATACGCGTATGGATTCGGATAGCCTTCTGTCTGAAATGATCCGTACAGGCGAAGGCGGCAGCTTCTTCCCTGCGCCGGGCGCACCTGTTTCGAGCACTTCTGCTTCGATAACGCGGGAGTAATATTTTAGAGTAATTACGTCCCCGGGCTTGACTTCCCGTGCGGGTTTCGCTTCGTGTCCGTTCAGCAGCACGCGGCTCGCTGCGCACATCTCGTGTGCGACGGTCCGCCTCTTTACGAGCCGGCTCAGTTTCAGAAACAGATCGAGACGCATTTTTTCAATTTTAACGAAAACGGTACGGTTTGACAACAGGAATAACTCATCCTCGGACTGCACGCCGGTATGTCCCCCCGGCGGACTCCTTCAGGCACCGGCGATGCCGGCCAGCGACTTCTCAACTTCGGCGATGATTGCCGGGTGATGTGCGATGATGTGCCTTTCTGCCTGCCCGATGACGGTTCGTAAAACAAGGTCGAGATCAGGAGGGAAGTCCTCTTTGTCGAGCACCGTCAGCTTGCCGCTATCGTCAATCAGAATGTCCTCAATCAGATCGCGCCAAACGAACAACTGCGGCGAGAGCGACACGCTGTCCGCGATATTGAAATAGTACAGCTTCCTGCCGGTTCGGTGAAGGCGCCAGGTATACAGCGTATAAGTCCGGTCAGTCCAGTACAATGCATGCGTGACCTCACCGGGCTCGATCGTAATATCTGCGACGACGTACGGGCGATCCACGACATATTTGAGCATGCCGAAGCGTCCGGAATAGTGAAGCAGTTCGCACCGGTACTCATGAAAACCGCCGGCGAGAAGGAGCTTTTTCTCGATGCAGACGGACATGGCCGGACTGCTAATGCACTCCTTTGGAGTTTAAAAAATGGCTGTAGCGCTTGTCTTCATCGAGAATATGGACGTTCAGCCAATCGCTTAAAAAAAGCATGACGTCGATAGTGATCATTTTATTGCCCCGATCGAAACTTTCCTGCAGCTTCTTTGTTTTCTCGGTCAATTCGTTATGTTTGCGCTTGTGCGCTTCAGACTCCGGGTATCCGTGTTCGCGAAACAGCCGCTCCTCGGTGCTAAAGTGGTACTGCGTATAATCCAGAAGCTTCTTCAGCACAGAACCAAGGACATCCCTCCCCTTGCCCACACTCATGGCATCATACATTTCGTTCAGAAGGCCGATCAGCCTTTTATGCTGTTCGTCCACTTCCGAGATGTTGACAGAGTAATTATCATTCCATGTGATGAATCCCATGCATCCTCCCCCCGGCAGCTTCACCGGCGATTATGCAATCTGCCCCAGTGCAGCCTGAATGCGCGCGATTGTCTTTTCTTTTCCCATGACCTCGATCACGTCATAGATGCCGGGACTCACTGTGCCGCCGGTCAGCGCAACCCGAACAGGCTGGGCGAGTTTTCCCAGCTTGATTCCTTTCTCCGCAATGAGCAAGTTGAACGCCGCCTCTATATTGGCATGATGAAAGGGATCGGCAGCGCTCAAGCGTGACACGAGCTCCTTCAGAAGCGGCGCAGCTTCCGCGGTCAGATGCTTGGCCTTGGCTTTTTCGTCCAGCGCTATTTCCGAAGCGAGAAACGGTATCGCCCCTGCTTTCATCTCTACGAGAGTATGGCTTCGCTCTGTCAGTAATTTTACCAGTTTTTCGAGCCACGTTTTGTCCGGAAGCTTTACATCGGCGACAATGCCTTCTTTTTTCAGAAGGTCAAGAAGCAAGCCGGACAGCCTGTCCGGTGCTGCCTGCTGGATATAGTGATGATTGAGCCACTGGAGCTTTTCCGGGTTGAACACGGACGGCGCCTTGCCCACGTTCTCAAAGGAGAAATTGTCGATCAGCTCCTGCAACGTAAATATCTCCTGATCTCCATGCGACCAGCCGAGCCGGGCGAGATAGTTGACAAGTGCTTCCGGTAGATAGCCGAGATCAATGTATTCCGTCACCGCCGTCGCCCCGTGGCGCTTTGAAAGCTTTGTCTTGTCAGAACCGAGGATCATGGGCAGATGCGCGAATAGGGGCGGTTCATATCCGAGCGCTTGATAGAGCTGTATCTGGCGCGGTGTGTTGTTGAGGTGGTCGTCGCCGCGGATGACATGCGAAATGTTCATGGTAACATCATCAACGACGACAGCAAAATTATATGTCGGCAGGCCGTCCGAACGCTGTATGATCAGATCATCGAGCTGCTGATTTTCGAATGTTACGGCTCCTCGTATGATATCGTGTACTATGGTCTGCCCCTGGTCGGAGGACAAAAAGCGCACTGCAGGCGTTCTCCCCGGGACAGGACCTGTCAGAGATCTGCATTTCCGGTCGTATTTCGGAGGTTTTCCTGCTGCCAGCGCGGCTTTTCTACGCCCCTCCAGCTCTTCCGGTGTGCAGTAGCAATGATATGCTTTGCCTTCTTTGAGCAGTTTGTCAACATGGTCGCGATAGATATCCATTCTCGCGGTCTGGCGATAGGGGCCTTCGTCCCAATCGAGGCCCAGCCACTTCATACCTTCAAGAATGATTTGTATAGACTCGTCCGTTGAACGGGTCTGATCCGTATCTTCGATCCTGAGGATAAAAGTTCCTTTATGATGGCGGGCGAACAGCCAGTTGAACAGTGCGGTCCGAACACCACCGATATGCAACGCGCCGGTCGGGCTCGGTGCAAACCTGACACGGACAGAATTGTGTGGGGTCATGATGGAGTACACTCCTCTTTAGTATAATTACGTGGAAATGTATATAGGCAATTCACCATTATAACAAATAGATTGTTAAATTCCAAGGAAATCAGAGAGATAAGTAGCAATTCAAGAGTTGACAAAAATTTCACTCTCGTCTATTCTTAAGTAGATGTAAAATTGTAGTTTCGCTTGCCCCATCTCGATATAACCTTACAGTTTGCATACAATACTCTTGGAGGTGCATCATGGATATCAAGGTCCTGACACAAGTCCCGGTAATAGAAATTGACGGGGTAAAATATCATCATCACGCGAACGGTGGAGGTATTGTAGCGGAAAGCGCAGAGGTCGACGACACGGTATATATCGGACCGTTCGCAAAAGTTTGCGGCCGATGCAAATTGTCGGGAGAGGCGTTCATTTTTGGAAATGCTTGGATATTCGATTCAGCACAAATCTCCGGGAGGGCTCAGATCTTTGGAAATGCAAAAGTTTTCGGGAATGCTAAGGTTTCCGGAGACGCCAAAGTGTACGGTCTGGCGAGCGTGTACGCAGACGCTACGGTCGGCGGCGTAGCGGAGGTGTACGATAAAGCAGAAGTCGGGGGGAATGCACGCGTACTCGGCAATGCCAGGATAGGCGGTGAGTCTCGTATTCTCGGCGACGCCACCCCCGGGAGCAAAAAGGTGGCCTGAGTTCGAATAGGCCAGGGTACCATAAAGATAAAAAAAGGACGGTCCAAATGGAACCGTCCTTTTTTGTTTTACCAGGCTTGTTTCAAGTGCCCCTACACGCCGAAAGGCTTTGCATAGAGCAGAATGAGCACCACGACCAGCGTGTAAATGGCCAGCGACTCGATCAGCGCCAGACCGACGATCATGGTGGTCATGATCTTGCCCGACGCTTCGGGGTTACGAGCGATACCTTCGACCGCCCTGCCGATGCCGAGGCCCATGCCGATGCCCGTGCCAAGAGCCGCAATGCCGATGCCGATTGCCGACGCCGCTGCGACGGTGCCGAAGAACCCGAACTTCGCCGGATCAGTGCCTGCCGCAGCTTCAGCTGCAAACGCGGCCGATGCGAGCAGGATCAATCCGAGTACCAGGATCATGATTGCTGAAAATTTCTTCATTGCGTGGCCTCCTTTCTTAGAAAGATAGAAACCAGTCCGGAATCGTGCCGGGGCGCTACCTCCCGGGGACACCCCGCTCAAAGAGGGGGAGGTCAGTCCTCGGGGTCATTGGTTATTAATGATGATGATCTCCACCGCCGATATGTGCTGCTTCGATGGAGCCGGAGAGATAGAGCATCGTCAACAATGTAAACACAAGAGCCTGAACGAATGCCACGAGCAGCCCGAGGCCCAGGATCGGGACCGGAGCGATGTACGGTGCCAGAAGCGCAAGGACGAGCAGCAGCTTGTGCTTCGCCACCATATTGCCGAAGAGACGGAATGTGAGCGACATGACCCGCGCGAAATGGCTGATAACTTCAATAGGGAGCATCAGGGGCGCGAGCGCCCACATCGGACCCATGAAGTGCTTGATGTATCCGATGCCGTGCCGCTTGATACCGATGTAATGCGTTGCGGTAAAGGACACCAGTGCAAGGGCAAGTGTCGTGTTGATGTTGGCAGTCGGTGAATCGAATCCGGGCACGAGACCCTGGAGATTGCAGACGAGGATAAAAAGGAAGAGCGAGCCGATGAGGGAAAGATAATGTGTTCCTTCGGGCCCCATGATATCGACGACGAAATTCTCAAGGCCGCCAACAACGGCCTCAAGAAAATTCTGTACGCCTGTGGGGGCCGTCTTCTTCATCGAAGCGCGTGCTGCCAGGGAAAGGCCGATCAAGATCGCCATGGCGAGCCACGAATAGGTAACCTGTTCGGGAATATTGTGTATTTCCGGCAGTACCAGAGGTCCTTCCTTCATTGTTTCATACACTCCTTTCCCTACTTTTAGAATACTGAAAAAATCTACAGGAACCCCCTTTTTTTGTCAAGAAAAAAGCCGGAAAACGAGCATAAAATTTACTAATACTGGCATTTAGGATTGCTAATGCCTTGCAGTGATTTCCAACGAAAAAAGCCCTCCTGCAAACTGCACGAGGGCTCGGTTGTCCGTGCTTGGCACTGACCCTGCCGTTACACTGTCATGATTTCCTTTTCCTTGTGTGTCAGTAGTTCGTCGATTTTTTTAATGAATGCATCCGTTGACTTCTGGATTTCATCCTGCAGTTTCTTCGTGGCGTCCTCCGAG
>DATHDE010000064.1:0-8084 GCA_035490495.1 Nitrospirota bacterium
ATACGATTATACCGTAAACGATATTGTTGTTGATGGTGTTGCCCGTTATCGTTGCGCTGGCAGCCGTTATGGAAATGCCGTTATTGCTGGCGCTGATCTGGTTATTTCTGATCGTTGCATTGCCGCCGGTAATGTTCACACTATAACTTACATTGTTGGTCAGTGTATTTAATTCGACGAGCGGGGTTCCGCCGGAAATACTTATACCTTGCTCATTTCCTGTAAATGTATTACTCGAGATAAGAGAGCTACCGCCGGTAATGCTGATTCCGGAGTTGCTTATGTAACTAAAACCCGCAATCGTCGAGTTTTGTACTGTCGAGTTTCCCGATAAAGCTATGCCAACTGTCGGCATCGCAAATCCAGATCCCTTCACAACGCAATTGTTCACCAGAATATTGGCGTTATTGTCTGTGATAATCGGAGTCGCCCCGGAGCTTCCAAGTACAATGGCACAGCCACTAATAGTCACACCCGCATTGCCAGTGATTAATGCGCCGCCTGTTAATAAACTGGACAGTATGGATGAATGATTCGCTCCCTGGCAGATAATCGATCTATTAGCGGGCACTGTAAAGCCACCACCGAAGCTGTAAGTCCCCGCGGAAACAAACACTGTCGGGATCGTCGACGTAGTTTGCGTCAGGGCATAAGGAATGGTGAGGCAGGGGGCTGCTTCCGAGCAGGGCGGTGTGTTGGTACCAAGCGGAGAAACGAACACGCCGGTGGCTGTCATGGTGACGGTCAAAAGAACAGGACTGCCGTTCAGATCGGTAATGGCAGAACCATTGTATGTTACTATCCCGCCGGAATCCAGGCCTTCCACCAGAAAGTTCCGCTGCAGCCCGTTCGGTACATCAACGAGGAGATCGACGGTATCCAGTCCGGCGACGGTCACGGTCTGAACGATTGATGCCATGTCCGTTGCAGAAACAGTCAGTCTGAGGTTCTGGACATTAGCCGGCACAGCGGCGACGGCCGTCTGAAACGATATGATGCGGCGAAGATAGCGCTTAGCCAGGACCGGCAGGGTCGCAGGCCGGACGTCCAGAGCGACCTTCCCGCCGCTTTCTATCGTGACGGTCACGAGCGTCGTCTGCCTGTTCTTGATCAGCCCTTTACAGGAATAGGAGAACGCTGCGAATGCAAGAAGGAGTATCAGGGCAATCGCTTTCTTCATGGACTTTCCTCTACTATCGATTGTAACCACGGCTGACTTCTCCACTTTCGGTTATCAAGAGTACTTTAAAAAGTTATTAATTATCTCAAAATAGTAACGACATAACGAGCGGTCATTCCCGAGGTTTTTATCGGGAATCCGGTGTTAAACCATATCCCCGATAGAATCAGTCGGGGATGACAAGTTGAAAAATATCCAGATAGTTATGAAACCATTAATAAGGCCATATCCCGAATCATTCGGGCATGGCGCAGCAGAACACGTGGTTCTCCATCCATCAGGGGAATACGATATGCAAGCCGGTTTTCGTATAACCCGGGGGCGCCTGCGTGACCTTGGGCGCTCCGGTGCCCTGTCCGGTGTTGATGACGAATTCGTTTGTTCCGACGGGCGCGACCGGCTGCTCGATGGCGGGAAGCATTGCTTCCCCGCCCTTGCCGCGCGCGGGGAGGGGAGCGGGCGGCTTCGGCGGCTCATTTCCGGTTACCGACGAACCCTGCCCGGCGGTTACGATCTGCACTCCCTTGACCGAGGGTTTGATGTTTTTGAGTTCGATGGAACCTTCGAATACGTTCAGGGTTGTCGTATTCGTCGCACTGTCATAGGAAATCTCGAATACCGTTCCGCGCACGCCGGCAATCGCCGTATCGGTTGTAACCTTGAGCGTCGCTCTGCTTACGATGACGCGCAGCTTCCCGACGAACAGGCGGTACAGCGACTGTGTTTGTTTGTGCAGCGCATCGTAGAGATACTGGTCAATGGAAAACCTGCTCTTTTCAGAGACCGTTATGATGGTGTCGTCGTTGAAAAGAATCTTGATATAACTTTTTGCTTCCGTCGAGATCGTATCGCCCTTCAGGAGCGGCGCTTTTATGGAGGCGGTGATGGACTGCCGGCCGCGCTCGATATGTGCCGTTCCTTTCAGCGAGACGATGAAACCGACGGGGTCCTCGGCCCGGGCGCTGAGCGGCGCCAGCCAGACAAGGGCGATAAGCATGATCATACAGGTTCGCGAGAAGGATTTCATAGATGCACCACCGCGAAAAGTCCGATAATGTTTCGTGTGTATTCGTACACCGGGATGTTGGAGTCCCGGATGGTGTAGTAATCGCTTAGGGAAAGCGATACGTTCCTGGCAACGGCGCGGCTGACGCCGATGGAATATTCCTGCATGCTGTCGTGCCGCTTGTAGCCCGGATCGATGGCGCGGAACTGCTGGTCATAATACGACAGGGACAGGGTGCCGGTATACCCGGCCAGGCCGCTCTGCAGTCCCAGCGTCCCCTTGTTCCCCTTGTAGCTCCAGTATCGTTTGTCGGCTTCGTTGATATCGAAATCGTAGGCAACGCTCATCACCGTTGCCGCGCCGATGCGAAACGTATGAATGACTCCGGCGGTGCTGTCGTTTCCGGACTGATCTGAATTTGCCGGAAAGAGGGGTGTATTATAGAAGCGGTTGACGTCCAAGAGAACGTGAAACTCCGTCGTCGACTTCGGGAAAAACTCGAAGGTTGCATAGGGAATGACTTCCTGCACCGATGAAAAACGGCGGCTTCCCACGAGCGAATACGTGTAGCTGTATTTGAGACCGAGCTGGGACGTGCCGGAAAGGCTGTGCGCTGCAGCGAGCTTCACGGCGTGCTGCTGCACATTGAAATCATGCACGCGCGCATGCACGCTCTGATAGAATGAATAGCCGGCATCCGCCGTCGTGCTTCCTGATTGGAGGAAGTGATAGACCCCGTCGGCGGAAAGCACGGCGCGATAGTCGGATTTCCGCTCCGGCGGCGCAGCGACGGGATTCTCCGGCTCGAGGATCACGTTTGAATCATATTGGGTGCCGACCGACACAGTGAGGGCGAATTTCTGCTTTTCCCCGCTTCCCCCTCCTGCGATGAGGGCCAGATATTTTTTGGCAGCGGCCCTCAACTCCTCGTCCGGTGCCTTTTCCACGACGGTGGTGAGGTAGCTTTTCGCATCCTGGAGCGCGCCGAGCCGGTACATCACCACGCCGAGCTCATAGCGTATGCGAACATCCGCGGGGTCGATGTATATGGCTTTATAAAAAGCGGCTTTGGCTTCCGGCAGATTGCCTGCGCGGGCAAAAGCGATGCCGAGCCCCGCTGCCGCTTCCTTGCTGTTCGGATTCAGATCAAGGGCCTGTTTATAAAGCCTGACTGCCTCCGCGTAGTCGCTGTTCTCGACGGCAAGCGCTGCTTTTGCGACAGCGATCTCGAACTCTTTGACGGTTTCACCTGCATATGTGGGTCCGGAAAGGAGCACGGCGAGGAGCGCGGCAAGCAGTATGGGATGAAGTAACTCCGGAATCTTCATGCCGCCAGTCTATCAGATATTGCGCTGCTGTCAAGAGGAGAATTACCGGGAGGATGCTGCAAGACGGTTCAGGCGCGGCGGGGGGCGGAATGATCGGACCTTTTTTTCGAGGGAGAGCGCTTCGGTCCCGCGTCGTGCTGGTAGGAATCAACAATTCCCAGCTTCCAGGTATATACCCTGCCGCACTGCTCGCAGGAAGCTCCGGAAAGGGCTTCCTTGCATTCGGGACAGTAAATCACGTAGTGCTGCGACAGCAGGCGGTTGTGCTCATCGAGGTTGAGTTTCTTCTTGCAGCAGGAAAAGTCATCCGCGAGGTCGGCTCCGCAGATGCAGCGGTGGTCGCGGGGCCAGGGGAACATTTCCTCCAGGATATAGATAGCCCGCCCGAGGAGCTCCATGAGCTCGTCCTCATGTGTGTCCCCGAAAAACGTTTCCGTCAATTTCTCGCGAATATCGATCATGAGGCGGTTCTCTTTCAGAAACCGCAGCATGGTGCGGACCCGGCGTTCGCCGTCGCCCAGTTTCGAGAGGCGGCGAAGGTTCTTGTTCATGCGGTAGTGTTCCTGGAAATACAGCAGCACCCAGATCTGGGTCATGTCATAGAAGAACTCGAGGATGGGATAGTACCCGTATTTCTGCCTGATCGTTTTTTCAACGCTGCCGCGATTCTCCGGAACGGCGGGATAGACGGCGACGAGCAGCCCTTCTTCGAAGTCCTCGAAGAAAAACGGCGTGCCCGAAAAATGCCGGCAGCCGCAGTGCGTGCACTGAATGATGTTGAACTGCCACTTGAGCAGCGCCTGCCGGGCCTGCGGTGTTTTCGAGATGTCGATCCACGTGATGACCTTCGCTTCGAAGCTTCGTTTGCAGTTTCCGCATTCGAAGGTCTCGCGCGAATATGCCTCAGCCTGGCTGGTCAGGTTGATCATAGCCCTATTATAACCCACTTTCAAAAAAGTTACTTTTAAAAAATATTTTTTTTATGGTAGAATGCGCACCCGGAAGAAAAAAGTCCGGAGTGATCAGAATGCGACCCCGTTGCCGTCCTGGAGTTGATCAAAGACCGGCGAAAAACGACTCCGTCAGACATAATTGTTGTCTATTCTTACGCCAATTTTGTTGAGATGTAAAGACAGAATATTATTTTCTTATTGTTTGAATGAAAGGGGCAATCAATGCCTAAACAGGAAAATACAGTTTTGACCACTGCGTTGCATTCCGAGGTGGAAAACCGTTTTCTCACGTATGCGCTCTCCACTATCGTTTCCCGGTCCCTCCCCGATGTGCGCGACGGGCTGAAACCCGTGCATCGGCGCATCCTGTTTGCCATGTGGGAAATGGGCCTCGGCCCCACAGCCAAGTTCCGCAAGAGCGCGGCCGTGGTCGGTGAGGTGCTCGGAAAATTTCATCCTCACGGGGATCAGGCGGCATACGATGCCATGGTGCGCATGGCCCAGGATTTTTCCCTCCGCTATCCGCTTGTCGAAGGCTCCGGAAATTTCGGCAGCCTTGACGGCGACCCTGCGGCCGCAATGCGCTATACCGAAGCGCGGCTGTCGCAGCTGGCCGAGGAGCTTCTCGTGGAGATCGAGAAGGACACCGTCGGGTTCCGGCCGAATTACGACAACTCGCTCAAGGAGCCCGTCGTGCTTCCCGCCCGGTTCCCGCAGCTGCTCGTGAACGGAACTTCGGGCATTGCCGTGGGCATGAGCTGCTCGTTCCCGCCGCACAATCTGGGCGAAGTCATCGACGGTATGGCCGCCATGATCGACAACTCGAACATCGAGGTCAAGGACCTGTTGAAATTCATCAAGGGCCCCGACTTTCCCACCAGCGGCCAGATTCTCAATTCCAAGAAGGAACTGCGTGACATCTACCAGACGGGTTCGGGCGGCATCCGGATCAGGGGCGAATACTCAGTCGAAGACCTGCCGCGTGGCAAGCAGGCGATCGTGTTCAGCTCCATTCCGTATATGGTGAACAAGGCGAAGCTTCTGGAAAAGCTCATCGGCCTCATGGACGACAAGAAGCTGCCCCAGGTCTCGGCCGTGCGCGACGAGTCCACGGACATCGTGCGCATGGTGCTCGAGCTCAAGGCGGAGAGCAGCGCCGAGCTCGTGACCGCCTATCTGTTCAAGCACACGGACCTTGAATCCACGTTTCCCATCAACTTTACGGCCCTCAAGCCGAACATGGAGCCGGAGCGGCTGTCGCTCAAGGAGCTCATGCGCTATTTCCTGGATTTCCGGCACGAGCTCGTGACCAAGCGCCTGAACTTCGATCTGAAGATATTAAAAGCGCGGCTGCACATCCTTTCCGCATTCGAAAAACTCTACAACGATCTCGACGCGGCCATCAAGATCATCCGCAGGGCAAAATCGCGCGACGATGCGGCGGAGAAGCTCAAAAAGCATTTTAAATTCGACGACGAACAGGTCAAGGCCATCCTCGAAATGCAGCTGTACAAGCTCGTGGGCCTCGAGATCGAGCGCATTCTGAAGGAAAAGGCCGACAAGACAAAGCAGCGAAAAGAGATCGAAGCTATTCTCGGCAGCCAGAAGAAGATATGGCAGCTGATCAAAACGGAGCTGCTGGAAATCAAGGAAAAGTACGGAGACAAGCGCAAATCCGTTTTAAAGGCCGCGGAGGACGTGGAGTTTTCGCAGGAGGACTTCATCGTACACGAGGACGTGACCGTGATCCTCACGAAGATGGGGTGGATCCGGCGCGTCAAGACCGTGGGCGAGAACCTCCGGTTCAAGGAAGGCGACGACCTGCTCTCCCTCCTTCCCGCAAACACGAAGGACAATATCGCTGTGTTCTCGTCCGCAGGCAAGGTCTACGTTATCAAGGCCTTTGACCTGCCGTCGGGTTCCGGCTTCGGCGAACCGGTCCAGAGCCTGTTCAAGTTCGGCGACGGCGAGCGGCCGGTTACTGCCATGAACCTGACCACCGTGTTTGCGGGCGGTCCCGCTGCGGAGGGCGGTGCAAAACAGGCGCAGCTGGCGCTTGGTCCCCGGGATATTACGGCGATAACCGTGTCCGCGCGCGGCGTTGGCTTTGCCTTCGACCTTGGCCAGTTCAACAGCGTGACCACACGGGCGGGAAAGAAATTCGCCGGCCTCAAGGAAGGCGATTCCGTCATGGGCGTTGATATTCTCGACATGCCGAATGTTCTCTTTTTCACCACCGAGGGCAAGGCGGTCGTGATTGCTGCCAAGGAGGTGCCTGTGCTCACGGGCGCGGGCAAGGGAGTGAGGCTCGTGAACGTGAAAAAAGGCGAGGTCGCGCTCTTCCGCCCCGTGCGCAAAGGCGACCAGGTGAAAGTGGTCGACGAGAAAGGCAGGGAGAAGGTAATCGATCTCAAGCCCTATGGCGTGATGACGCGAGGATCCGTGGGGCTCAAGGCCGTGAAAGCGGTGAAGTTCGCGTAATCGGCGCAATGCTGCTCCAATGAAGGGAGAAAACATGAAAACGACGGAAATGCGGGCGACCGTGCGGATGAATCGAAGCGGTGTTTACTGTATTCTTGTTGCGATGCTCTTCAGCATCATGGCAGCATCCGGCTGCACGGTGAACAGGATGTCACTTCTGATCCGCGAACCGGCCGCGGCGCCGGTTAAGGCGAGCGATGTGAAAACCTACCCCAGCTTCAAAGAACTTCGCGCGCCCTGGCGGCTTGAAGGCATGATCAGCGCCTATACTCTTCCCATCGCGAGTAATAGCGCGGCAAAGCGCGAAGCGCTCATCAGGGAAACGGTCGCGGGGCTGGGTGTCGATGCGCTCGTGGGTCTGCAGCAGCATGTTGGCGAGAATCTGAAACGCACCAGCCGTTCGGTGGCAATCCTGGCCAGAACCGGAGCAGGTGTGCAGGCAAAGGCGGATGCCGCGCCGAAATTTATCGTATGCATGCCGCACGCAAGCGTCAAGATCGATAAAACGCAGGCAACGGACGACTTGGATCAATACCTGCTGGAGCATGTACAATTTTCCTTCAGTTACATGAAGGGCTATTACGTCTACCGGTGCGATACTCCGGGAGTCAACGAGGGCAGTCTCCTGCAGGGAAGTGTTGATCCGCAAACCCTGAGTGAGTCCATCGGCATTACCCCGGATTACGTGCTCCTGAGCGAGATCCAGGGATATGACGAGAAGGGAAATATCGTTGTGCACCGTTCCTTTACCTTGAAACTGGCACTCGCACTCTATGATCTCAAAGAAAAGAAAAAAGTCTGGTCAAACTCGACAATCGGCATATCACATCAAACTATCATTGGCACCATTCTGACGTTCGGATTTTCTGAAACCACCGGGGTTGCGGATGAACTGCAGACGGTACGGAGCGCGCTCGATCGGGCAATGGACAGTCTTCCGGCGGTTGCGGGATTCAGGAGAGGCGATGTCAGTCCGCAGGACAGGAAATAACGATCACATACAGCCGCTGTGATTCAGGCGGTCGTGCATTATCAACAGGTCAAAGAGGCAAATCCCATGAAATCCTTTCGCAAGGAACTCTGGTTCAATATCCCGTCTCGCAGGGGGTTCGTAAACATCACGCCGCAGGTGGAGG
>DATHDE010000065.1:0-16240 GCA_035490495.1 Nitrospirota bacterium
GATGTCCCTTCTGGCCGAGGCGCGCGGCACCGAGACGGTGAAGAAGGAGCTGCCGCCGGAGCGCGATGTTTCCGGAGAGGCGCCGCGCATCGGCGTATTCGTATGCCACTGCGGAACAAATATCTCCTCCACGGTCGAGATTGACAGGGTGGTGGAGGCGGTCAAGAAGGAAAAAGGCGTGGTGTACGCCACGAACACGATTTACGCATGCGCGCAGGACAACCAGGACGTGATCAAGCAGACGATCAAGGAGCAGAACCTGAATCGGGTCGTGATCGCATCCTGCACCCCGCGCACGCACGAGCCGCTGTTTCAGGAAACGATCCGCGAGGCGGGGCTGAACAAGTACCTCTTCGATCTGGCCGACATCCGCGAGCAGTGCTCATGGTGCCACAAAGGCCAGAACGAAGTTGCCACAAAGAAGGCTGTCAAGATCGTGAAGATGGCTGTTGCGAAGTCCCGCCTCCAGGAGCCGCTCAAGAGCGAGTCCGTGGGGGTGACGCCTTCCTGCCTGGTGATCGGCGGCGGTGTTGCGGGCATGACCTCGGCTCTTGCGCTCGCTGACCAGGGCTTCCCGGTGAATCTCGTGGAGAAGGAAGACACCCTCGGCGGCCTGGCCAGAAACGTGTACCGCGTGCTCGACGGCTCGGACGTTCAGAAATACCTTGCCGCGAAAATCGCCGAGGTGAAGGCGCACCCGAAAATCACCGTGCACACCTCCGCTGAAGTGAAAAAGACGGACGGGTTCGTGGGAAACTTTGAGACCACGCTCACGAACGGCAAGGCGGTCAAGCACGGAGCAATCGTGCTGGCCACGGGCGGGGTCGAGTACAAGCCCACAGAGTATCTCGCAGGCCAGAGCCCGAATGTAATCACCCAGCGCGACCTGGAAAAGAAGCTGTTCAGCGAAAACCTCGCCCCGAAGTCCGGCGAGCGCTATGTCATGATCCAGTGCGTGGGTTCGCGCGAGCAGAACGCGCAGTACTGTTCGCGCGTCTGCTGCCAGGACGCGATCAAGAATGCGGTCGCAATCAAGGAGCGAAACCCCGCCGCCGAAGTCGTCATCATCTACCGCGACATCAGGACCTACGGCCTGCGCGAAGACTACTATAAGAAAGCACGCGACCTGGGCGTTCTGTTCATACGCTATGACGTTGAGAAGAAGCCCGTTGTGGAGCAGGCGGGGAGCAAGGTCCGGGTGAGAACCTGGGACTACATGCTGAACCGCGATGTGCAGTTCGACGCGGACCAGCTCGTACTGTCCACGGGACTGCGGCCCCACCCCACGACCGATGCCGTGGGCGCCATGTACAAGGTGACGCGTAATCCCGATGGCTTCTACCTCGAAGCACACGTGAAGCTCCGGCCCGTGGACTTCCCGAGCGAGGGCCTCTTCGTGGCCGGTCTGGGCCACGCGCCCAAGAATCTCGACGAGACCATTGCCCAGGCGCTCGCCGCGGCGGGAAGAGCCGGCGTGGTCCTGTCTCACGAGAAGCTTGCCGTGTCCGGCATCATTGCCAAGCACAAGCGGGAGCTCTGCATGTCGTGTCTTTCGTGCCTGCGGGTCTGCCCCTTCGGTTCGCCGTACATCGCCGAAGACGGGAAGATCGCCCACAACGAGATCAAATGCATGGGCTGCGGCATCTGCGCGGGCATATGTCCGGCAAAGGCGTTCCAGGTGAACAACTTCCGGGACGACCAGATTCTCGCCATGATCGACGCAGCCGTGGAGTCGGAAGCGGGAGTGATGGGGTAGCAGGATATTCAGCGTGCCGACCATGGTATATCGGTATCTATTATTGAAAGGAGCACTTGCATGGCTGTAGCAACGGTAGCACCGGAAAAAGTCGCTGCTCCACCCATCGAGAAGCCGCACGAAACGCCGGAGGGGTGGGAGCCGAACGTTATTGCTTTCGCGTGCCACTACTGCGCGTTCGCGGCAGCGGACCTCGCGGGCGTGATGCGGCTGTCCTATTCGCCGAACGTCAAGATCATCCGCCTTCCCTGCACGGGAAAGCTCGACCATATCCACATTCTCCGGGCGTTCGAAAAGGGCGTTGACGGCATCTTTGCCGCCGGCTGACTCAAAGGCCAATGCCATTACCTGGAAGGTAATCTGTTTGCGGAACGAAGAATCAATTATGTGAAAACCCTGCTGAAGAAGGTCGGCATCGACCCGTCGCGCCTCGAGATGTACAACCTGTCCGCGGCCATGGGACCGCGCTGGGCAGAGATGTGCAACGAGTTCGTGGAGAGAATCCGCACGCTCGGGCCGTCGCCGGTCACCAGCGCACTCAAAAAGAAGTGCTGACGTTGCTGTTGATAACATACAAAACATTCCATAAAGGAGTGGCGAACCAATGATAGTCGGTCAACAAAAGCCATTTGATGAAATCTGGGGCATGGTGAAGGGCTTCAAGAAGGTGCTCGTTTTCGGCTGCAACACCTGTGTGGCGATCAGCCACGCGGGCGGAGGCAAGGAGGCCGAGATTCTGGCATCCATGATCAGGATGAAGGCAACGCAGGAAGGCGTGGACATGCAGGTCGACAACGCGGCCATCGAGCGCCACTGCGAGCCCGAGTTCTTCGAGCCGGTGATGGAGAAGGCGCGGTCCTACGATCTCGTGCTCTCCACAGCCTGCGGAGTCGGCGTGAACTTCCTCTCCGAGCGGATCGGCAAGGTGCCGGTGTATCCCGGAGTGAACACGGCCTTCTACGGCGCCGTGCCGAAGGCCGGTTTCTTCGTAGAGCTCTGCGGCGGGTGCGGCAACTGCATCCTGCACCTTACCGGCGGCATCTGCCCGGTGGTGCGCTGCTCCAAGTCGCTCATGAACGGGCCGTGCGGCGGCACGGACAAGGGCAAATGCGAGGTGAGCAAGGAGATCGACTGCGCCTGGTACTTGATCGTCGAGCGCATGAAGCAGCTTGGGAAGCTCGAAGAGCTTTTCAAGGTACAGCCGCCGCGCAACTGGTCCCCGGGCACCCACGGCGGCCCGCGCCGGCTCGTGTACGAACACATCATGGATCTCGAGGCGGAGAAGAAAACCCAGTAAAAAAAGCAGCAAGTAGCAAGGGGCAAGTAGCAAGGAATTTCAAAGCCAAAGGTTTCCTTGCTACATGCTACATGACCCTTGACCCTAGTTTTTTTCGTTTGGAGGAACACATTCATGAAAAGCGGAAGCAACCTGGAAAAAGTCATCGCAAGCGGCAAACCGGCGGTCACGGCGGAGCTCGGGCCGCCCATGAGCGCGGATGCGCATGAAGTCGTTGAGAAGGCACACAAACTCAAGGGCTTTTGCGACGCGGCGAACATCACCGACTGCCAGACTGCGGTTGTGCGGATCTCCAGCATCGCAGCGGCCTTCATCGCATTTCGCGAGGGGCTTGAACCGGTCATGCAGATGACCTGCAGGGACCGCAACCGCATTGCCATGCAGGCGGACCTGCTCGGCGCCGCGGCCCTGGGTCTCAAGAACTGCCTCTGCATAGCCGGCGACCACCAGAAGTTCAGTGCCGCGGGAAAACTCAAGGGACATCCCGGCGCGAAGAACGTGTACGACGTGGACACGTGCCAGCTCGTGGGCATCATGAAGAAGATGCGCGACGAGGGACTGCAGGAGGGCGGGGACAAACTCGAGGTCGCGCCGAAGTTCTTTGTCGGCGCATCGTGGACTCCGATGGGGGACCCCATCGACTTCCGGCCTTACAACCTCAAAAAGAAAGTTGATGCGGGCGCGGACTTCATCCAGACGCAGGGCATCTACGATGTTGAAATCTTCAAGTCCCAGATGGAGAAAGCTCGCAACCTCGGGCTTCATGAGCGAACCGCGGTCCTGGGCGGCATCATCGTGCCGCGGAGCGCTATGATGCTGAAGTACATGGATTCCTCCGTTGCGGGCGTGACCGTGCCGAAAGCGCTTATCGACAGGATGAACAAGGCCAAGGAAGCGGCAGGCGAGGACAAGAAAAAAGCCCGCGAACTGCAGGAGGCCGAGGGCCTCAAGATCACGGTAGAGCTCATCCACCAGATTCTCGAGATCCCGGGCGTCAAGGGCGTGCACATCCAGGCCATTGAATGGGAAAGCGCGATCGAAGGGATCGTAAAAGCCGCGGGATTATATCCGAGGCCGGCAGTGTAGGACAGGCAGGAGCGCCGGGCAAAGGAGAGCGCGAGAGCATTCTCACCCGGTCCGATGCGCTCTGCTCCTTACGGTTTTTCGGAAGGTCATCATGCCGAAAACAACCATTCCCGACATCTACAAAAAAAAGGCCGAGGGCAAGAAGATCACCATGCTCACGGCCTATGACTATCCCACAGCCCAGATCGTGGACCAGGCCGGGCTCGACATGATCCTTGTAGGCGATTCGCTCGGAAACGTGGTGCAGGGTGTGGCGAATACGCTTCCCGTTACCATGGACGAGATGA
Organism: Nitrospirota bacterium; assembly: GCA_035490495.1. GTDB lineage: Bacteria > Nitrospirota > UBA9217 > UBA9217 > UBA9217 > JAJYKN01. Next base: position 4,427 of record DATHDE010000065.1, read on the forward strand.
TCTACCACACGAAGATGGTGTCGCGCGCGGCGCAATCCGCCATGGTCGTTGGCGATATGCCGTTTCTCTCCTATCAAACGCACAAGGCGGAGGCGATTCGAAACGCCGGCAGGTTCCTGAAAGAAGGCGGCGCCGAGGCGGTGAAGCTTGAAGGCGGAAGCCAGATGGCGGAAACGATCCGGGCTATCGTTGACATCGGGATCCCGGTCATGGCGCACATCGGGCTCACGCCGCAATACGTGCACGCGCTCGGAGGGTTCAAGGTCCAGGGGAGGGATGAAGTAGCCAGGGAGCGCGTTCTTGCCGATGCCCGCGCAATCCAGGATGCAGGCGCGTTTTCCGTCGTACTAGAAGCTATTCCCGTCTCTCTGACAAAAGCGATCCAGGACGTTTTGCATATTCCTACCATAGGCATCGGCGCCGGACCCGACTGCGACGGCCAGGTGCTGGTCCTTCACGATCTGCTCGGCCTGTTCGACCGGTTCACGCCGAAGTTCGTCAAAAAGTACGCGAACCTCAAGGAACACGCCCTGAGTGCGGTCAGGGAATATAAGATGGATGTTGAAACAGGAGCATTTCCTGCTGAAGGACACTGTTTCAAGTAGTAGAATTATCCGGCGATTTTTGCATGATGTTTCCGCGCGAGCCGAATAACCTAAGTTCGCGACTAAAAATATTTTATAGCCCGATAAAGTAATATTAACGTTCGGGGACCTCATTTTTCTTGACTCTCAAGATGAGTGGCGGATATAATAAATCTCCTTGTAATATCCAGTAATCTCATCATATTCCAGATTTTGCAACAAAACACATTAATTATTTCAGACACTTCCGGAAGGCGGGAGCCAGCGGTTCACCATGGGTTTTGCGATTGCAGTGGCGGGCAAGGGCGGCACGGGCAAGACGAGTCTTTGCGGCCTGACTATACGGTATCTAACGGAAAAAAAGCGTGGTGCGGTGCTGGCGGTAGACGCTGATGCCAACGCCAACCTGCATGATGTGCTGGGTGTCAAGGTCCATGCAACCGTGGGCTCGCTTCGTGAGACTTCGCTCGAAGCGATCAAATCCACGGCGCCGCGGCCCGGCGGCATGAGCATGGAGCAGCTCTTCGACTACCAGATCCAGCAGGCACTGATCGAATCAAAGGGTTTCGACCTGCTCGTCATGGGAAGGCCCGAAGGGGCGGGGTGCTACTGCGCGGCGAACAACATCATCCGCAAGTACATGGATAAGCTTGCGGACAATTACCCGTTCACGGTGATGGACAATGAGGCCGGTCTGGAGCACCTGTCACGCCGCACGACACAGGACACGGACCTGCTGCTCATCATCAGCGACTCATCGGTGCGGGGCGTCATGACGGCGGGACGCATCGCCGAACTGGTCAAGGAACTGAACCTCAACGTCAAGCGCACCGCCCTGATCATAAACCGCGTGCTGGAGGGAACGGACAACGACCCTTCACTGCGGCAGGCAATCGAGCTGCAGGGGGTCGAATTCGCGGGGTTTGTTCCCGCAGACGACTTGATTTTTGAATATGATTTAAACGGCAAGCCGCTCGTCCAGTTGCCGGCTGATTCGAAGGCGTTGATGAGTTTTTTTTCCATTTTAGACAGGCTGATCCCGTAATCAACAGCTTCGAGTTTCCCGCGCAACCGGGGGGCGATCATCCACGCAGCGCGGGGAAAGCTTTGAGGAGCGCTCCTGTTGACCGGAAAAACGGCAGTGATCATCGGCGCCGGCCGCGTGGGCGGTTCCATCGGCTATCTGCTCAAGGAAGCCGGCATTGCAATCGGGGCAGTGGTGACCAGGTCCCTGCAATCCGCGGAGCAGGCGGCCCTCTTTATCGGCGAAGGCGATCCGATGGTGGATGCGGCAGCGGCTGCGAAACGCGCTGACCTCGTGTTCATTACGACTCCCGACCGGAGCATCAAGCAGGTATGCAGCGCAATCGCCGGGGCCGGCGCATTCAAGCGCGACGCGCTCGTTGTCCACATGTCCGGCGTTCATTCCCTCGATATCCTCGAGGACGCGCGAACGGCGGGTGCCCGGCGTGCTGTGATCCACCCGCTCCAGTCGTTGGCGGACCGGGAGCAGGGAATCAAGATGATCCCCGGTTCATTTTTCCGTATCGAAGCGGATCCCGAAGCGCTGGAAGAAGCGCGGTCCCTTGTGGAGATTCTGGGCGGAGCGGAGCTGGAGCTGCCCGGGTGGAAGGGAGACCGGGATTCGGTTGCACTCTATCACGCAGGCGCGGTTGTTGTTTCTAACTTTTTCGTGGCGCTCGTGGATTACGGACTGAACTTCTACGAAGCCCTGGGTGCGGACCGCCGTGAAGCGCTCCAGGCAGTGCTTCCCCTGATTCAGGGCACGCTGCGCAATATCGAGTCGCTCGGCATCCCCGCAGCATTGACCGGCCCGATCGTTCGGGGTGATGTACAGACGGTGCAGGATCATCTGGACGCCATGAAGCACAGAACGCCCGGGCTCATCAGCCTTTATAAAGAGCTTGCCCGCAAGACCGTCGCCGTGGCACGGAAAAGGGAAAGTATATCAGAACAAACTGCTCAGGAGCTGCTTCACCTGCTTTCGCCGTAAATACAGCGCATCCCGTGTGGTTTGCGGGAGGTGCAAGCGGTTAATAAAATTCGATTGCGAAAGGAGACATGGAGGGGATGATAATAATCGGAGAAAAAATAAGTGTTATGGCAAAAAAGGTTCGCGAAGCGCTCATGAAGCGCGAGGCGAAACCGCTCCAGGAGCTCGCCGTTGCGCAGGACAAGGCAGGAGCGCACTACATCGACGTCTCCATCGGCCCTGCCGAGGACGACGGCCCCCAGCTCATGGACTGGGCAGTCAAGGTCGTGCAGGAAGTCGTCCAGAAACCGCTTTGTCTCGATACGACGAATGTGAAGGCCATGGAAGCGGGCATCAAGGCGCACAAGAATTCGTGGGGTCTCCCGCTCATCAACTCCACGTCCAACGAACCCGAACGCTTCCCGATGCTGGAACTGGCAGGTAAATACGGCGCAAAGGTGATCGCACTCACCCTCGGCAAAGGCGGACTTCCCGCTGACGCAGAGGACCGCTGCGTCATCGCCTCGGAGATCATGGCGCGCGCCATGGAGTTCGGCGTGCCCATGGAGAACATCCTCCTGGATCCGCTGATTCTCCAAATCGCGACCATGCAGAACCAGGCCATTCAGTCCGCACGGGCCATCAAAATGTTCCGCGAGTTGAATGATCCGCCTATGAACACCGTGGTCGGCCTTTCGAACATCTCGAACGGAGCGCCCAAGCACGTGCGCCACATCATCAACAGGAACTACATCACCATGCTTCTCATGGAAGGCCTTACGCACGCCATCATTGATCCGCTCGATAAGGACATGATGGACACCGTTAAAACCGTTGAGATGATCATGGGACGGACCATGTATGCACACTCTTACCTGGAAATGTAGTAATGGAGGGAGGCGAAATTTCGCCCCCCGTGCTGCATGCCTTTAGGATGATGATTCGAAAAAGGCGGAAATTGCTGTATAAACGTTACTAATAGTTATATTTACCTGTTGTTTTCAAGGCCCAAATCTGATAACATGTGCAACACTTTTCGAGGAGGCTATAACGTATGGCACTCGCTATTCCCAAGGAAACATACAGCGGAAAGATTTACAACGTGCAGATCGGCAGCGGCGCCAAAGCGGTAACTATTGGCGGGGCAAATGCCTTGCCGTATCTGGCGTTCGAAGGAACGTTTCCGAACAAGCCGGCTATTGCGATGGAAATAACCGATATCGAGCCCAGCGATTGGCCGGAGACCATCAAGAAAGCCGTGGGCAGCGCCGGATCGAGCCCGGTCCAGTGGGCCAAGTTCTGCCAGCAAAGCGGAGCCGATATTGTAGCCCTCCGGCTGATCGGAACGCACCCTGACCAGAAGAATAAGAGCGCTGATGACGCGGTCAAGGCAGCTTCGGACGTCGCAGCGGCCACGGACCTGCCGCTCGTCGTTCTTGGCAGCGGCCATGTGGAAAAGGACGCTCAGGTGCTCCAGACCGTTGCAGCGGCCCTGCGCGGAAAAAACTGCGCGATCGGAAAAGCAGTGGAAGAAAATTACAAGACTATTGCCGCCGCGGCCATGGCAAACGACCACAAGTTGATCGCTATGAGCCAGCTCGATGTGAACCTCGCCAAACAGCTCAATATCCTGCTGACCCAGATGGGATTCGACAAGGAGAGGATCATCATGGATCCCATGTCCTCCGCCCTTGGGTACGGCCTCGAATATACCTACAGCGTGATGGAACGCATCCGGCTCGCCGCCCTTCTGCAGAACGATCCCATGATGCAGACACCGGTCGTCTGCGACATCGGCGCGAACGTGTGGAAGGTCAAGGAGACCATTGCACCGGATGCAGAGGTGCCGGAGTGGGGCGGCCTGGAAGACCGGGCTCTTGCCTGGGAAGCGGTCACCGCCTCGGCCATGATCACTGCCGGTGCTGACATGCTCATTATGCGCCATCCCGGCGCGGTTGCTAAGGCGAAGGAAGTCATTGCCGAACTGATGTAACATCGGCTTCGGAGGGTTGCATCTCCGGGTCCCCGGCGCATGCCCTGGGCGGAGCCGATGGGAAAAAAAATTCCTGACAGTCTTTTCCGAAAGGAGCATCACCATGGCACTCTCTGGTGTTGAAATTTTCAAGTACCTCCCCAAAACAAACTGCAAAAAATGCGGTCACCCCACGTGTCTTGCCTTTGCCATGAAGCTTGCCGCAAAGCAGGCCAGCCTCGATGCATGCCCGGATGCATCCGATGATGCCAAAAAAGTTCTGGGTGAAGCAGCCGCGCCCCCGATCCGGGGAGTTTCGATCGGCGCGGGCGACAAGGCCGTGAAAGTGGGCGAAGAGATCTGCATGTTCCGCCACGAAAAAAAGTTTTTCAACCCCAATGTCTTTGCCGTCGCGATCAAGGCGTCCGAAGCGGGTGACGGCGCCGCGAAAAAGATCGAGGCAGTCAAGGCCTCCGAGATCGACCGCGTGGGCCAGAAGCTGCGTGTCGATGCGATCGCCGTGACGGATGAAGGCGGGGATGCTGCGAAATTTGCCTCGGTTGTCAAGCAGGTCGTGGACGGCGCTCCCGGCGTGCCGCTCATCCTGGTGAGCAAGAATCCCGCGGTCATTGAAGCAGGCATCGCGCACTGTGCCGACAAGAAGCCGCTCATTTACGCGGCAACCGCTGAAAATGCCGAAGCAATGGCGAAGATCGCCAAAGAGAAAAAGGCCTCCCTCGCCGTGGCTGCCGACGGACTGGATGCACTCACCGCCCTGTCCGAGAAAGTGAAGGGGCTCGGCGTCGACAATCTCGTCCTCGATTCGGGCGCACGCAAGGCCAAGGACATGATCGAGCATTATACGATCATCCGTCGGGCAGCGATCAAGAAGAATTTCAAAGCTCTGGGGTACCCCATCATCAGCTTCGCAACCCGCGACAATTCGCTCTCTGAAACCGTTGCCGCCGCAATCGGCACCATGAAGTATGCCTCCATCATCATCGTGAACAGCGTCGAGAAGTGGAAGATGCTGGCGCTCCTGTCGCTCCGGCAGAACATCTACACGGACCCGCAGGTCCCGATGCAGGTGGCTCAGAATATCTACAAGGTCGGCGACGCCAAGGAAACCTCGCCGCTCATGATTACGACGAATTTCTCGCTCTCCTACTTCATCGTCCGCGGCGAAGTGGAAAACAGCAAGGTCCCGTCCTGGCTTGCGGTTATGGACAACGAAGGTCTTTCCGTGCTCACGGCGTGGGCAGCCGGAAAATTTACGGCAGGCAAGATCGCCCAGTTCATCACGGAAAGCGGCGTGGACAAAAGCATCAGTCACAAGGAGCTCATTATTCCGGGGTATGTAGCCGTACTCTCCGGAGCGCTCGAAGAAAAGCTGCCGGGCTGGAAAATTACCGTGGGCCCGCGCGAGGCAAACCAGCTTCCGACGTTCCTCAAAGCCAGAGCATAAACCTGTTCCCGCAGGGGATGCGGCGCTGACTGAATGCGGCACACGCTCTCCCTGCGACCTCCGCGATATCCGCGGTGGATATTTGTTACGATAAGGAGTTGACCCATGTCGAAGATCATCGCCACCGGCGCCATCCTGGGCGCGCACTACTATGTAAAGCAGGCAGAAGCCCTTGTTGAGAAGGCTGTTACCGAGAAGGGGGCTGACTTCAAGTTCGAGTTCCCGGACACGGGATACTTCCTTCCGCAGCTCTTTGCCATGACCGGTTTCGAGGTCCGGACAACGGGCGACATGAAGACGGCGCTGGAAAAGCACGTGAAGCCCATGCTCACGGATGCGCCTGAGGAAACGCACTATAAACCGTACCTCGGCGAGGCGCTCGATGCGGGCATGGCCGCGCTCTTTGCGCAGGAAATGATCATGGCCATCCGGTATATCTACGGCGAAGAGCCGGTAAAGGATGATTCTATCGGCCTCACCTATAACGGGTTCATCTCCGACACGATCCTGCGCAATCTCGGCGTTCAGCTCGTGGACGGTTCCATGCCGGGCTATGTCTGCATCATCGGCGCTGCGAACGACGACGACCATGCCCTGGAAATCGCCCGCGACCTCCAGCAGAAGAACATCCTGACCCTCATGTGCGGCAACGTAAACGGCGACAGCATGACAAAGCAGCTCCTCCGGAAGGGCGTGCAGCTCGGCTGGGACACGCGCCTTGTTCCGCTCGGTCCCGAGGTCGAACACGCAATCTATGCCCTGAACTGGGCAGCCCGCGCGGGCATTACCTTCGGCGGCATGAAGGGCGGTGATTTCAAGAGGATCCTCAAGTACTCCAAGGACAAGGTGTTCGCCTTCGCCATGGTGCTGGGGCCGCTGAACGACCGCATCTGGACCACGGGCGCGGGCGCCATCAACATGGGGTTCCCCGCAATCGCCAACACGGACATCCCCGTCGTGCATCCGACCGGCGTTACGATCTATGAAGAGGTCGAGAAAGAGCTCGATCCCAAGAAGATCGTGGAGCGCTGCATCGAGGTGCGCGGGCTCAAGATCACGGTCTCCAAGCCGCCCATCCCGGTGGCGTTCGGCCCGGCCTTCGAAGGCGAGCGCATCCGCAAGGAGGACATGCACATCGAGTTCGGCGGGCAGCGAACGCCGGCCTTCGAGTGGCTGCATGCCGTGGATCTGGACAAGGTCGAGGACGGCAAGGTCATGATCGTGGGCACCGACGCCGAGGAGCGGTACAAGAAAGGCGGCATGATGCCGCTGGGCGTCTACATCGAGGTTGCCGGCCGCAAGATGCAGAAGGATTTCGAGCCGGTGCTCGAGCGGAAGATCCACCACTTTGTGAACGAGGCGCAGGGCATCTGGCACATGGGCCAGCGCGACCAGAACTGGTTCCGCGTCAGCAAGGCGGCCCTTGGCGAGGGATACGAGCTCCGGCATTTCGGCGACATCCTGACGACGCAGCTCAAGCACAAGTTTAACAACATCGTGGACAAGGTCCAGGTGACGCTGCTTGTTGACGAGAAGGATGTGAAGGAAAAGCTCGAGGAGGCGCGCAAGGCATATCTCGAACGCGATGTCCGCCTCGCATCCATGACCGACGAGTCGGTGGACACCTACTATTCGTGCATCCTCTGCCAGAGCTTCGCACCGAACCATGTCTGCGTGGTTTCGCCCGAGCGGCTCGGACTATGCGGCGCATACAACTGGCTTGATGCGAAGGCTGCATTCGAAATAGATCCAAATGGCGCCAACCAGCCGGTCCAGAAGGGCGCGACGCTCGACGCGGTCAAGGGCCGCTGGAAGGGTGTCGACGAGTACGTGTACACGAACTCGCACCAGGCGCTGGAGTACTTCAATGCGTACAGTATCATGGATGCGCCCATGACCTCATGCGGTTGCTTCGAGTGCATCGTGGCCATCGTTCCCGAAGCGAACGGTGTCATGGTAGTGAATCGTGGCTACACCGGCATGACTCCTATCGGCATGAAATTCTCGACCCTGGCCGGGACCGTGGGCGGCGGAGCTCAGACCGCAGGTTTCATGGGTGTGGGCCGGTTCTTCCTGACCAGCAAGAAATTCCTGTTCGCCGAGGGCGGATTCAAGCGCATCGTCTGGATGACGAAGAACTTGAAGGAATCCTTTGCGGATGCATTCAAGGAGCGCGCGCAGGAAGAGGGCGTACCCGATCTTATGGACAGGATCGCTGACGAAACAGTGGCGGAAGATTCCGACAAGCTCATGGCGTATCTGACCGAAAAGGGACACCCGGCGCTTACCATGGATCCCATGTTCTAAATCGCTGCCATAGAGCGCGGCGCGAGGCCGCGTTCGAGGCTCACGAGGTTTGATTTCGAGTTCTGACCCGAGCCGCCGAGGCAAAATCCGGCGGCTCGTGTTGTCTGTGCAGCGGGGGGCTCCCATGATCAGGGAAAACGTTCTGAACAAGCTGCTGAGCGAGTACCGCAGCAGGGAGAACCTCATTCTCCTCCTGCAGAGAATCCAGGAGACCTTCGGCTACATTTCCGACGAGAACGTCGACTGGTTCGCCGAGAAGCTGGATATTCCCGCAAGCAAATTCTTCGGCGTCATCACCTTCTATCCCAAGTTCCGCATGAAGCCGCAGGGCAAAAACACCCTCACCGTGTGCTGCGGCGCCGCCTGCCATATCAAGGGCTCCGACAAGATCATGGATAAGGCACGCGAGATACTGGCCCTCTCCGGGGACGAGGATACAGCAAAAGACATGAGCTTTACGCTCCAGAAAGCCACCTGCATCGGCGCGTGCAGTATCGCCCCCGTGGTTATATTGAACAAACAGGTGCACAGCGACATGGATGCTGTGAAGGTTTCGAAACTCATCAAAGGGTACGAACGCGAGGATTTCCTCGGGTATTTGTGATGCATACATGTCGAATGAAACAATCACCATAAAAGTCTGCCTGGGCACATCGGGCAACGCATCCGGCGGCGAGGAAGTGATGCGGCAGTTCAAGCGCCACTTCCTCGAACAGGAGATTGAAGCCCGGATGGAACGGCGCTGCTCCTATTCCAAGGTGGGCTGCCGCGGGTTCTGCTCCAAGGATGTGCTCGTCGACGTGATCGTGGACAACGAACGCACGACCTACCAGAACGTGACGCCGATCATGGTCGAGCGCATCGTGAAAGACCACATCATCGGAAACACGCCGGTCGCCGAATGGACGGTCAAGGACGACTACGCCGCCTTTCACGAGAAACAGTACAAGGTCGTGCTCGGGCCCTGCGGAGACATCGACCCTGAAAGCATCGACGACTATATCAAGATGAACGGCTACCGCGCGGCGCGAAAGGCGCTGACGAACATGATCCCGGGTGAGGTCATCGAGGCGGTCATGCTCTCGGGTCTCCGCGGCCGGGGCGGGAGCGGATTTTCAACCGGAGAGAAGTGGGGTATCTGCCGGAACGAGCTGCGCACGCCGCGCTACATTGTCTGCAACGTCGGTGAAGTGAACCGTCCGCTTGCGGAAGGCAATCCGCACGCGATCATCGAAGGACTGCTGATCGGCGGATATGCCATCAGCGCCGCGAAAGGGTATATCTACATCCGCGAGCGGTATCATCTTTCCGTCGAGCGTCTGTGGACCGCCATCGAACAGGCGCGCGAAAAGGGATTTTTCGGAAAGAATATCTTCGGCTCCGGGTTCGATTTCGACATCGAGTTCAGCTTCGGCACCGAGGCGTTCATCTGCGGCGAGGAAACGGCTCTCATGGAATCCATTGAGGGCAAGCGCGCCATGCCCCGCGTGCGGCCGCCGTTTCCGGCCCAGCGCGGCCTCTGGGGGCAGCCTACGGTCGTAAACAACGCCGAGACGCTGTCGAATATTCCGCTCATCATCGGCAAAGGCGCGGCCTGGTATTCCTCCATTGGCACGGACGAGAGCAAAGGGACCAAGGTCTTCACGCTGTCCGGCAAGGTGCGCAATAACGGCCTTGTCGAGATTCCCATGGGCATGCCGCTCCGGGAGATCGTGTTCGGAATAGGCGGCGGCATTGGCGGTGACAAGGCGCTCAAGGCAGTGCAGGTCGGCGGCCCATCGGGCGGACTCGTTCCGGCGACTATGATCGACATGGGCCTCGACTACGAAAGCCTGCGCAAAGTGGGCAGTATCGTGGGCTCGGGCGGCATGGTCGTGTTCGACGAGGACGACTGCATTGTATCCGTCGTCAAGTTCTACATGGAATTTCTCCAGCGCGAATCCTGCGGCAAGTGCACGCCCTGCCGTCTGGGCACGAAGCGCATGCTCGAGCTCTTGACGAAAATCACCGAGGGCAGGGGCGAGGACAACGATATAAAGATACTCGACCGCCTGAGCAGCGTCATGGCCTCGACGTCGCTCTGCGGCCTCGGCAGAACAGCGCCGAACCCGTTCATCACGAGCTATAACCACTTCCGGGACGAGTACCTGGCGCATATCCGGGAGAAAAAATGTCCGGCCGGTGTATGCACGGCGCTCATCTCCTTCGAAGTGATCAGCGACAAGTGCAAGGCCTGCGGACTGTGCAGGCGCGCGTGTCCGGCCGAGGCGATCGCCGGCGCTCCAAAACAGGTGCATGTCATCGACAGGAAAAAATGCATCAAGTGCGGGGCGTGTTACAAGGCGTGCAAGTTCAAGGCGATTAAAAAAGGGTAAGTGTGGATACTGTCTTTCCCATGAAAAACGTTTCGCTCAAAATAGACGGGCAGCCGATATCGGTTCCCGCGGGCACGACCATTCTTGACGCTGCACGGCGTCTGGGCATCAACATTCCCGTGCTGTGCCATCACCCGAAGCTCTCGATGACCGGAGCGTGCCGGGTGTGCATCGTCGAAGTGGGCGGGCAACCGGTGACGTCGTGCACGACCGTGGCGGAGAACAGGATGGAGGTCACGACTGCGTCGCCGTACATCGAGGGGCTCCGGCGGGATATCGTGGACCTGATCCTGTCCGATCATCCCTATGACTGCATGGTCTGCGAGCGGGCGGGAGACTGCGAACTGCAGGAACTGGCGTACAAGTACCAGATCAGGACGCCGGTATTCAGCGGCCAGCGGCGCATCTATACGAAACGCGACGGCAATCCGTTCATTGAGCGCGATATGGAGAAATGCATCCTCTGCGGGCGGTGCGTAAAGGTGTGCGACGAGGTGCAGGGCGTTGGTGCGATCGACTATGCCTACCGCGGGTTCGAGACGAAAATCTGCCCGCCCTTCGAGCGCGACCTGAACTGCGAGTTCTGCGGGCAGTGTATTTCCGTGTGTCCCACGGGCGCTCTGGTGAGCAAGCCCGCCCTCTGCAAAGGCCGTACGCGCGATGTCCGTTCGGTGGAGAGCATCTGCCCCTATTGCGGGTGCGGATGTTCGATCACGTATGATGTAGTCAAAAACGAAGTGATCCGCGCGTCATCCCGGCCTGATACCGTCAACGAAGGCTGGCTCTGCGTCAAAGGCCGTTTCGGTTTTTCCTTCATCCACAGCCCCGACCGGCTGACAACGCCGCTCATCAGAAGAAACCATGATCTCGTTCCCGTTTCATGGGAAGAAGCATTTTCTTTCATCGGCGACCGCCTGCGGAAGATCCGCAGCGACGCCGGTCCGGACGCAATTGCCGGGCTGTCTTCAGCGCGGTGCACGAACGAAGAAAATTATCTGTTCCAGAAATTGATGCGTGCGGCCGTCGGCACGAATAATGTCGACCATTGCGCCCGGTACTGACACAGCGCCACGGTGGCCGGTCTGGCCACGGTATTCGGTTCGGGCGCCATGACGAAC
>DATHDE010000066.1:0-7932 GCA_035490495.1 Nitrospirota bacterium
TCTCATAATTGTCTGGACACTTTTCAATTTGTCATCCCCGAATGTTTCTATCGGGGATCTGATTTAACAACACCAGATTCCCGATTAAAGCCTCGGGAATGACAGCTATTTATGTCGTTTCTATTTTGAGACCATTAATAAGCAGCTTTTTAACTTCAGTCGCTGAAAAAGCAGCTGTCTCTGGAGAACATTGAACCTCATTCTTCTCTTCCCCGATGATTTCATACGCGGTACCGACCGTGTATGCTTGCAAGGCCGCCGCTTCCATCATGCACGGGACGTGCTGCGTGCGAAAACAGGCGGCCGTTTGAGCGTCGGTATGGTGAACGGCCGCACGGGTACGGGGGAAGTAAGCCGGATCACGGACTCGGTTCTCGAATTGAACGTTCATCTCGATCAGGATCCTCCTCCAAAACTCCCGCTCACGCTCATTCTCGCGCTGCCCAGGCCGAAAGTCATTCGAAGGGTGCTGCGAGCCGTCTGCACCCTGGGGGTGAAACGCCTCGTGCTCCTCAACTGCCTGCGGGTTGAAAAAAGCTACTGGCAGAGCCCGTTTCTGTCAGTCGACAGTATCCGCGAGCAGCTCATCCTCGGTCTGGAGCAGGCCCGGGACACGGTCCTCCCCCGGGTGGAGCTCAAGCCCCTGTTCAAACCCTTTGTGGAAGACGAACTGCCGGACGTCATCGCGGGAACACTGCCGGTTCTCGCCCATCCTCCTGCACCGGAACCCTGCCCCCGCAATGTCCAGCAGCCTGTTACGCTCGCCGTCGGCCCGGAAGGCGGCTTCATTCCCTATGAAGTGGAAAAAATAATTGCCTGCGGATTCCAGCCCGTACGGCTGGGTGAACGGGTGCTGAATGTTGAGACCGCGATTCCGGCGCTGATTTCAAAACTATTTTAGTATTGTCACGTTCCCTGCTGCTTGACATCGACTGCAATCAGGCTTATAGTCATGCCGCATCATACATTTTAAAGAGGGAGGCGGATCGTATGAAGAAATGCATTCTCAGCATCATGCTCCTGCTGTTCTGCGTTCTGTCGCTGCATCAGGCTCAGGCTGCAAGCGATCCCAACGACGTTCAGGGCGGCAAGGACCCGGCGCTCTTCAGCCGCATGCCTGGATTTCATATTTACCGTTACGAGGAACTGGAATTCAACCGTTTTGATTTTCCCACAGCTGCGGGCAAAACGCAGACGATCGAGGGGCGCTCCTATTATGTGGATTATTATGCCAATGACGGCATCAAAATGCCGAGCGGTTTGCAGATCGAGCGAAATTACGTGAACGCGGCAAAAAACATCGGCGGCAAGGTTGTGTATGAGTACGAGGATGGCGGCACCTATTACGCCACGCTGAAAGTCGTAAAGAACAATGCAGAAGCGTGGGCCCTCGTCGAGGGTGCGGGAAACGGTATGTACAAAATCCACGTCATCGAAAAGCAGCTTATGACCCAGGATGTCACGGCGAATGCAGAAAGCCTTGCAAGCAGCATCAACGCGACAGGCAAGGCAGCTGTCTACGGCATCTATTTCGACACGGGCAAGTCAGAGATCAAACCCCAGTCCGAACCGGCGATTGCCCAGATCGTCAAGCTGCTCAAGAATGATCCTGCGTTGAAGCTCTATGTGGTCGGCCATACGGACAATGTCGGTGCCTTCGACAGCAACATCAAGCTGTCCCAGTCCAGGGCTGCAGCAGTGGTCAATGCCTTGACAAAGAATGGCATTGCGGCTGCGCGATTGACGCCTTTCGGCGCAGGCCCGGTTTCGCCTGCCGCATCCAATAAGACCGATGAAGGCCGCGCAAAGAACCGCCGCGTAGAACTCGTGGCGCAATAAATAAACAACCCGGGGCAGCCGCTCCCGACCGCCCCGGGTACCTTTATCTTGTGACCTTCCTTGCACCTTGCTGATTGACCCTTGCTCCTGTCTTTCCGTTTTCCTCGCTACTTGACCCTTGCCCCTATCTTCTCATCTGGATCATGACCTCGGCCTCTGTTTCCTTTCCAGACGCACTGGCGTCGAACTTCCATGCTTTTATTGTTTTCAGCAGGCACTGCTCCGCAGCCTTGTCCTGCATTCCACGGGATGCGATTTCGACGCTCTTGACCGTCCCGTCCGCCTGAATGACCAGCTTCAGTGTAAGCTTCGCTGGCGAAGTTCCCGCGGGCAGGCAAATTCCGAGCGCCGGGAGATTGCGCTCGATGACGTTTCGTACCGACTTCCTGGACAGGCCTCCTGATGCAGCTATTTTCCTGATCTCCCATGCGGCATCCTTCTGTTTCTTCACGTCAGCTCTGTCCGCTGATTTCGCCTCTTCAGGCTTGCCCGCCTCTGCGGATGCATAATTCTGGAAAGCCCGCATCATGGGCATTGAAGTCGGCGCAGCAGCCATATACCCGCCCACTGCGTAATCCGACACGCCCTCGGGAAGCGGCAGGGGCTGTTTGATTGTTGTTGTATTTCCGCTCTTATTCCTCACTTCCGAGTCAATCGCGACAAAGGAAGTATAGTTCGTGAGCAGGTTGTATGCAAGCCCGAGTTCAGTCACTTCCTTCACCCGCTTGTCGTCCTGCTGCAGGAGATTGTAGTCCGAAAGCTGGGCTATCCGATGGCGCGCCCAGAGATAGCGAAGGCCGCTGTTGGCCTGCGACGGTTTGATGCCTGATACGTCAATCGTGTCCTGATACGCACCTTCGCCGCTGAAGCCCTTGACCGTGATGTTTCCCTGCGCCTTGCCGCGCCATTTGCCGAACACGATCACGGGCCGGTCGGCAAGCACATCGGGAATAGTCGCCGGCTCGACATCATAGGCTTCAAATCCGCCGAATTCCACCTTGACGCGCGTGAGCACGGGCGACTGGATCAGCGTACGGAAGGCGTCGGCCTGCTTCGGCGCTTCCTCCGGCTTCGTGATCACGAACGGTTCGCCCATGCCCACCCGGGCCATGCCTTCGATCAGGTGCCGGTTCACCGCTGTGCCGATGCCGAAGGCGAACATATTTGCATTCCCGAGGTTGCTGCGGATGAGATCGAACGCCTCCGTTTCAACGGACACGTAGCCGTCCGTGGCGATCACGATGCTGCGCGAAATGTTCTCGCTTTTTGGAAGCGCGAGCGCCCGTTTGAGCGCAGGAAGCAGCTCGGTCCCGCCGCTTCCCTGCTGCCGGTCGATGAGGTTCACAGCCCTGGCAATGTTCTCCTGCGTTGCGGGCAGCGACTGCTCGGACAGGACCGAGTTACCGCCTGAGAACAGGAGCACATTGAACGTGTCCGTGGGCCTGAGGCTGCTGATCAGGTCCTTCAGGAGTTTCTTGGATATTTCCAGCGGGTACCCGTACATGGACCCGGAAACGTCGACGATGAAGACATAATCGCGGCCCGGTATCTGTTCGAGCTTTACGCGCTTCGGCGGCTGGAGCATGAGCAGGAAGAAGTTCTCCTTGTCTCCCTGCGACAGGAGCAGGCCGGACTCGATCCGGCCTCCCGCAAGACGGTATTTGAGGATGTAGTCCTTGTTCCCTGCCGATGTTTCCGTTGTGTCCAGCGCAATTGTTGCAGCAGCGTTCCCCGCATAGTGAACATCCACCTTGTGCGACGTCGACGCGATCTTCTGGATCGCCATGCCTGCAGCGATGTGCACCTTGATATCGAAGGTGGATGACGACGTCTCGCCCTGGTGCAGATAGGGATTCTGCACCCAGTGCTCGGATGCGGGCGCAGTCGCTGCCTGCTGGTTCGAGTAACGGGGCCCGACGACCGTGGGATACATGAATTCGTATTCCTTGTCCGTGGGAACAAGCAGCTCCGTGTAGTTCATCTCCACCCTGATTTCGTCTCCGGGCATGATGTTCGCCACGTTCATCTGGAATACGTTCGGCCGCTGCTGTTCGAGAAGCGACGCGCTTTTGCCCTGCTGCTTCGCCTGTTCGTACTCCTGCCTGGCCTCGTCCCGCTTCTTTATGTTCGCGACAATGGTCCGATCGCCGATCGTCATCTTCATGGCATAGACCGCGGCCCGCGTGGAGGCCGGGAATACGTAGATTGCTTCAAGCGCGTTTTTGCCTTCGTTCCTGTAGACCTGCGTGACTTTGGCGTCTGCGATGACACCCGCGATGTTCACGTCCACGGATGTGGACTTGAGCGGCAGGCGGTCCGTGTCCGGATTATCGCTCTTCACGAAAAAATAGGGAGACAGCGTCTTGTCGCCTGAATCGGGCGCTTCGGCAAGACCGGGGCTCCCGGTCAGGACCGGCGCCATAAAGGTGAGTGCTGCAAAAAGCCGTGCAACGGATTTCATGGGTGATACCTCCTTGGAATGTGATGAGCGCTTCTGGGTGATAAGACAAGGGAGGTTTCGAAAAAGTTCCCGGCAATGTATGGCCGAGAAGCCTTCACAGCAGGGAGCCGGGAATGCAGATCGCGGAATTCAGCGATCATGGCTTTTTCAAGTGAGAATTGCTCTTTGTGCAGGTTTCGTGTAAAGTACGGCCATGCTTTCGATCACCCCAAACTTGTCCATCGATGAAAACGAGATCACACTGCAGTTCATACGTTCCTCGGGCCCCGGCGGGCAGAACGTGAACAAGGTCGCAAGTGCCGTTCAGCTGCGCTTCGACGTGGGCAACTCCCCGTCCCTTCCCGGCGATGTGCGCACGCGGCTTATCCGGCTCGCGGGCAGGCGCGTGACTCAGGAGGGGATTCTCGTCATAGATGCAAGGCAGTTCCGGACGCAGGAGAGAAACCGCGAGGATGCCGTGGCGCGGTTCATTGATCTGGTCCGAAGGGCCGCGGAAAGGCCGAAGCCGCGGAAAAAGACCAGGCCCTCGCAGGCTGCAAAGGACCGGCGCATCGAGAGTAAAAAGCAGCGCGGAAAGGTCAAACAGATGCGGCGGATGGTTACGCCGGAGTAAACAGCATCGTTCCCCGGAATTTATCATGGCCCAACCCTGGGTGACACTGGAGAGAGCAAGCACACCTGACGGAATGCTCGAACTGCGCAAACGCGGGGAAAAGGACTTCCTGATCCTCATCAACAACCGCGTGCTCATGAACAGCAGCGCAAGCCGTTCCGAGACCGCGCTGGGCGAGTTGGCCTGCGCCATGATGAACACGCATCCCGCGCCGCGCGTGCTTATCGGCGGGCTCGGCATGGGACTCACGCTGCGGGGAGCGCTCGATGCCCTGCCGGATTCCGCTTCCGTCGTTGTTGCCGAGTTGAACAAAACCATCGCCGAGTGGTGCAAGAACCCGCTCGCGGACCTGACGGACAAGGCGCTGGAAGACCGCCGTGTCGGGATCGTCATTGACAACGTGGCACGGGTCATTGCAAAAGCGGCGAAGACCGGGGCGAAGAAATTTCAGGCTATTATCATCGATCTCTATGAAGGCCCCCATGCGGGCACTGACGCGAAGACTGATCCGTATTACGGTGCGCACGCCCTGCAGACAACGGCCGCCGCGTTGACGGCCGGGGGCGTTTTCGCAATCTGGGGGGAAGCGCCTGATGCGGCTTTCGAAAAGCGGCTCGAGACAGCCGGCTTCGCAGTCGAAAAAAAGCGGCCCGGCAGGGGCGGGCTGCGGCATGTCGTTTACCTGGCGCACCTGCGATGAAAGGCAGTCAATTCCGGAACAGCAAAACCCGCGGTACATTATTCCGGCACTGAAAGGCCGAGACAGTAACGACGATGGTGGTAATACGCTCCCCGCAATGTCATCCCCGAAAGCTTTTATCGGGGATACGGTTTTCAACCGGATTCCCGATTAAACAGTCGGGAATGACACCTCGGGCGCAGTACTGTCGCAGGTATTCGATCTTCGGACTGGCCGTCCACTGTCGTGCGGTGAATACTCTTTCTTCGGTTTTGATAAAAGAGGGCGAACGTGCATCGTACTGATGACGAAAAAGCATACCACCGCCGCGTGTTCTCCTGGGCTCTGTATGACTGGGCGAACCATGCTTATCTCACCGTTACGGCGACAACATATTTTCCCCCCTTTTTTCTCGCCCTGGCTGCCCCCGCATTCCTTGATGCATCGAGAGGGGAAGCGGGTGATGCTGCGCTCGCCCTGGCGCGGGACAGCGCCTCGAATGTGTATGCCTTTGTCGTTGCCTTTGCGCTCTTTGTCGCAGCCGTACTCGCCCCCCTGGTGGGCACCTATGCCGACTTGACGGACGAGCGCAAACGCATCCTCATCCGCCTGACCGTTGTCGGTGCGGTCCTTGCCTCCTCGATGTTCTTCCTGACCAGCGGGACGTGGGTGGCTGCGCTTGTGCTCTATTTCCTCACCCAGGTCATCCTGAACATCGTCCTGGGCCTGAACAGCAGCCTGCTCCCGCATACGGCCCGTCCGCACGACCTGAACCGCGTGTCCAGCCTGGGCTATGCAATGGGCTATATTGGCGGAGGGCTCCTGCTCGCCGCGAATACGGCGGTTTTTTTCCTTGCGCATTGGCTCGGGATCAGCAACGATCTCGCTGTCCGGATCGCATTTCTGTCCGTGGGGATATGGTGGATCGGGTTTACGATCCCCTATGCCGTGGCGGTTCCCGAACCCAAGATCCTGTCGCTGAGCAAAAAGCATGACGCCGGACCGCTCCGCGGGGCTGTTATCCAGCTCAACAGGACCATTCGCGACATCCGGAAGTACAAGGAACTCTTCAAGATGCTCATCGCCTTCTGGTTCTACATGGAGGGAGTGGGCGCCATCATCCTGCTCGCAACAGCCTACGGCTCCGCCCTCGGCCTCGACATGGGGGTGCTGATCGCGACGCTGCTCATGACCCAGTTTGTGGCGTACCCCTACGCCGTCGTCTTCGGCCGCATTCCGGACCCGGAGAACCGGTGGCGCGGAGCATTCCTTTCCATGCTCATCTGGACCGCGATTACGCTGCCGCTTGCGGGCGCGTACATGAAAACGACAGGCAGGGACGGCGTCTCCTCGGCCCTCGCCTTCCTGGCCGCGGATCAGATCGGTGGCGTCCTTTTCTCGCTCTTCATCGGGCGCCATCTTTTTTCCGGCCTCGTGAAAAAAATCGACACCAAGCGGGCTGTGATCACGGGCCTGGCGATCTATCTGATCATTCCGGTGTGGGGGTTCTTTCTCTCAACGAAAGCGGAATTCTTCATGCTCGGATGGCTGGTCGGAACCGTACAGGGGGGCACGCAGGCCCTGAGCAGAACGATCTACGCGCGGCTTACCCCTCCGTCGCGGTCAGGGGAATTCTTCGGGCTCTACGGTCTGAGTGAGAAATTCGCGGGCATCCTGGGTCCGCTGCTCTACGGCCTCGTGGGCCAGGCCACGCACAGCCCGAAATCGAGCATCGTATCCATCACCGTGTTTTTCCTGATCGGCATCGTCCTGCTCGTCCGGGTGGACGTCGAAAAAGGAGCGCGGAATGCGGCCGAGGAGGAGCGGGAAATAGAATCTGCGTTGTTCTGAAAACCGGTACTGCGGGAAGAATCTCGCGGGGAGATGAACGATATGCTTCACGGGATCAGGAAACGCCTGACAGGCGCACGTACGGCACACGCCGAACTACGGAGCAGCGGATCAGGATCCATCCTCGCCTCGGTGCACGAGCAGTACCTCATCATTGTTTACAACCATTGTCCTCCCACCTGTTGTCAATTCTCATACGCCCCGAGATCGACACCCGTGCCTGTCGGCCGGGACACCCCCGTGATATCGAAGAGCGGTGCCTTATCAGCGCTGCCTGCATTGATCAGTGCTGATCCGGGACGGAGGCGGAGATTGAAATTCTGGTAGTCGACGAAGAGGCCTGCATAGGACGCGTAATTCGGTATTACGTAGTTGTGGTCTGCCGTTGTCCCGGCCCCGATGCTGTACGAAGGCGCAATATTGTTGCGGATGATGCAGTTCACGCACGGCAGGCCGTTCTTGTGATTAAAGAACCCGATCCAGGGAGGG
>DATHDE010000067.1:0-3679 GCA_035490495.1 Nitrospirota bacterium
CGCTCCACGGCCGGGTATTCCACGCCAGGTCCTGCAGGCTGGGGTCTCCGCTTCTGTGCAGCCCCGAGCTGATGTATATCAGCCGCTTCGGCTTGCTGATGAGACAGGTCAGGATATACGGAGCTAATGAATTAACAGCGAATACGTGCGGTATGCCGTCAACGGTTATGATATGAGGCTCCTGATACCCGACACCGGCATTATGAATAACCGCGTCAAGCGGTCCCTGTTCGTTTGCCAGGGCAGCCAGACGCTTCGTTTCCGTTATGCTGGTCAGATCGCCGACGAGTGCTGTCACAGCACCCGGCGCTGCATGCAGCGCCTCTTGTGACCGGCGTTCATTGCGGCCGTGCAGAATCACCTGATGCCCCTGGGCTATCAAGAGTCTAGCGGCCATTAAACCGAGGCCGTCTGCAGAGCCGGTAATGAATACTCTCGCCATGACACTCCTGTACAGCGTGGACTATGCCCCGGCTCGGATTGCCCGCGGAGCTACTTGAGAGATCCTATCGTCCGGAGCAACTCCTGACTGGTTATGACCGTTGCCTGCCAGGGGAACACCTTATCCATGAGCACACGGTTTACGTCCGCGTCGATGTCCGCACACGCGTCGGATACGACTGCAAGGGAGTAGTCCATGTCAGCTGCCCATCTGACCGTTGACAGGACCACGCCGCTGGTCGAGATGCCGAAGAGTATCAGCTTGTCGATGTTTTTTGATTTGAGGATCGTTTCCAAATCCGTTGTCGAGAAGGCGCCGACGCGGCGTTTCGTGACAATGACATCGCCCGGCTGGGGAGCGACGCGGGAATCAATCTCAGCACCAGGCGTGCCTTCCAGGAGCCGGCCTGATTGCTTCAGGCCGCTGAACCGCCTGTTTCGCGGACTGACCTCGGGATAGCCTTCCCGGAACCGGACGACCACATAGATGACCTGGATCTTCGCCTTTCGCGCTTCCGTGAGAATCATGCCCGCTCTCTCCACAAGCGGCCCGCGCACACCTTCAGGAAGCATGTTCACGATGTCGTTTTCATAATCCATGATGAGCACCGCTGTCCTGGCCGGATCGATGCTGAAGGCAGGCTCAATGATGACGGCCGCGCCTGCCTGGGGATGCGGTTTTTTCACATCCTGCTTTTCAAGAGCATGCAGATTCGCGGCGGAGAAAAGAAAAAGCGCAACGAGTAATGACACCTTTTTTTCTGTTGTCATGAACACCTCGCTCTTTTACGATTGCAGTTCCACTGATAGTAAAACTATATTCCCGATCAACGCTGAAGTCAATGCGTGGTGATGTTCCGGGACGCATAAAACCAGGCGTGCACCTGCAGGTCGAAATAGATGAGGTGCAGCGCCCCGTCGCTTCCCCGGACCCTGAAATACCGCTTCCGCGCCCGGTCCTGATAGTTTTCCTCTATCCAGTTCTCGATGATGGCCGCGACGTCGATGCGCAGCCCATGGAGAATAAAAGTGGCCGGCCGTTCATCGCCTTTGCGGCCCGAGTAACTTATAACGTCGATCTGCTCCGATTGCATGGTGAAGCCTCGGTCGACCTCCGGTACTTATTAATAGTCTCAAAATAGAAACGACATAAATAGCTGTCATTCCCGAGGCTTTAATCGGGAATCTGGTGTTCAATCAGATCCCCGATAGAAACATTCGGGGATGACAAATTGAAAAGTGTCCGGACAATTATGAGACCATTAATAATTGCCCTTCCACTGATGATACCAGGCTTTCAGGAGCGGCACGAACTCCGCAGTCGCTTTCTGCTTGCCTTCGGCCGACGGAATGTCGTCGCTCGTAGGATAGCATAACGTAATCCCGTAAAAAAACATTACTATACTTGAACGATTTAGACAAGCACATCGAAGGGGCTATTGTGATGCAGCTCACAGTTTTTTTTGAAAAAGACAGTACTATTGAAGTATTAGGAAAGGCGACTCTCAAAGCGTTCAAGATAGTGACGTCATATGATTAGACTTATTTCCCGGCTGCTCCTCCGTGCAGCTGTTATTCTGCTTATTTTATCACCCTTTACCGGTTCTTCAAGTGCCGGTCCCACAGGCAACCTCTCTGCATTTCACGTTCCCATACTGCTCTATCATCGTTTTGGACCTGCTGCTGCCGATGGAATGACCGTCACAACAGCTGTCTTCGAATCTCACCTTAAGTACCTGAAAGAGAACGGCTTTCTGGTAATCCCCTTAAAGCAGCTCATAGACTGCTATCTCGGCAAGGGTCCCCTGCCACAGCCGAAATCGGTTGTTATTGTTGCCGATGACGGCCATGCATCCGTGTATCAATATATGCTCCCCCTGGTCATGAAATATCATGTTCCCGTAACGCTCTTCCTCTATCCCTCTGCCATATCGAATGCTTCCTACGCAATGACCTGGGACCAGCTCAGGGACCTGAAGAAGACCGGCTTGTTCGATTTCGAAGGCCATACATACTGGCACCCCAATTTCAAGCGTGATCAAAAGAGAATGTCCCCATCCGAATACGACAGCTTCGTGAACATGCAGCTTGTCAAATCAAAGGCGAAACTTGAGAAGGAGCTGGGCGTACCGATCACCATGCTCGCATGGCCGTTCGGCATTTACGATGCCCGGCTTCTGGAAAAGGCAGGGACAGCCGGCTACGAAGCCACCTTCTCGATTGAGGCGCGGCCGGCAACCGAAAGTGATGCGGTCATGAACCTGCCCCGCTATTTGCTCACCAACGCGGTCAGCGGCAGGGCATTCGAAAAAATCGTTGAATGCAGCACAGGGAAAAGCAATCCGGTCTTCGCAGGCTCACCAGGGCGTTCTGACAGCAGGATACGATAGCTGAGAAAGGAAATGATCATGAACAGCGTTGCATTGATAGTGACCTTTTTCGCACTGTTTCTGTTATCTTCGGCTGACGCGACAAAAGGCTGGACCGCAAACCGGGAAATCGGGGGCACGGTCATTGACGCTGACACGGGAAAGCCGATCAAGGGGGCCCTCGTAACCGCGGCTGGCACGGTCGTGCTCACGGATGAAAACGGCAGATTCTCGGTGCAGGCAGAAGCAGGCGCGATCGGGTTCCGTGCCCACGGATACGGGAGAACCGCGGAGGCGGTCCGTGAGTCATCCGGCACGCCCCTGAACGTGCGCCTCAAGCCGGTTGTTCCCAAAGCGCTCTATCTCACGAACTACGGCATCGCGGACAGATCCATCAAGGCGAACGCGCTCAGGCTGATCGCCGAAACGGAGATTAATGCACTCGTGATCGATGTGAAGGGCGACCATGGAGTGATAACGTACAAAAGCGACATTCCCCTTGCAGCGGAGATCGGCGCGCAAAAAATCATCACGGTAAAGGACATCCAGGGACTGCTCGCATCGCTGAAGGAACGCGGCATCTATACCATCGCCCGGATCGTGGTATTCAAGGACACCGTGCTCGGCGCGGCGCGGCCCGACCTCGCGCTGAAGACGAGAAGCGGGGAACTGTGGCGCGACCGCGAAGGCCTTGTGTGGGTGGACCCGGCGAAGCAGGAAGTCTGGGACTACAACATCGCCATTGCCGAGGAAGCCGCCCGGAACGGATTTGACGAGATCCAGTTCGATTACGTTCGTTTCCCCGACCAGAAGGGCCCGGTCTTCAGCATGCCGAACACGGAACAGAACAGGGTCGCCGCCATCGCCGG
>DATHDE010000068.1:0-24081 GCA_035490495.1 Nitrospirota bacterium
GGGGCACGGTTCTGCTCGTATGCAGAAACATCCAGGAACAATATCCGGGGACGACCTGGTACAAGCGCGCGCTTTTCCTGAACGAACAGGCATGGATCAAGCTGGACCAGCCGGACGAGGCTGCTGCTTCGATGCTGCGCGTACGGACCGAGTATCCCGAGATGGCTGACTATGCAGTGCATCTCCTGGCAGAGTATCGTTTCAGCTCAGGCAGATACAGTGAAGCCGCAGCCCTGTACGGGATGCTTGTCCGCGACTACCCGAAAAGCTCCCTTCGCCAGCGTGCGGAATTCGGCAGGGCCATGGGGCTCCTCGAATCCTACGCTTACGTGCAGTCCATCGATGCATTCCGGTCCTTTCTTGACGCAAATCCTGATTCCGAATATGCTCCGGCCGCGGGCCTCGGTCTCGGCAGGGCGCTCACCGCGGAAGCGCGGTTCGCAGAAGCCGTAAAAACGTACCAGGAACTGTGGATCGAGTATGCGGGAGCTTCGTCCGACAGCGACGCGGTGAAGGCCCTCGCAGACCTCGCGGCAGCCGGCGTCGATGTTCCCGCATTCACCAATGATCAGCTGTATGAGCGCGGCAAGATTCTCTCCCGGCCGAATTACTATGACAAGGCCATGGAGGTCTTCACGACGCTGCTTGGGAGAAACCTGGCGGGTCCGCGCCGTGCGGATGTCATGGTGCGGTCGGGCATCGCGTTGTTCAACCTGAACAGGCGCGCGGAATCCGCGGAGATCCTCGATAAGATGGTACGCTCTTTCCCATCCGACGCGAGAACGCCCGATGCGCTGTATTGGCTCGGACGGTCCGCGGCAAAACTCGGGGATTATGACACAGCATTGAAGTCGTATCAGAAGCTCCTGGACCGGTTTCCGGAGAATGAATGGGCGGACGATGCGCTGTTCTATATGGGAACGATATATCGCGAAACAGGTGATCTGAAAAAAGCGCTCCGCTGCTACAACCGCATGGGAGTGGATTACCCGGCGAGCAAATATGCTGACAGCGCGGTGTGGTGGAGGGCATGGGCCTGGTACACGGCGGGTGACTATCATAAGACCGAACAGACGCTCCAGGAACTCATTCATGCCTATCCGCGCTCGTTCCTCGTGAATCAGGCGCGTTACTGGCAGGGCAGGGCTGCCGAAAAAGCGGGCAAACCCGGCCGCGCGAAAACGTATTATGAAAAAGTGCTGCGCAGCGGACCGTATACCTATTACGGACATCGCGCAGAGGAGCGGCTGGAAAACATGGCATCTTCGGTCGCGGCAGAAACGGATTCTCCGGCAGGGGAAGGTGCTGACGTGTGCAGGACAGCGGCATGCGCCGAAGATCTGCTTGGCGAGTACGAAATGGAAGAGGGGCCGCCCGTCTGGACCGCGGAAACGAAGCAGATGCTTGCTGCGGAGCCAGCATTCAGAAAGACCCTTGAGCTCATGTCATTGAACATGAAAAAAGACGCTGCCCGCGAGCTGTGGCTGCTCCAGACCTCGAAGCCGCGCAGGCGCGGCATGCTCATCGGACTGAGCAAGGCCTTTTTCGAACTGGGCGACTTCGGACGTTCGCTTCAGCTTGTGCTCAGAAACTATGATCGCTACCTGGACCGCTCCTGGGACGGAACGCCGGATGACTTGTGGCTGCTTGCCTATCCCCAGGGATACTGGGACAGCATTGTGGCTCACGCGCGCAAATACGGCCAGGACCCCTATCTGGTCGCTGCCGTCATCCGCGAGGAGAGCCAGTTCGTCGCCGATGCGCTGTCACCGGCCGGCGCTCGCGGCCTCATGCAGGTCATGCCGTCAACGGGCGAGTGGGTGGCAAAACGCATCAAACTTGACGGCTTCGACCGCGGGAAATTATTCGATCCCGACACGGCCGTACAGATCGGGACGTGGTACATCGGCCACCTCATGAAACAGTTCAAGGGGGATCCGCTCCTCATGGCCGCTGCATACAATGCAGGCCCTGATGCTGTTGCGGGCTGGATCTCCAAGAACGGATACAACGGCGAGCGAGATGTCTTTGTGGAAATGATCCCGTTCTCGGAAACGCGGAATTACGTCAAGAAGGTTCTCAGGAACTACAGCGAGTACAAGCGGATCTACGGAAAAACCGGGGCTGCCGGCGAAGCGCTTGTCCGCAGAACAGAATAAAAAACGCTTCTGGAAATTGGTATACTAGAAGCGGCGGCTCGTATGCAGGGCATGAGAACACCCATGTACCGAAGCATCCGGCGGCGCCGGGGGTAAGTATGCTGCGGGATTCAGGACCGGATCCATGGTGAATCCGAAAGAGATCGAAGATCAATTGGCCGTTATTGAACGGCGCGTCAAGGCCCTTGTTGCGGAGAATCGCGGGCTCAGGGACCGGATCGTCGGGCTGGAGCGGGAAATCGCCGGTGTGCGGAGCGAGGCGGTGAGTCGTGAACGCATGGCAGGTGTCACCCACCAGGTGCGGGAGCGGATTGAAAAGGTCCTGTCATCGCTCGAAGCGCTCGGCGCCGGGAACAACGACGTCCATGACCGGGATGCATGACCGCAGACCCTGCCCCCTGCATATCTTCTTCCGATCGTCCCGCCTTTGAAATCGGCTCATGTTCCCGAAGCCTATCAGATTTTCCCGGCCTGGTGCCCCGGCGGAGCGCGCGGCACGGACTGCGGGTTGAACATCGATGGAACACAATGACATCTACGAAACACTGCTCGAGAATCTTGAAGAAGGCGTCTGCGTCGTGGACCGCGACTGGCGCGTCACGTCCTGGAACAAGGGGGCGGAGCGCATAACGGGCTACGCTGCGTCGGATGTCGTGGGGCGTCTGTGTTCGGAGAGCGTCCTCGTGCATACTGACAAACACGGTGCGCTCCTGTGTAATTCGGTCTGCTCCCTCGACAAGTCCGAATTTGCCCGGCAGCAGCAACCGAGCGAGGTTTTCATCCTCCACAAGGACGGTCACCGCGTACCCGTGCTTACCCATATCGTGCTGATACAGAACACATCGGGCGCCGTCGAAGGGGGAATCGAGATATTCACCGATTTGTCCGCAGAATCCGCTGCCCTGGAACGCCTTGCGGACGTGGAAAAAATGGCTTTTATCGATTCCCTCACCGGACTCGCGAACAGGCGGTTTGCCGAGATCACGCTGAAAGCGCGGCTTGAGGAACTTCAGCGGTACGGGTGGGGTTTTTCGGTCGTTTTCATCGACATCGACAATTTCAAGGATATCAATGACCGCTATGGGCACGATGTAGGTGATGACGTGCTCAGGACCGTGGCAAAGACGCTGCAGAACAGCGTGCGGTCCTTCGATCTCGTAAGCCGTTGGGGTGGCGAGGAGTATGTTGCCATCATCGCGAACGTCGACGCGGAAAAACTTGTTTCCATGGCCAACCGCTGCCGGTCCCTTGTGCAGCAGTCCGTTCACGCCGGTTCCGCTGCCCGTGTTACGATCTCGCTCGGCGCCACGATCGCCCGGCTCGGCGACACGGAAGAGACGCTCATCAAACGCGCCGATGAACTCATGTACAAAAGCAAGGCTTCGGGCAAGAACTGCGTCACCATGGAACAGTAGGGCGGGTAATGTTCTGGGAGTTTGTTGAGCTCCTCGGGTAAGAACTTCAAACATATTTTGCCAACTCTGCAAACTCAAAAAACGCCAGAAACATGAGAAACGCATCATGGACATAATCACCGCACAAGATGTTGTGAAGGATTACGACGGCGTGCGCGCCCTCGACGGCGTGGGATTCGGCATCGGGAAGGGCGAGTGCTTCGGGTTTCTGGGGCCGAACGGTGCGGGCAAAACCACGATCATGCGCATCATCTCGTGCTTCATGCCGCCGACATCGGGAATCGTGACGGTCTTCGGCGAGGATGTCCGGGCAAAGCCCGACCGCATCAAGGCGCGTCTCGGCGTCATGCCCCAGGATAACAACCTCGATCCCGATCTGTCGGTCGTTGAAAATCTCGTGGTCTACGGAAGGTATTTCGACATACGGAAAAAAGACTCTGTCCGTCTGGCACGGGTACTGCTCGAGTTTGTTGAGCTCCAGGACAAGAGCACGGCGAAAATCGATGAACTGTCCGGCGGTATGAAGCACCGGCTGCTGCTGGCCCGGGCGCTGATCAATAATCCCGAAATCCTCATTCTCGACGAACCGACAACCGGCCTCGACCCCCACAGCAGGCGGGCGGTCTGGGACAAGCTCAATCACCTGAAACAACAGAACACAACGCTCCTGCTCACGACCCATTATATGGATGAAGCGGAGCGGCTGTGCGACCGGGTCGCGATCATGGATTCGGGAAAGATCGTCACTATCGACACGCCTGCACACCTGACGGTCCTCCACGGCGGAAACCTGGAGGATGTGTATCTCAAGCTTACGGGGAGGAGCCTTGCGGATTAAACGCGCCGTGCGGGTCTGGCAGCGCCACTGGCTCGTGTACACGAAGTTGTACAAGACGAGCTTCGCGCTCAACTTCGCCGAGCCGGCGCTCTATCTTGTGGCCATGGGAATGGGTCTGGGCGCATTCGTGAAGGACATCAACGGCCAGCCGTACATAAAGTTCATTGCACCCGGCATCGTTGCCTCGTCCTCGGTCTTTGCCGCGGTCTACGAATGCACCTACGGCACTTATATCCGCATGACATTTCAAAAGACCTTCGATGCCATTCTCGCCACGCCCGTGGGTCTGGATGATCTGGTTGCCGGCGAACTCATCTGGGGTGCGACCAAAAGTGTAATCTTCGGCGTAACGATCCTTATCGTCATCGCTCTGTTCGGCCTTGTGGATTCGGCGATCGTGGCGTTGTCGATTCCGTTCATCTTCCTCGGCGGGCTGGTTTTCGCAGAGCTGTCCGTCGTTTTCTGCGCTCTTGTGCCGGGAATCGACTCGTTCAGCTATTTTTACACGCTGTTCATGACCCCCCTGTTCCTGTTCTCCGGTATTTTTTTCCCCCTTGACGCGTTGCCGCGCGTTGTCGGCGACATCGCCCTGTTCACGCCGCTGTACCATCTGGTGAATGTCTGCCGCGCCTTTTCCGCGGGTGCACCCGCACAGGCGCTCGGCAGCATGGGGTGGATCTGTGCGTGGGTCGCTGTTCTGTCTCCGTTCCCGTTCAGGCTGATGAGAAAACGCTTCATCGTTTGAAACCTCGGCCGCTCCATTCGTAGAGATCGTACACATATCAATAACGCCATGATTCCGCGATGTATCGCACCGTATCGGTTCGTATACATCTCGCGGCCTATTCATGCGTGGACAAGCTTGTTTAAAAGACGAGACGGTCCACTATCCAGCCGGATGGGAAAAAAAATAACACGTTCCTTGACACGGGCGTTCCGGAGCGTAAGAATAATTGTATGAAACTGAAATCTTTCTTTCTGGCGGCAATTCCCCTGACCGTGATGTTGCTTCTCGTTACTACTGCCATGGTGACATATCGGCCGGTATTCAGCATCGATAACGGCAGAAAAGTATCGTTTGCAGACATGATCAAGGCGCTAAGAGGCGCTGATTTCGTATTTGTCGGTGAAATCCATGATGATCCTGATTCGCATGTGGTGGAACTGGGGGCCATCAGGGCGCTGCGCGAATCAGGCGCACTGGCAGCGATCGGGCTCGAAATGTTCAGGGAAGACAGCCAGCAGAAGCTCGATGCATGGGTGGCGGGGACGCTGCCGCTCGAAAAATTCCTCCCCGTCTACTACGACAACTGGCGCGCCGCATGGCCGCTGTACCGCGATATATTTTTGTATGCACGCAAACACCGCATTCCACTTGTGGGATTGAACATAACAGGCCGGCTGACGGCGGCGGTAGCGGAGAACGGATTTGCGTCGCTCAGCGCGGATGAAAAGAGAAAACTCCCCCCGAACATCACCTGCACGGTCGATGCGACCTACCGGGAGTTCATACGAAGAGCATATGCGGGCCATTCCCCCCGCGAGGACAAGAGCTTCCGGAACTTCTGCGAGGCGCAGATGGTGTGGGACAAGAGCATGGCGTGGAACCTGATCAAGTACCGGAACGAACACCCCGCTAAAACCATCGTCGTGCTCGCCGGTGTGGGGCACGCGTGGAGGCGGGGCGTGCCTGAGCAGATTGCCCTCCAGTCGTCCTACTCCGTCAAGGTCGTCATGCCTGTCGTCCCGGATCAGATCAGCCCGAAGACCGCCTCCTTGCAGGACGCGGATTTTCTTGTACTGGATTGATCGTCCCGCAATTAGTCCTTTCCTTTCCCCCTGCCGCGTGCTACAGTAGCCCGTATGAAAGCAAAAAGAGCACTCGTACTGCTCGCGACGGTCATCCTCCTGCCTACCGGGACATTCGCCTTTGAAGGGCCGCTTACGGTCAAGAACCAGTTCCCGATCTTTCTGCCGGTCAACCAGCCCTATCTCGAACCGGCGGAAACAAGAAGTTCGTTCGATGTCAGTTTGTCCCATTCGAGCGTCTATCTCATGGAGAACAGCGCTGCATGGACCGCGCATCTCGACCTGGAACTCACCGAGCTCGTTTTCCGCTACCGGAAGGACATTTCCGGGGTCGCAGAATTCGGCATCGATCTGCCGCTCCTGCGCGCAACCGCCGGATTTCTCGACGGTCCGCTGGCGTGGTATCACGACACGTTCGGATTCCCTGACTACGGCAGAAGCGACCGCCCGAAGAATTCTTTTCTGTACGACGTGCGGAGGAACGGAGCGCCGGTCGTTGAGGGAAGAGACAACCGCGTCGGAATCGGCGATGTCAGGTTGACTGTGAAAAAACAGGTCGTGCGAGGCGATCCCGCGGTGAGCGTCTTTGCGGATGTCGAATTGCCCACAGGTGATGCTGATGTCGGATACGGCAGCGGCAGTGTTGATGCGGCAGCGGCGCTGCTCCTGGACAAGAGCCTGGGCGATAAAGCGAGACTCTCCGCAAATGCGGGCATCGTGCAGCCCGGCGAATTGAGGGCTCGGCAGGCAGTGCCCCTGAGGACTTTTTACTATGGCGGCGCATGTGTCGAATACATGGCAACAAAGCGTCTGGGCCTCATCGTGCAGTACCTCGTCCAATCATCGCCCTACCCCCGGACAGACATCCCCCAGATCGACGGCACGGGCATGCTTCTGGTCATGGGCGGCAGGTACTATGCAAAAAGCGGAAGCTACGAATTGTCGCTGACCGAGGACCCGAACACGACAGGAGCGCCGGATTTTATCGTGAATATATCGTATAAGTCGAAATTTTAGCGGCGCTTGCAAATATATGACAGAGCGATGGAGCGGCCCTCAATTTTAGTTGCAATCGCACAAGCCGTGTGCTATAGATGATGAACGTGCAAGCCGCTTGTGCATGAATTGATTTTTATCAATTGTTCTACTGGAGAACAACGACGGTGTGTGATCTCAAGGCATATCTCAAAACAAACGACAAGGAAGAGCTGCTCCTGGAATCGGTAAACCTGATTCGAGCGGAACACGGTGAAGTGCTGCTGCGCAATCTCTTCGGCGAGGAAAAGAAGGTGCGCGGCGAGGTCCGCGAAGTTTCCCTCGCCAAGAGCCGGCTGGTTGTTGAACAGGTCTGACAGGTACAATTTAATTACCGCAGCCCGAGGTGGTACACGTACAGTGTCTACATGACCGCTCTATGCGACAGGTGCAATAAAAATGCAGGTCATTCAGTCTACGGTTTGGCTGTAAAAGAACCATATCGAGACCGATAATGGGGGACGCCGCGAGGCGTCCCCTTGATTGTTTATAAAAAGCGAGGAGGGCGCATATGAGGGAAAAAATATGCCTGCTTTTTCTCATCACTATGCTGCTCTTCATTCCCCCTGCCTGTCAAAAGAAAACAGAGGCAGATAAAATAAGGGCCGTAATATCTGACGTCCAGAAATCGGCTGAACAGAAGAAAATCATGACCATACTTGGCCAAGTTTCCAAGGTGTACCAGGACCCGCAGGGGAACGACTACGACGCGATCAAGGGCATTCTGGGGTTCTATTTTTTCCGGCACCAGAAAGTGTCTGTCTTCATTCCGGATGTCGACGTTCTCGTAACCGGCCCTACGGCGACAGCGACGTTCCAGGCGCTGTTTGCCGGCAGGGGCAGCGAAGAAGACACTGCGAAAACCTTCCTCCCTGATGCAATGAGCTCATACAATTTCGAGGTCTCCTTCAGACAGGAGGACTCCGCCTGGAAGGTCGTATCAGCCAGATGGGAGCAGGCAGGGCAGGGGGCCGCCATCCCGCGCCAGTGACGCCGTCCGTCTGAAATTATTCTTGTCGTTTGAGCCTAAGTGGGGTATTCTCCCTCCATCGGGTGATGTATGTTGCCCGCAATGTAATATCTTTCCGTACGCCGCAGAGCACCGATCGATGAATACGAACGACGCTCCGCCTCAGGAGCAGAACAGCAGCCGCCCCATGGGGACCCGGACCCTCGATCTGATCCTGCGATCAGCTCACGTTGCGGTGACGAGCGCAGTTTTCGGCGCAGCGGTGTTCGAAGTCCCCGTATGCAGGCTCATCTCATGGAATTATGCGGCCATCGGCACGGGTAGTGCGCTCATCGTTCTTGCAATTTTGCATAGCCGCCACTGGCCATACCAAGTCCGCGGAGTCACGGCAATCATTCATATTGCCCTTCTCGGCCTGCTCTTTCTTCGCCCTGATCTCCGGGCTCTTATTCTTGCGCTGGTGCTCGTATCCGGCATGATTGGCAGCCATTTGCCGAAAAAGTACCGGCACTGGTCATTCGTTCATAAACGCGTGATGAACTGATGTAGACCGCGGTCGGCGGTGACTGTAAGAGCGCACCGTCACTCCAGAAAAGATGAGCGATTTTCGGCGTCCGCGAACCTGCTCGGCACGATTGCAGGAGACGGCAAGTTGGGGGACGTCGAGCACCGCTTCGGAAATGCCGTGAACTACGATGTTACGGCTAACTACCGGGTCACGCCCGGGTCGTTCGCGCCAGCCAGACCGCAGCTGTTCCTGGCTTTCGGCCTGAACGCGAAGCCGAGAGGGAAACGGCGGACCACATTCGCGCAGCTGATTCCGGCGACAATACGATCTATCTTTCACCGGGCGCTCAACTCCTGCTTGCATCTCACTGGGTTGCGGAGCTGACGTATGAGCACGCTGTTTATCACGACCGCTATGGCACCCAGGTGGGCGAGACGTTCAAGGCTGTCAGCGCTGTAACCTATCTGTTTTAATCTCCCTGCCTGCAGGCAGGCTGTTCCAGGGACGGCCGGCAATGCGAGCTCTTCGGTAACAACAATCCATCAACAGCCTTGACAAGCGGCGGTAATATCCTTGATAATCGAATCATCGCACGCAGTTTCCTTTCGCATGACAGGGGGCGGAAGAATGCCGTCAAGGGCCGTTAACTTCGGGGCCGACATAGTGCTGCTGCTGTTCATAGCTGTACTCCTTTTATCCGGCTGCTTCAGAGACCGGGACGCACCCGTTGCGCAGCGGGGAGTGATTGATCTTTCCTCCGTGGACATGAACCATGTCGCCTCAGTCCGGCTTGACGGTGAATGGGAATTCTACGGGAACCAGCTGCTGGCGCCGCAGGATTTTCACGGTACCAGAGCCGCGGCTCCGGACGGTTATGCCGCAATACCCGGGTCGTGGAGGGGATACAACGTAAACGCAAAAAAACTCGGCGGAGCGGGGTATGTGACGTACCGGCTGCGGATCATGCCGGGAAAAGGCGGGCAGGACCTGGCCGTGCATGTCGGGCTCGTGAATTCCGCCTACCGGCTCTGGGCTGATACGAAGCTCATTATCGAAAACGGGGAAATCGGCAGAACTTCGGCAGAGGAGGTTCCGATCCAGTCGTTCAGGCAGGCCAGACTGCCCATCACTGACCGGCCGGTCGACCTCGTGCTGCAGGTATCCAATTTCCATGACCGGGAAGGAGGCGTTCTCTCCTCGCTCGAACTGGGCGCTGCGGACAAACTGGAAGCGGATCTGTTCGCAAGGCGCAGCCTGACCCTCATCAGCATCGGCAGCCTCATGGTCATGGGGATCTACCATGTCTTTCTGTACACGTTCCGCACCAGAAACATCGCTCCGCTGTATTTCGGGGTCTACTGCCTGCTCTGGATGATCTTCTCCCTTACGAACAACGCAAACGGCTGGCCAGTGCGCATGTTCATCGGCAGCATCCCCGCATGGCTGGTGAACCGCGTCGATCTGATCTGTGTCGTGATATCGGTCCCCGTCATTTACAGCTTCCTGCGCACGCTCTATCCCGATGAATTCTCTTTCGGACTCCAAAAGGTCACGCTGGCAGTTGCCGCCGCTTTCCTGGTCCCCGGCCTGTTCGCATCGACCCTGACGTTCACCTCGATTATTACCTTCTTTTACGTATTCTGCATGCTGCTTATCTGCTCCATGCTCGTCATGCTCGGCAGGGCTATACGGGCAAAGCGGGAAGGCGCCCCCTATATTCTTCTCGGATTCGCGGTCCTCGGGATCGTTTCCGTCAACGACATGCTCTACGACCTGCAGATGATCCGCTCCGTGTATCTGATGGAGGCGGGTATGCTCGCCTTCATCCTGTTCCAGGCGTGCGCGCTGTCCGTGCGTTTTTCGAGAACGTTTTCCGCTGTGGAACGGCTCTCCGGAGAGCTCACGGACAAGAACCTGGTCCTGGAGCGGGAAATCGTC
Organism: Nitrospirota bacterium; assembly: GCA_035490495.1. Lineage (GTDB taxonomy): Bacteria > Nitrospirota > UBA9217 > UBA9217 > UBA9217 > JAJYKN01. The sequence goes on from DATHDE010000068.1 coordinate 10,673, forward strand.
GAACGGGCCAGGCTGGAGCGCGAGATCGTGAACACGAGCGAGGACGAGCGCCGCCGGATCAGCCGCGAACTGCATGACGGGCTGTGCCAGAAGCTGACCGCCGCACGGCTGCACTTCTCGGTAGTGATGCGGAAACTTGCTGGAGAGGGGAAGCAGACGGGGGAACTGGCTTCGGTCTCGACGCTGCTCGAGGAATCGGTCAACCAGGCCTATGATCTGTCGCGCGGCCTCTGGCCCGTGGAATACGACCCGCACGGGATCAGCCCGTCGCTCGAGGAGCTCACGCGGCGCCTGTCCGAGTCCAGCGGCGTCACTATCGAATTCAGCCAGAAGCGGGGCTGTGAAAACTGCTCGAATGGCGCGCTGATCCAGCTCTACCGGATAGCGCAGGAAGCGATCACGAACGCTGTGAAGCACGCCCGGCCTAAGAAAATATCGGTTGGACTCACCTGCGCCGAACGCAGCCGGATCGTCATGACCGTGCTCGATGACGGCATCGGCAGGAACGTGGCGTCGCCCTCAACGGGAGGGCTCGGCATCAGCATCATGAACCACCGGGCGCGCATGATCAACGGCAGGCTTTCGATAACCGACGCAGAAGGCGGAGGGACAGTCGTGACCTGCGATGTGCCGTGCGACGTGGAATCGACGGAACAGAAGGCTGCCTCGTAAGATCGGTTGAACCGCAGCGTTGCGTAGGGCGCAGGGGAAATATCATTGAATTTATTCACGTGCACAGCCTCTCTGCGGTGGATTAACGATATTTTCTCATTGCCGGGGATGGAATGACGAAAAACAACAGACACGGAAAAACGAAACGCATTTTCATGATCGACGATCATCCGGCGGTGCGGCAGGGATTGAAGCTGCTGCTCGAGCAGGACGGCTGTATTGTGTGCGGTGAAGCGTCGAGCAGCGCTGAGACCCTGGAGCAGATTGATGCCGCTCACGCGGACCTCGCACTCCTCGATATTTCGCTCGGCGAGGAAAACGGGCTTGAGTGTATTGCGCAGCTCAGGCAACTGGGCATCGCCGTGCTTGTGTATTCCATGCATGAAGACGCCGAGACCATCGACAAGGCATTTGCTGTCGGCGCTGACGGTTATGTCTCAAAGCGGGAGCCTCCCGAGGCGCTCGTCGCAGGAGTGTTCGATGTCCTGGCGGGCAACCGCCACATCAGCCCGCGGCCGGCCCAAAATCTCGCGAAACGGGCCGTCTCGTCTCCGGAAGCGGACAGGGAAACGCTGCTGAGCGACCGCGAGAGGCAGATTCTGTTCCGGCTCGGCCGGGGAGAATCAAACGCCGAAATAGCAGCCGCCCTTGCGATCGGCGTGCGAACCGTGGAAACCTACTGTACCCGCATGATCGAAAAACTGGGGCTGGAGGGCATGAAGACGCTCCGGCGCTATGCTATTCGGAAACAGTAGCAATCCCGCGCCCTGGCACCTCCGGCTTTCGCCGGGTGTGGAAAGCGCTTCCTCGCGACCCTGAAAAACGACGTGTCGCGAGGAAGCAACTCCGGGAGGCCGCGCTGTTATAGAAAGCCTCCGGCTCCTGCCGGAGGGGTTCCACTGCGGACGCGCTAAACGCGAGCACTCCCCAGGCGCAAATAAGGAAAAAACTGGACCTAAACGTTTTTTGCTCTTTCCCCTGAGCTCACTGCCCTCTCCGCAGAACATCGGGTTCAGCGGTTCTCGACAAAGAAATGGTACACCTCTTCCTGTACGTAAATTCCCGTACAAAAAAAACGTGACTTTCCGGGCATACAAAAACGCTGTTCTGTCCTATCATGCGTAGTATCCATTTGACTATTTTCCGTCAAAAAAGCGTTCAAACAACACAATAAAAACTTGCCTTCTGATGTGCCCGGACAACAAAGGAAAAATATTTTCTCACGCAGTTGTCGTGGCAGCGAAAAAAAACGGGTCATTGTCGGCTGACCGCTTTCATTCGCTTTCGGCACGTTCTTTTTCTGACAGAGGAAACGATATGGCCGGTAAAGGAAATCGCATATTTATGATTGACGATCATCCCGCGGTTCGGCAGGGGCTGAAGTTGCTCCTCGAGCAGGAGAAGTACGTTGTGTGCGGCGAGTCATCGGGCATTGCCGAGACCCTGGCTCGGATCGATGCATCCTGCGCCGATCTTGCCCTGCTCGATATCTCCCTGGGCGAGGAGAACGGCCTCGCCTGCATCGCTGAACTGCGCAGGCGCGGTATCCCCGTGCTGGTGTACACCATGCACGAGGACGCCGATACGATCGACAGGTCTTTTGCCGCGGAGGCGAACGGGTACGTTTCCAAACGGGAAGAACCGGAGGTGCTCCTGGCCGCGGTGTCCGACGTGCTGGCAGGGAACCGGCACATAAGCCCCCGTGCCGCGAGGAGCCTGGGGAAAAAGTAAGTTCGAGGAAACGGGCGCTCAGGGAATCTCATTCTTGTGGAGGGGTGGCATGAACATCAGAGTCTGGGGAGCAGCAGCGGCTATTCTGCTAGGTGTGGCTGTTTTCGCCGGTTGCAGTGGAACAACTTCGGTCACTGACAACGGCAGGCATCAACCCGTCGCAGCGCGGGAGCTCTATGTGGCAAATTACAGAAGCGATACCGTCACCGTGTTCGATGCATCCCTGGGCGGGGATGTGAATGCCTTGAGAAAATTCGGCGATATGGCCGGCGTGAGGTTCCCCTTCGGCATAGCCGTGGATACGGTGAATGACCAGATCTTTGTGACCAACGTCTTCAACAACTCGATCGCCGTGTACGGTAGAACCGGAAACGGCAATATCGCACCCTCGCGGATCATTTCAGGCGCGAGCACAAGTCTGAACGGACCTGCCGGCATAGCCGTGGACACGGTGAATAACCAGATCTTTGTGACGAATATCAACAACACGATCACCGTGTATGGCAGGACCGACAGCGGCAATATTGCGCCCTCACGGATCATTTCAGGCACGACCACAAGCCTGGACGGTCCGGCCAGCATAGCCGTGGACACGAAAAATGACCAGATCTTTGTAGCCAATAGCAACAGCAACTCGGTCACCGTGTACGGCAGGACCGACAGCGGCAATATCGCGCCCTCGCGGATCATTTCAGGCGCGAGCACAAGTCTGAACGGACCTGCCGGCATAGCCGTGGACACGAAGAATGACCAGCTCTTTGTGTCGAACAATACCGGCGACTCGATCACGGTGTACGGCAGGACCGACAGCGGCAATATCACGCCCTCGCGGATCATTTCAGGCACGACCACAAGCCTGAACGGACCGGCCGGCATAGCCGTGGACACGGTAAATGACGAGATTCTTGTGACGAATGCTACCGGCAATGCGATAACTGTATTCGGCAGGACCGACAGCGGCAATATCACGCCCTCGCGGATCATTTCAGGCACGACCACAAGTCTGAACTTGCCTGCCGATATAGCTGTGGATACGGTGAACAATCAGATCTTTGTGACGAACCTTATTGGAAACTCGATCACCGTGTATGGCAGGACCGACACCGGTAATATCGCGCCTGTTCGAACCATTTCCGGCGCAGTCCCGGGCATGGTTTACCCGGCCGGCATAGCCGTGGACGCGGTGAACAACCAGATCTTTGTGACAGATTTTACCAGCAACTCGATCGCCGTATTCAACAGAACCGACACCGGCGCGGTTACGCCCTCACGGATCATTTCAGGAGCGAGCACGAGCCTGTACGGTCCGGCCGGCATAGCCGTGGACACGGTGAATAACCAGATCTTTGTTGCGAACCTGAACGGCAATTCGATCACCGTGTACGGCAGGACCGATGCCGGCAATATCGCGCCCTCGCGGATCATTTCAGGCGCCACTACAAGCCTGATCCATCCAGCCGCACTTGCGTTGGATACAGTAAACAATGAAATTATTGTGACGAATCAGAATGGCGGATCGATCACCGTATACAAAAGGACCGACACGGGCAATATCGCGCCCTCGCGAATCATTTCAGGCGCAACCACCAGTTTGATCCTCCCGACCGGTCTGGCTTTTGATGCAATGAATAATCAGCTCTATGTAACGGACCTGAACTCCGATTCGATCTTTGTATTTAACCGGACGGACTACGGTGATATCGCGCCTGTCCGCACCATTGCCGGTGCGAACACAGGCATGCACGGGTCATGGGGCATAGCCGTGGACCCGGTGAATAATCTGATCTTTGTGACAAACCAGGACTCCAACTCAATCACCGTATACAACAGGACCGACACCGGCAACGTCGCGCCTGTTAGGACCATTCAGGGTGCGAACACGGGGATTTCCATGCCATGGGGGATAGCGTTCTGGTAGGGTGTGAGATCAATGTTTTCCGGGGAACCCGGCAGCCTGCTGAGAGATATTACCTCATGCCTGGACAAGCGAAGGAGGCTCATATGAAACGGTCGTGCCACATTGTGCTGCTGCTTTTGCTGAACATTCTGTTCTCATCCTGCACCGGCAGCAGCAACAACAGCAGCAGCGGGAACGACATTGACCAGAACGTCGCCAAATACACTGTCGGCGGAACGTTGACGGGCCTTGCAAGCGGTTCAACTATTACCCTGAAGAACAACGGCGGCGATAGCCTCACCCTGACCTCGAACGGGACTTTTACGTTCGCCACTCCGGTGGCCGACGGATCCGGATACAACGTTACCATTTCCTCGTTTCCGGCAGACCAGCCATGCACCAGCACCTTCGGCGCGTCCGTGATGAAGGGCGCCGCTGTCACGAACGTCAACGTCTTCTGCGGCCCGACGCCGCGCGGCGGTTTTGTCCCGGCAGGAAACCCCGCAATACTGCGCGTAGGCGGTCATACAGCGACCGTGCTGTTGAACAGCAAGGTGCTTGTGGCCGGCGGACTGGCTATATCCGGCTTATTTTCTCCACCCGTTGCTGTTGCGGAGACTGATCTTTACGACCCGGCAACCAACACCTGGTCCGCTGGTGCGAGTCTGTCAACAGCGCGCGATTTTCAGAGCGCAACGCTGCTGCTGAACGGCAAGGTGCTGGTGGCAGGCGGAACCAATGGAAGCGCCTCGCTTTCGAGCGTGGAACTCTATGACCAGCCGACCAATACCTGGTCAGCTGCCGCAAGCATGAATACTGCGCGTTATGGACATACCGCTACGCTGCTTCCGGGCGGCAAAGTGCTTATTGCAGGCGGCTACAACGGAACCAGTGCGCTTTCGAGCGCTGAACTCTACGAACCGGCCACGAATGCCTGGTCATCTGCCGGAACCTTCACTACAGGACGGTATTTCCACACCGCCACGCTTCTGAACAACGGAAAGGTCCTTGTTGCGGGCGGATTTAGCGGCACCGGAGCACTTGCAACCGCAGCGCTCTACGATCCGGCGACCAATACCTGGTCCCCTGCGGCCGGCCTCTCGACCGCGCGTCAATACCACACCGCCACTCTCCTGTCCAACGGCAGTGTACTCGTGGCAGGGGGAAGCAATACCGGTTATCTGGCGAGCGCCGAACTTTACAACCCGTCCACAAATTCATGGTCCCCGGCGGGAACACTCGCAACAGCCCGCAATCAGCATACTGCAACACTGCTGTCCGGAGGGTGGGTGCTGGTTGCATGCGGATACAACGGCAGCAGTTCCCTTTCGAGCGCCGAATTTTACAATCCTGCGGGAAATACCTGGTCTCCGGCAGGGAACCTCGCAACAGGGCGCTATGGCCACACCGCTGCATCAGTATCCGGCAACAGAGTTCTGTTCGTCGGCGGTGTATTCAGCGGTGGAGGTGGCGGTGTTGCCGAACTCTATGATCCGATGTCTGTTGTGTGGTCATCCGCGGCAAATCTCCTGACAGCGCGTGCTCTTCACACAACCACGCTGCTGCCGAACGGCACGGTGCTGGCAGCCGGAGGAGCGAACAGCAGCGGAATTGCGATAAACAGCTCCGAACTGTACAACCCCACGGGCAATGCATGGTCTTCTGCGCCAAGCCTCGGCACGGCGCGCTGCAATCACACAGCCACGCTTCTGTTGAACGGGAAGGTGCTTGTTGCGGGCGGAGCCGGCGGTATTTTGGGAATGTATGGAACCGGCATGTCGAGCGCTGAACTTTACAACGCCGCAACCAATAACTGGACCTCGATACCCGCTATGACAGCTTCGCGCGGCGGCCACACTGCGACGCTTCTGCTGAACGGCAAGGTGCTGGTAGCCGGCGGAGCAGACGCGAGCTACCATGCATTAAACAGCGCCGAGCTGTATGATCCGACGGCCAATTCATGGGCTCCTGCCGCGAGTCCGGCAGCCGGACGCATATACCATGCGGCAACGCTCCTGCCAAACGGCAAGGTGCTTGTTGTCGGCGGTACCGGAGGCAGCACGGCTCTGGCGAGTGCCGAACTCTATGATCCGGATGCCAATTCCTGGTCTTTTGCGGGAAGTCTCGCGACTGCGCGTTACTATCACACTGCGACTCTGCTTCCCAGCGGCAAGGTGCTTGTTGCGGGTGGCGTGGACAACAACGGTCAGTCTCTGGCCAGTGCCGAGCTGTACGACCCGACAACGAATTCCTGGTCCTCAGGAGGCAATCTCATGTTCGGGCGCTACTATCACACCGCAACTCTGCTGCCCACCGGCAAGGTGCTGGTGGCAGGCGGATACAGCGGCGGCACGCTTCAGATATCCGAGGTGTATGATCCGGCCGGCAGCTTCTGGATCACGACAGGAAGTCTCGCAACCGGCCGCGCGTACCATGCAGCAACGCTTTTGTCCAGCGGCAAACTGCTGGTGACAGGAGGATTGAGTGGCAGCGTCCTTATGAGTGCCGAGCTTGGCTGGTAGTCGATCACGGGCCAGGCGTGGCAGGAGTATTCACGAAAGTGAAGAGGAGGGCAGCCGGGTTCTGAAAGACAGTGCGCAGCGGAAAACATGAATTCATCAAGGATCTCACAGATGTATTTCCATGACCTCCGTGGTGAGAAAATTTTCAAATATTTTGCTGAACCAGGAGAGTACCTGAAACCATCCGCTCTTTGAATCGGGAACGGCATAAGAGAAAGGGGAAAAGGGGATGAGAAACCGACGGCCTTTGTTTTTTATGCTTGTCATACTGTGTTTGGGATTCGCTGCCTCCTGCGGCGGGGGCGGCGGGGGTGTTTCTCTCAGTTCAAATCCGACGGTGACAATGCTCTCGATAAACAGCATCACGGTCACGCCCCAGCCGGTCGTGACAACGGCGAGCCTAGCCGCATCGGTTTCCGTGCCGTCCGGCGCTTCGGCAATCTACAGCTGGACCGTGGGCGGCATCAATGCCGGTACGTTAAGCAGCGAAACCTGGACCTCGCCCGGAATACCGGGGCAATACACGGTCGGTCTGGTCGTGAGCACCGGTACGGAAACAGCTTCGATGTCTACGGATGTTACCGTGACCAGCCAGAGTCCGTGGCCCAGGTTCCGGCACAACGCGCAGGGCACGGGTATGAGCCCGATAGCATCGAGCGCGACCGGGTCGCTCGCATGGACCTATACTGCGGGGGCAGGCATTTACTCTTCACCTGCCGTCGGCGCGGACGGGACGATCTATGTTGGCTCAGGGTATCCGGATAACAAGCTTTACGCGATCAAGAACGACCACAGCCTCAAATGGAGCTTTCAGGCGGGAGATTATGTCGATTCTTCCCCCGCAATTGCCGCTGACGGGACGGTGTATGTCGGATCGCGTGATAATAAACTGTATGCGATCAAGCCCGACGGCAGCCTCAAGTGGAGCTTTCCGACGGGTGCCTATGTGCAATCTTCCCCGGCCATCGGCGCTGACGGGACTCTGTATGTGGGTTCGGATGACTATAAAGTGTATGCGATCAAGCCGGACGGCAGCCTCAGATGGAGTTATGCAACGGGAGACGCGGTGCGCTCTTCTCCTGCCGTAAACGCGGACGGGACCGTATACGTTGGATCCAATGACAACCGTCTTTATGCTTTCAGACCGGACGGCAGCCTCAAGTGGAGCTATGTAACACCAGACGATGTTAACGCGTCCCCCGCTATAGGCACAGACGGAACCGTGTACGCAGTATCCTGGAGCGGCAGTCTTTATGCCATCAGATCCAACGGCACGCTCAAGTGGAGCTATCCGTGGGCATTTTTCACAGATCCTGTAATAGGAGCAGATGGAACTGTTTACGTGGCAGCAAGTGACTATAAGCTGTACGCAATCCGGCCCGACGGCAGCCTTAAGTGGAGCTGTGGAACGAATAACTTCACTTCCTATTCTCCAGCCATTGATGCGGGCGGGACCATCTACGTGGGGTCTTATGACCACAATCTCTATGCGATTAAACCCGACGGCAGTTATAAATGGACATACGCAACCGGCAACATTTTGGTATCCTCGCCGGCAATCGGCGCGGACGGGACCGTGTATGTGGGATCGGCGGACAGCAAACTCTACGCAATAAAATAAGGCGCTTATGTACGCTTTGAAAAAAGCAAGTGTCGTGCAAACTGCTGCTGTGTTTGCCATCCTGCTTACGCTCATGGCAGTATCCTTTGCACGGAACACTGTCTATCATTCGACAATCGGGCTCTGGGAAGACGCTGCCGGAAAAAGTCCGGACAAGGCGCGGCCGCACTACAACCTCGGCCGGCTCTATTCAGACAAGCAGCGGAGCGCCGAGGCATTGAGAGAGTACCAGGTTGCGGAGCGGCTCGATCTCCTGGACCCGGTCACGCATTACAATATCGGCAATACGCTGCTCATGCTCGGCAGAGGACACGAGGCGATCCCGGAGTACCGGGCAGCGCTTGCCCTGAAGCCGGATTATCCTGATGCACTGCACAACTTCGAGGTCGCAATCCGCATTCAGATCCACAAGGCAACAGCAGGAAACGACCAGCAGGCCGAGGCGGCATGGAGGAATAATCTCGGGAACCTCTTCTTCATAAGAAGGGAGTTCGAAAAGAGCAGGCAGGAGTACGAATCAGCACTGAGAATTCTACCGGGGTTTGAAGAAGCGCGGTTTAATCTCGGAAAGGTTCTCGATGAAATGAAGAGGGCGGGATATCGCTGAATATTTTACCACAGAGGTCGCAGAGGAAGGCATGAGAGCAGTAACCAGTTCTCAGATGTGCTTCCCTGCCCTCCGTCGTCAAATCCGACCGGTAATACCCCTCGTATCCAGAGGAAAGCGGGAAAACAAATGACGCCGGATAACACATGCGACCAGCACGGATGACGCGTGAGGGAGGGGATATGGACAACGATGATTCTTTGTTCAATGCCCTGGAGCATCTAACGCACGATCTCAAGATGTTCATCGAGCTATCGCTGCAGGAAACGGATGCCGAGTGGGAAAAATGGCTTAACGTGACGCTGAAGGAGGGCGCTGTCAGGTGCTGGGATATGAAACAATGTGATTGCCTCCAGCACGCCTGTCCGGCATACCACCGCGCAGACAAACGCTGCTGGCTTGTTGCCGGAACACGGTGCAACGGAAAAATACAGGGAGAATTTTCCATTAAATACAAGTACTGCACCGAATGCGATGTTTACCGGAATGCGGTATATCGGGACCCCGTAACGGAGATCTCCGAACACATTATAACGCTTATCCACAGTCTGAAATCGACGCAGGACAAGCTGAAGACCCTTGCCATCCGCGATCCCCTGACCGGTGCATACAACAGGAACTTTTTCAACGAAATGATCGCCAATGAAATCAAACGATCAAAGCGATACGGCGACTATTTCACGCTCGTCATGCTGGACGTGGACAATTTCAAGCAGATCAATGACTCCTACGGCCATTTGATCGGGGACTGGATCCTGAAGGAGTGCGCCACGCTGCTGAACAAGTCCATTCGCGATTGCGATCTTCTGGTTCGCTTCGGGGGCGATGAATTTCTCATCGTGACGCCCGCGACCAATTTGGAAACATGCGGGGCCTTGATTTCGCGGGTGCATGAGCACCTTGCGGCCTGGAACAGGGAGCCGCGTGACCACGACTACGGCCTGTCCGTGAGCATAGGCTGCTCCGTGTTCGAGAAGGGGAAGGACCTGCTGGAAGTGATCAAGGAAGCCGATACGCGCATGTACGATAATAAACCGAAGCGCTAGGATGGAGCATGGGTAAGGGTAAACGAAAGATGGCAGCAGAGCTGGAAAAGACCTTCCTGCCCGGACAATACTATGTCCTCCACGGCGAGCTTCTTTGATCCAGCTCCTGTGCGGTCCTGTTCGCTGATCTCCTGGTCCTGAAGAACCTGCTTTTGAGGAACTGCATCCCTCAGGTTGGAGGGGGGATGCCAGCTTATCCATGAATGCGAAATACAACAAACCTTAACCGAAGGAATGAGCTATAGTAGTATTAGTGCCGATATCGCAGCTATCGGTTTGATATATCCTCACTCACGGAGGGACTTCGGGTGATGATGAACAAAAAAAATTACAGGACGGTTCTGATGATGTTTGCATTTACAATGCTTCTCTCGGCTGAATCAAGCGGCTTTGCAGGGGATCCTCCTGCACATGCCGTTGCCATCAAAGGATACGATACGGTGGCGTATTTCAAGGACAGCAAAGCAGTTAAAGGAAGCGAATCCTTTACATTCCCCTGGCACGGGATGACATGGTATTTCTCGACCAAAGAGAATAGAGATCTCTTTGCAGCCGGTCCGGAGAAGTATGCACCGCAATACGACGGCTATTGCGCCTGGGCCCTGTCCGAGAACCGGATCGCGACAACCGATCCCGAGGTCTGGAAAATTATTAATGGGAAGCTGTACCTCAACTGCAGCATGGCCGCTTATGAAAAATGGAGCAAAGACATCCCCGGCAATATTAAGAAGGCCGATGCAAACTGGATGAAAATGCTTGAGAGCAGGAAACACTAGACCCCGAACAGGCTGCGCAATATTTCATCCTCTCACCCGGCAGGTCAGACTCATTTCGTAGCCAGCGATAATTAATAATGTGGATATTGAACCCGGCTGTTGATGAGCAGGTTTTTTATGCTGATGGCATGAGTTCGTCGTGGTCCAATCACGTGGATCGGTTCGATCTCAATGGACAACACCTGCATAGAACTTGTCCATGAGGGCATTCAAATCGGTTTAAAACTCCATGCTCAGGAAAAGAGACATCTGCTGCCATTCATAGAGTCAAGCTCTTCTGCGATATGATCTGCTCTTTACTGCAATAAATTGTATATACCCTAAAAATACCCCATTTATTTTCTTTCATTTTTTATCATACTATAGTAAAAAAGACTTACCATGCATCATTAGAGGGGGCTGTCATCATGCATAAGAAATTATTTTATCTATCCATATTCATATTCATGCTGTTCATTGCAACGAATAATGCTGAAGCAAAAAAAGGATTTTATATCGGTCTTGGAGCTGTATACAACACAATCGATGGCGATTTCACCGGGACCTCCGGTTTGCAGAGCGGCTCTGACATAATTATAATACCGAAAATTGACAGCGGTCTCGGCCTCGATGTCCGATTTGGATATGGAATAACCGACCAATGGGCAGTCGAACTTAATTTGATGAATTCCAGGCATAATGGAAGCTGGGCAGGGCTTTCCGGACACGTTTATTACACGAGTTTCAGCATTAATGGTAAATACGCTTTCTTGTCCTCAAGCACAACACAGCCATATATCTTATTTGGATTCGGCGGTAATGAACTCCGGATTAAAAATGGTGCGGAAAATACCTCAACCGGTGAAGTGACTGATGCAACGCTCTCGGGTCCAGGAGTCAATATGGGTTTTGGCATCGACAGTTATATCAGTCCTCATGTATCTTTGAACATTGGAGCCCTGTATCGTTATGTGGATTATACCGATGCAGAAGGCGTTAATCATAGCGGCTCTATCGACAAATCATTGGATGGGAGCGGATTCAGCTTGCTGATGACTATGGCGTATCATTTTTAAATTTGATATCGAACATAGTTGAGTAGAATCGCGGGAGATGTTCCATGGAACTGCAATCAATCAAGAAATCACTCCTTGTCATCAGTGTATGTATTTGCCTTTTTCTGGCAATGACCGGATGCAGCGCTGATGATGGCGGTTTTTTAAAACAGCAATCGCAGCTGCCGACAATGGGACCATACCCGGGAACCGGAAATTCGGTCCCGCTTGCAAACGCAGGCGCGGATCAGTATGTTCATGTCGGCACGATCGTTACTCTGAATGGAAACTCAAGCTATGATCCGGATGGCAATGCACTCACCTATTCATGGCACATAGATGTTCAACCGGCCGGGAGCAGCGCTTCTTTGTCCGATGCTTCATCTGTTAATCCGACCTTCCGCGTTGACCGCGGCGGCGTGTATAGAATCAGTCTCGTTGTTTCTGATGGATCACAGAACAGCCTGCCGGACAGCATGAACATTACAACAGTCAACCAAACTCCGGTAGCACACGCGGGGCCGGACCAGTCTGCCAGTATAGGAAATTTGGTAGCGCTTGACGGCAGCAGCAGCTCGGATCCGGATGGCGATACGCTCACTTATTACTGGCAGCTTGAAAGCCCGCACGCCAGCGCGGCGGTTCTTTCCGATTCTCATGCCGTTAAACCAACCTTCGTGCCGGACGTTGCCGGCATTTATGATTGCTACCTCTTCGTATCTGACGGTACGGACTCGTCATCCATGGATTCAGTCCGGGTATCCGTTTCGCTCACTGCAGTTGCTGACGCCGGTCCGGATCAGTACCATACGAGCGGCCCCTCCACATTAATCACTCTCGACGGCAGCGGTAGCTATGACTCAGCCGGCAGATCCATGACATACAGCTGGAGTTTCCTGCGAAAGCCGGATGGAAGCACGGCAACGCTTTCGAATGTTGCAGTAGTCTCCCCGACATTTACAGCGGATTTGGAAGGGAAATATGAACTCAGTCTCCAAATAATGCACGACGGGTATGTCAACAGCCAGCCAGATACGGTAATTGTCATTGTAATTGCAAACAGGCCCCTAAACATATTGCCTTTTAATGTTAATGACGCTGAATACGATAAATCCATGGATCGAATCATCATTGTTTCCAGTTCGCCGTCAAATCAACTCCATATTTATGATCCGGCTGCGAACCAGGATCAAACTATCGATCTGGATGCGCCGCCGACGAGTATTTCCGTTAGCCCTGACGGCCTGTATGCCGCGATCGGCCACAATGGTTTCATATCCTATGCAGATCTGGTATCGAGAAGCGTTGTGACGACTCTTCAGGTAAATGGAACAATAGCGGACATTGTCCTCGGCGGAAATGAGTATGTCTATGCCTTTTTCCAGCAAAATCCCTTCATCGCTGTAAATATCAGCACAGGCGTGACTGCGACTGTATCCCAGAGATGGGATGTGAAAGGTAAACTCCATCCAAGCGGAGCGGCACTCTATACCCTCAATGCAT
>DATHDE010000069.1:0-36507 GCA_035490495.1 Nitrospirota bacterium
CCGTGAACACGATGTCGTATTCCTCGCTTCTGACCTTGTCGATGGCCGAGCGGCCGTCGGCGGCAAGCTCGGTTTCATACCGGCCCGAATGGGTGAATACGGCCGCGAGGACGTCGCGTACCACCGGATCGTCGTCAACGATCAGAATCCTGCCACGCTGCATATCCCTTGACCAGCCTTTCCTTCAGCAACTCGGCCTCATGCGCCAGAAGAACGTTCATGGATTTGAGCTTTTCGATCCGGTCGAGCCACCCCGTGGTGATCTCCGGATTGTTGTCACGGGCGACCGTCTTGAGGAGCTCCCGGTCGCGATAGGTTTCCTGGAGCGTTTTCTTCAGTTCGCGGTTCTCCGCGATCAGCCGTCCGCGTTCGTAGGCGCGCTCGGCGACGATGACGATCTCTTGCGTGCGGAAGGGCTTCGTGAGGTAGTCATACGCGCCTTCCTTGATGGCCTCGAGCGTCGTATCAAGCGTGCCGTAAGCAGTGAGAATGACGACCGCCGCATCGGGATTGCCGTGCACGGCATATTTAAGCACTTCGATGCCGTTGGCGCCCGGCATCATGAGATCGGTAATGACGAGATGCATCTCCTCGGTGCGCAGCCGTTCGATGGCTTCTCTGCCGTCGCTTGCCGCTGTCACTACATAGCCTTCGCGAATAAGCAGCGTTGTTATGACGTCGCGCGCTATTTCGTCATCATCGGCAACGAGTATGCGAAATGTCTTTTTATCCACAGGTTACCATCCACTCCCGCTAGCGTGTATTTCTGATCTGCGCCAGCACCTCGGTCCTCGCCTGCTCGAGAATCTGCCGTTTCTTTGCCTCAGCCGAGATGTGGACGACGTCCTGCGGTTCGCTCTGTTCCCGGTCCAGGAGGATGGATGGCTTCAGCTTGGAGAGCCTGCTGTAGAGATGAATGGCTTCACTGGCTGCAGCCGAGAATATCGTCATACGGCGTCTCCTTCAGCAAAAAGTAAATGGCCGGTGTCTGCTTCTGCCGTTCAGACAGGCGTAGCGCTGTCAATCTTATCGGCTGGCCCGCGATAAACTTTAGCTGTTTCCGGACGGCGATGATAAATAAAAACATACAGTTTTAGCGGGTTATGCCGATAAAAATGATGATAGATCGGTCAGCAACGGAGAAATTAAAGTTTTACGACCTTCGACCGATAAGATGTGCAAAGGCGGAGGCAAGCCGGGTCAGGAAGGGAGGAGGAGCCAAAGACCATCCGAAGCCTTGAACGAACTGGCGGCATCATTTTACCGCCATACAAATTTGTCCGGCAAGAATTGCCGGCAGTATACCTAGAAAAGGAGAAACACCATGGCTATCAATGACGTCTCATTGACCGCAGGCATGCGGGCAAACCTCATCAGTCTCCAGAATACGGCACAACTCTTAAACAGGACGCAGGAGCGTCTCTCCAGCGGCAAGAAAGTCAACAGCGCACTTGATGATCCGGTGAGTTTCTTCACTGCGGAAGCCCACATGACCCGTGCGGCAAACCTCTCCTCACTCAAGAATGCAATGGGTGAAGCAGTGCAGACGATCAAATCGGCGGACAAGGGCATCTCCTCCATCACCAGCCTGATCGACCAGGCAAAAGCGCTGGGCCAGGCGGCAAAAAGCGCGTCGAAGAACCAGATTAAGGTCCAGTTCTCGAACGTGACGGCAGGCGAATCGGTTTCTGTCGGCGGCGCGACCTACACCGCTGTGACGGGGAATGCCATGATCACCGATCCGACGACGCAGTTCGTCGCGACGAGCGACATGAGCACGACGGTCGCAAACCTTGCAAAGCTGATCAACACCCAGGATGAATTGAACGATGGCGGCGGCGTGGCCGACATGAAGGCCACAGCTTCGGGTTCAACGCTGATCCTCGAAGCGAAGTCCGCGACTGTTGCGATCACGCAGGGCAACAAGGACACGTTCTACGATGTGACCGGCGTCAGCAAGGCAGTTGCACTTACGAATACAGACGGCAACCAGGTCTTTTCGGAGCGGAAGACGCTCGGCGAACAGTACAACGATATTATGGCTCAGATCGACGCAGTGGCCGGCTCCTCCGGCTACAGCGGCACGAATCTGCTGATGAAGGACGACTTGAACGTCGCGTTCGAAAGTTCAGCTCTGAGCGTAAAGGGCTTCAGTGCGACAGCCAGCGACCTGGGCCTCAGCACCGTGGCAACGACTGACGCATATGCGGGCGCAGGCCCGGCATACGGCAGCTCCGGCGACGGATGGGGCTGGTCCCTGAACGTCGAAGTCGACCAGGATCTCGGCAAGCTTGACATTTCGAAACAGACACTCCAGGCCGAGTCTTCGAAGCTTTCGAACAACCTCGGGATCATCACGATCCAGCAGGATTTCACGACAAACCTCGCAAACACGCTCACAGACGGAGCGGACAAGCTGACGCTTGCTGATATGAACGAAGAAGGCGCCAATATGCTGATGCTGAATACCCGGAACTCCCTGGGTACTACGGCATTAAGCCTGTCGTCCCAGGCGGCACAGTCTGTTCTGAGACTGTTCTAACATCCTACTGAGGCGAGGGGGAGCTGTCCCCCTCGCTGTCCTTAAAGGAGCGTGATGAACTATGGCAACCATAGAGCCAGTCTCGACAGGCATGCAGGCCTTGACCGGTAGCGTCGGTCGAGACAGGACCGGCTACGCCAACGTCTCGAGAAACGGATCAGTGCGGCAACCCGATACTACTGTTGATCTGACAACAATTCTGGGACAAGCCGATTTCACACAACTGCAGAATATTGACGACCGGCAAAGCCGGGTAGCGGCGATGATCAGAAGCGATGATCAGCAGCTGAAGAAGTTCGGACAGATTCTCGGCGATATGAATAAGACGCTCACGACTATCGTTAAGAACTATCCGCCTTATCCGCCGGGAGAGCCGGCCCGGGTTAAGTTTCTCAGAAGCTTCAACGGACTCAGGCAACAGATCGATAAAATGACCATCCCGCCTGAGGATAAGTGGCTGGGATTGAAGCTGGGCGGCATCAACGGTGGATCGGTATCGTCAGTAACTGGAGCTTCTTTCAACATTCCCGAGTTGTCCGACGTTGCCGGAGAGGCCGAGATTCAGTCGGCCCAGGTCCAGATCGACAGGGCGCAGGCTGCGAGCAGCGAGCAGCGGGCAGCCTTGGCAGATCAGGCTGCGGCGATCAACCAGGCCGAGGGCTACGGTGCGAAGGCGAATCTGATCGTAGGGAGCTCGCAGGAGGACCTTATTATCGGCGTGCCGGGAGAAGCAGAAACCGAACAAAAGAGTCAGGACGTGAGAACCGAACTTCAAAAGGCGCCGGGCAACGGGCTGTCGGCCAGTGAGCCGCAGCTGATGATGCTGGCGGGGTGATCCGGTATGTCGCTGAAACTCAGCTTGAAGGCGAATGAGCGGTTGATTATTGGAGGCGCTGTGATCAGGAACGGCGGCGCGCGATGCGAGCTTGTGGTGGAAAATAACGTGCCGATCCTGCGGGAGAAGGACATCCTTCGGGAACAGGACGCGGACACGGTATGCAAAAAAATATACTTCATTATTCAACTCATGTATATCGACGCGAAGAATCTCGTCGAGCACCACCGCGCGTATTGGGAATTCGTGCGTGAAGTCGTAAAAGCTGCGCCGAGCACCCTGGGCCTCATTGACCAGATCAGCGACAACATCCTGAACGGCAAGCACTACCAGGCCCTGAAACATGCGCAAAAACTTATAGAATATGAACAGGAGGCCATTGAACATGCACGCGGCTCAGTTGGAAGCGTACAGAACGGTTCAAAAGACCACGATGTCAGGCAGGGAGCTGGAAGCGTCTGTGCTCAACAAGGCCGCGCTCCTGTTGCGGCAGTGCCAGAATAGCTGGGATTCCGAGGACCGGAATGACCGGTTGAGCGAGGCGGTACGGTACAATCAGAGGGTCTGGAGTTTCTTCCAGAACGAGCTTGCAAAGCCGGATAATCCACTGCCGAAAAAACTGCGTGAGGATATCCTGTCCTTGAGCCTGTTTATCGACAAGCGTCTCTTCGAGGTGTTGGCAATGCCTTCACCCGAAAAGTTGAACGCGGTGATCAACATCAACTTGAACATTGCGGCGGGGCTGTGCGGCACTGCGGGCGGCTGATGATAACCGCCCGCGGCCGCGGCAGGATGGCAAACGGACGTCGCGCAACTGAGGAGCCTTGTGCAGCAGCTGCGCGCGCGGCGGATGGATGAATTCGCCTGTCCGGCTGATCAGGCTTTACCCACTTCGTACAGTTCCTTCAACAACAGCATCGCCTGTTCGCGGCTGGTATTCACCGGTTCCCATGACGAGTCCTCGTAGGATGCTGAGGAAAAGAGACGGGCCTCGCCAGGGAACCATTTATTTGCTATGTTTGCGTTCCCCTCTTCGCATTGATCCATGATCTCTCGCAGCTCGGAAGGGGACAAGAAGGTTGTGTCCCTCTCGCGGCGCTCCTCCAGACGCAGTTCCATGCGTCCGACAACCTGATTTCTCCTGTCGTTGTCGAGTGACGGATTGATCTGCCGCAAAAGCTCGGCCATTTCCCGCGTAAGAGACCTGTTCCGGACCGTCCCGTCCTGATACTTGCCGGCCGGCATATCGAGAATTGCCGCCAGATCGCCCACGACATGCTCCGAGTAGCGCCTGACCAGAATGCGTTCGGTACCTACCACCTTCGCCCACTTCATCAGCGTGCCGTAGTAGTCCATGTTCTGTATGATCCTCTGATTTCTGAGCAATTCATGAATCGTGATGCTGCTGCCGAACTCTGCGGTAATCCCTTTCGGATTCTTTATGTATTGGCGATACAGGGATTCGATGAAATCAGCCTGGGGTCTCAAAAAGACGATGATTCGCATGTCATAGAGCAAATCCAGGATCCTGATCAGTTCCCAGGATGTTTCCGTCAGCGAATTCGTATGATGGTAAAAGCCCTCGGAGGAAACAGTCACGGTTGCTTTTTCGTCGGATTCGGACGCAAGCAGCTGTATGAGGCGAATGAAGTCCCTTCTGTTGCCGGCCTGAACAGCGGCGAAAAGGGACTGCTGTTTGGGGTCCGCAGCAGACTGAATGATGCTTTTCGGATACAGGATCCCTTCGGCACGCAGCGCGTCATAATTCTGATACAAAAAAGACTGTATTGCCGACGTGCCGGTCTTGGGAGTCCCGATGTGGAGGTACAACTGCTGCTTCCGGGCGCCGGCGCGCGCGGGTTGTGATGCCCTGGATTCCGCCGGATCCCGGTCGTCCCTGCAGCCGGGGGATTCCCCTCGGCTCATCGGACGGAACGGGCCCTCGGGCTTCGCGCCCAGCCTGCACAGGACAAAGGCGACATCGGTTTTCGCGTGGGGAATATTCTGCTTGGCGGACAGTTCCTCGAAATAGAAGCCGAGGTCCTTCAGCCGGTTCTTAATGTCTTCCAGCTTTCCGTGGTTGCCTTCCGCATCCACCGTTTTCCCCTCGCTTTTGTTCCAGAGCGCGTAGGATCCCGGGATCAGATCGAGCGTCAGGAGAACATACCCGCCCGGATTGAGCCACGCGGGCAGCAGATCGAGGGTGCGTTCCCAGACGGTCCGCGGCATGTGCTCCAGAACGCTGACGGAGTATACGGCATCGAACTTCCTGTCCGGCTGGAATTCCCGGATGTCCGAATGATACGATCGTATGCGCGGCGAATACTGAGCGTAATCCAGAAAGCCCCACTCGTTCCATGCAGCGCTGTTTTCCCGGGTGCGCACCCGCGGGTGTGCGTCGACGCAGGACAGCAGCATGCCCCGTTCGGCCAGCATGATCGGCAGCGGCGAAATGCCGGAGCCGATGTCCAGGATCCGGGAGCCGGCAGGCAGGCGCGTCAGCTTGTCGATCAGCCAGGGATATTCAATCGTCCGGCTGCTGGTCAGCGTATAGAACCCGAGCTTGTCGCGGGACGTATCCATGATCAGGCGGAGGAGGTCGGGGCGTTCGATGAGCGGGGTCATCGTGTTGAACACGTCGATCGGCAGATCGCTCGCATGCAGTGCCGGCCCCGTCGGTTTTTTATCCGCAACAAGCAGCGACACGTCCCGATATTTGCCGATGACCATGGTCTCCCGGAATCGGCCGGTCTTCCGGAGGGTGACGCTGAGCGGCTCGTGGAACGCGGTTATATTCGATGCGATCTCCGGGGCGCTTTCGTAGCCCGAGACGATCAGTCGCTCCTGTGCTGCGTCCGCCAGCGCTTTGACGAGATTGTGGTAGCCCTGTGGCTCTTTTTGATGGATCAGCACGTCGAGGCACAGCACCAGGTCGCAGCGGGGATCGTCCGGGGCCCCCTGCAGCGTGCCCTGGACAAATCGCCAGTCAGGCCGTTTTTGCCGGGCGATGGCGAGCGCCGACGAAGAAAGATCGTATCCGACATACTTGGTGAACGCAAAATCGCGCGATGTTTCCAGGTCGCCGCACCCGACTTCCAGAACGGTCCTGTCCTTGAAGAGCGCAAGGGCATTGCCAAGCAGCATTTTTTTATACTGCAGGACGTCTCCGCGGGAGCCCGCACCCGATCCCAGTTCGGGAAAACATGCGTAACGATTGTTCCAGAACAGAAGGTTGTCCGTATTCTCGCCGATAATCGAAACTATTTCCCGATTCGCCCGCGCTATCGCCTCGTCGACGTTCGGTACGCCGGTAGACATGATTTCTCCGCTGGGCAGGACCTTGGAATGGTAATGCAGGACAGCAATGCGATCCGAAGGAAGCATCCCCAGGCGATTCCGGTCCAGATGCACCGGGAAGTTTACCTGCGCCGAAAGGATGGTAACGTCGATCTTCATTTCGTCCAGGGCAAGCGCCATGGCGACCTGATCGATGTGCGTGAAAAGCCTGGCGCCCGCGGCCACTTTCTTTATCAGCCACCGTGCGTGCTTTTCCCAGGCCCGCCCCAGGTCTTTGAGGAGCGCGGCATCGAGATAGTAGAAGCCGCCGTTCATATTGCTCTTGAAGGTCCTCTCACCCTTGCCGAGAGCGCAATCGACCGGCACCGGTTTCGAAAACGGAACTCCGGCCTCCCGGTAAATGTCCTTGAGAACGGCCAGGGGAGGGTTCGGCAGGTCGACCAGTTTTCCGGCGAAAACGGCAGCCTCGGGCAATTGAGGCTGGGCAAGGAAAAACAGGTCAACGTCCGCGAGAACAGCCTTGTCATATCCGTCGAAAGCCGTACTGTCGCACTGCTGCATCTTATTGCAGTAGGCAGGTCCGTTTTCAAAAGGCCGGGTCGCCACCGGGTTCACGTGCAGCCTGCGCAGGGAGGCCAGGAGGTTTTCCGTCACGCCGGGCATGCAGTGGACTTTGAGGTCTTCCGGCGGGCAGCCGCACCGCAGCAGGCTGTTTACCCAGAGCAGCGCCTGCCATTCGAATTTAGGGTGGGCATCAACAACACAGGAATAGGCGGTTTTCATAGGATCGAACCTCGACAGGACAAATCCGTAGTATTCACGATTGCGTCACATCCTCGGCCAGGACAGCGCAGCAAGAAGTGGAGCAAGATGCTGCTCATATCTTCTCCATTTTTCTTTCGACGTTGTATAGAGAGGCTGCCTCACCTGCCAGGAACTCGCCGTTTTCACGGCGCGCCTGTTCTGGTGGAACATCAGGCACTGCTCATCCCACTCAAGGCCGCAGAATTCCATGATCGCACGGCTTGTCTCTTCCGGACGATCCACCAGCTGCTCGTAACCGACCTCAAGCATCATGCCCCGCGGCAGCACGGCGTTCCAATGCTCCATCAAACGTTCATAGTCCCGATAGTAATATCCCAGATCGGTCAGATCGTAGGAATAGGGATGCAGGTTCGCGTAGAAGCGCTGAAAATAGATGGAAAGGCAGGTGTCCGGCGGATTTCTTCTGCAATGAATCACTTTTGCGCCGGGAAGCAGGAGGGAGATCAATCCCAGATGCAGAAAATTATGAGGCATCTTGTCGGTGATGCGGACAGCGTTCGGGTTTGCTCTCCGGAGAAGCTCCAGATACTCGTTCGCGGTCTTACCCAGGATTTCCGGCGTGGCTATCTCCATGCATTCCGGATACGGGCGGTTCAATGCCTTCTCGATTCCGGTAATTTTTGCGTTGATATGCTTCAGTTCGCCTGCCCCGTGGGCTTCGGGATGACTCGCAACGATCTGCTCGACCAGCGTTGTTCCTGAACGCGGCATTCCTATGATGAATACCGGCAGATTCGATGTTGCACCGGCTCCCCGCCGTTCTGCAAAACGGCCTGCGGAGAATGTCCGCTGCATGCGGTCCACATAGCTGGTGAATATCCGCCGGTCGTAGGAATACTTTCCTCGCTCGATAAGATTGCCCTGCTGATAGTGGCGGAAAGACTCATCGTATATCCCGAAATCGCCGTACATCTTTCCTAACGCGAAGTGGTAGCTGCACCGATCCTCGGCGTTTCCCGCCGAGCGCAGGAGTTCCTCCAGCCGGTCAGCCAGCGGCTTGTCACCGACCGACCATTGCCTGCACCCGGCGTAATTTTCATAGGCCGCAGCGAAGTCGGGTTTGAGCGCAACGGCCCGCTGGTAGTTATCGACGGCTTCATCCAATTTGCCCTGCTTCTGCAGAATCAGGGCCAGGTTGTGGAATGCCGCAGCAGAATGGTCATTGACGGTCACGGCGTGTCTGAACAGTTTTTCCGCGTCCGCATAATTGCCGCGGTTTTCCTCCCTGCTTCCGAGCATGCGAAGGGCATCAAAGATGTCCTTCTCCGACCGGAGGATTCGCGCCAGCGCGGCCTCGACTTCATCGTTCGCGGTGTAGCGCCGCAGCGCGGACCTGATCAGTCTCTCCGCCTCCCTGGACGGCGCCGCCGCTTCTGAAAGAACTTTTTCGAGCGGGGCGAGGTGCTTTTCGTATTTTTTCCATCTGTCCCGCGATGTCGTATAAATGGGCTGGCGGACCTGCCAGGAACTGGGTGTCGTGACAGCACGCTCGTTCCGATAGAACGCGAGGCAGCGGTCGTTCCACTCCAGCCCGCAGAATTCGATCATTCCGCGCGAAATCCCTTCCGGGTCAGCGATCAGGTCTTCATAGGCGACGTCCATCAGGTTTCCCGGGGGCAGTACGCGCTTCCAGTGCCGCATTAACCGCTCATAGTCACGATAATAGCGGCCCAGGTCGCCCAGATCGGTGCTATAGGGATGGAGTTCACTGAATCGCTGGAAAAAAATGGAGAGACACGTATCCAGCGGATTTCTCGTGCAGTGAATCACTTTCGCTCTCGGAAACAGGAGTGTAATGAAGCCGAGGTGAAGATAGTTGCAGGGCATTTTGTCGGTAACCCGCACTGCGTCGGAACTGAACCGGCGGAGATGGCCGACATATGTTTCCGCGAGTGCGCGGAAGTCCGCAGGCGAAAGCGCGAGAATACGGCGCGGATAGGGAATGTTCTGCTTCTCGGCAAGATCCACGGTCATCGTGCCGATGTGCTCGAGCTCGCCGGCGCCGCAGACGAGCGGGTGGCTCGAAATGATCTGCTCGGTCAGCGTGGTTCCCGAACGGGGCATCCCCACGATGAAAAGCGGCAGCTCGCTGGATGACCCGGTTTCACCGACGCTCTGCCGGTACCCGGGGGGGAATGCCTCAATCAGGCGATCGACATAGGAGGAAAAGCCGTCCGGATCGTAGGAATATTTTTTGCGTTCAATCCGATTACCCTCCTGATAGTGCCTGAAGGCGTCATCGTACAGCCCGATATCATCATAGATTTTGCCCAGGGCAAAGTGCAGATTGTACCTGTCTTCATCCGTTGCCGCCCGCGCAAGGAGCGATTCGAGACGCTCCGTCTCGGTCCGGTCTTTTTCGGTAAACTTCCTGCAGGCGGAATAGTTGCGAAGCGCGACCGCGTCGGAGCCTTTGAGCGCCACTGCTTTCTCGAGAAGACGCCGCGCTTCGTCCATCTTCCCCAGGTCCTGATACAGGGAGCCTAAACTGACGCATGCCTCCGCGTAATCAGGATTCAGCTCGATCGCCTTTCGCAGGCTTTCGACCGCTTCGGCATGCAGCCCCTGCTTTCTGAGCGCGATGCCAAGATTCATATGCGCCATGGCAAGGTCGGGCTTGAGCTCCACCGCTTTCCGAAAGCTTGCGATTGCCTCCGGCAGTCTTCCGAGCTCCTGGAGCACCGGGCCGAGATTATTGTAAATGTGGGGATCGTTCGGGTGCAGGGAGAGCACCCGCTCGAACGCCGGCAAGGCAGCCTCGAATTTTTCCTGTTTTCCGCAGGCCGCGCCGAGGATGTTCCATCCCTGCACCCAGGCGGGATAGCGCTCCAGCAGTGCGCGGGCGCGTTCTTCCACCTCGGCGTACCGGCTTCGCATGAACAGGTCGGTGAGGATGCCGGTTTCTCCGGCCGGAGCTGTCCGGTCTTCCGCGGCCCCGCTCGTTTCAGACCGCGGCTTCGGTTTGCTCTTATGCATTTTTGTAGCAGATGGCGACACGCCGCTCCGCCCCCATCGGAGACGGTTGGAATTCCAACCGTTGAAAGTATCTGTTCTGTTCCGTGAAAATTCTCCGGACCGCGTCCTCGCTGAACAGGAAGGTCTGCCCCTGTTCACCGAGCAGGCTGACTCCGATGAGCGGAAGCGACGGGTCGATGGACGCGCCTTCCGGAAGCGATGCAAGAAACTTCTTGTCGGAGAGGGTCGGGAATTCGAAGATCATCTTCTCCCTGGCGAGCGCCGCGGCGATTCGGAGCGCGGTCATGGGTTCGCGCAGATGATGGATGACGTTGAGAAAAAGAACGATGTCGAACTTGCCCTGCACCGGCGTCTTGAAAATATCCTGATAATAGAACTCGCAGTTGCTGCCCCGGATTTCCTTGATGATATTCGCACCCAGAAACCGGTGGCGTTTCAACTCAGTACCCACGACGCGTGCCGCGTGCCGCTGCTCCGCTTCGAAACAGAAAAAGCCGTACGCGCAGCCGATGTCCAGAACCGTCTTCCCGGTCAAATCCCCGTCCAGCAGCCGGAGCGTCCCGGATCTGTCCTGGCCCGGCGTGGACCGGGTGGGGGAGAGGGCTATCTGCTGGTATTCGAAATGGTTCGTCTGGAGAATGTGGTCGATTTCCTGCTCCGAGTAATGCGCCCGTTCCCTGCTCAGGGCAACGGCCAGCGCATCGGATGCCGAGGCGAGGGGGAAAAACCCGCCCCCCGAGGCATGCACGAGCTCGAGCGGGATGCCGCGCTCCTGAAACACGGAAAACCACCGCTTGTACAGGGCCTCCATATTCAGAACGAACAGGAGCTCCGCCACGCCCTGCATCGGATAGCGTTCGGCGATTGTCTTAATCTCCCGCTCGGTATGGGTTCTGAGCAGAATCCGCTTGATCAGCTCGGAACGGGGCGTCACGATAAAGGAGACGCGAAGCCGCTGCTTCTGCTCGAGAAGATGCTGCAGGAGCGGATCGCTCATGATGTCGTTGTTGATGTTGTCGAGACTGTTGCCGAAGGTCCTGAAGAGGTTGTAGTGAATGACGTATCCTCTGTCCGTCAGGCCCTCCAGGATGCTCCGGGTTATCTCGTGCGCCATGAAAACGGGGATGTCGGCCCATTCTCCGGAATTGATCCGGGAGGCGATATACGACGACTTGCCGGAGCTCGATATGCCCATTACGAGATGGATAGTATCTGTTTCGACCATAGAGCAGCGGATTCCTTCCGTGCCGCATTCTTCTGGGAAAATGCAAGCATCTTCTGATTGCGCGGGTGGTTCCAGTCCCCGATCAGGGTCGCGTGCAGCCCCGCTGCCTCAGCCATGAACTCGATTTCAACGAACGAATAGTGAAAGGGGTCCGAATCGTAGTTCGTCACAACTTCGCCCGGCTGATGCGTGATCGTACCGGTGTATGCCGGCGACGGCGCCTCGAAGAACGTCGCATAAAAAACTCCCTCAGGCTTCAAAACCGCGCGCATCTCCGACAGGCACCGGATGATGGAGTTCATCGGAAGATGGGTGAACACAGAAACGGCGACGCCGAAATCGAACAGTTGATTGAACAGCCCCATCTCAAACCGGTCGTTGACAAGCAGGTGCGGCTCCCGGCCAAGCAGTCCCGCGGCTTCGAGCTCCTTCTGAGCCGCTTCTATGAGGGACGCGTTGATGTCGATGCCGTAGTAATGTCCGGGATCCAGGTACGCGATGTAATGCAGCCCGCCTCTCATGGATCCGCAGCCCACATCGATGCACGAGTGATCCGGCCGCAGGCCCTGCTGCTTCATGAACTCGAACTGCAGGCGGCCCAGTTCGTCCCACATGCCGCCGACGAAGGCCCGATGCTCGTTGCCGGCGATCTCCTCCGGGCTGAGCTGCCGTTCGTAGGGATTCATGGTTTTCGGCGCGTCCGGCGCCGGGTGCGCCTGCCTGGCCTCGTTGTAGCACTTTTCGATGAGCGCTGCCGTGTCCTTCCGGAGCTGCCTGGTCCGGACGATCAGCTCGTACACGGACAGCGCCTGGGTATGGAGTCCTGACTGGGCAAAGCCTTCTGCCATTTCGTGCAGGTAAGGAGAACAGTCGAAACGGCTTGCCTTCAACCGCTCGACGATTCCGGCCGAGCCCGATTTATCGCCCTGCACGGCGCGCGCAACGGCAAGCAACGCGGTAGCCGGCGCGTAATCAGGGATCGTACGAAGGATCCCGTCGAGCAGTTGTACGGCATATTCGCTGTCCCCCAGGATCAGCCGGCAGTGGGCGTAATTGAGCACCGTTTCTTTCCGTTCAGGATCGAGTTCGTAGGCTTTTTTCGCATGGGGCAGCGCATCCTCGTAGCGATGAAGTTCCAGATATGCCAGCCCCAGATTGAAAACCGCAAGAGGATAGTCGGGCGCGATGCGGACGAGTTTTTCGAATAGCTCCGCAGCTTCTTCGAACTTCTTCAATTCGCCCGCCTGGACGCCGAGTTCGAACAGGGCCTTGGGATCCGCAAACCCCTTTTCCTCCAGTTTCTTTTTGCCGAGTTGATAGTACGCCTCGCCTTTTGCCCTGAGTTTCTCGACATCGAGGCGGCCGTAATGATGGACCGGGACCGGGCACTCCTTCAGGGCGATGTTCGTTCTGCCGACCGATGCTTCCACGAACTCATGCACCGGATTCTCGAACCGGATCCTGCGATCGTTCGGAAAAAGCCTGACCTTCGTGCTGGGAAACCATCCCATCCCGGCTTCCTCAGCGGGGTAGTCGCCGGCATTTGAGGTGAAGCCCTGAGCGCCCATTTCGTTCGAATAATTTCTCGTAACGATTTTGTAGGCCGCCGGCTTGCCCTTCCTGCACAAAGCCGTGAGCTCGGTGTAATCGCTGGCGGCGATGATCTCATCGGCATCGAGCGAGAGAATCCAGTCGCCGGAGCAGTGTTCGAGGGAATAATTCCGCGCAGCGGAAAAGTCGCCCGTCCATGGAAAGTCGAACACTTTTGCGCCCAGCGCCCTGGCAATCTCCCGCGTTCTGTCCGATGATCCGGTGTCCACCACGATCATTTCCCCGGCTATCGGTCGCACGCTCATCAGGCACTTCGCGAGATGGCGTTCCTCGTTCTTGACGATCATCGATATGGAGAGCGTGCCTTTTTTCGCCGATCCTTTTGCGATTTCCTTGGGGCCGACCGTGTCCCGTACGGCGAGCGCCGCGGAAAGCAGACCGTCGCTGACGGTAAATTGCGTCATTGCCTCCTCAATGGCCGACATCGCATCGGCGCGACGCTCCTGCTTCAGCAGGAGATCAATCAACAGGAAGGTGATCCTCTGGTTGCGCGGATGGAGCGCCTGTGCTTCCCGGAAGACGCGTTCCGCCCGGGGAATCGCCGCCATCTCGATCGCCGCCGTGTGGTACAGAACGGCTACCTCGGCGTCGCAGGGGGACAGGATGAATCCCCGCTCCAGCAGATCCAGACCTCCCTCCCTGTCGCCGCCGGACCACTTTATCACGCCGAGATTGGAGAACGGTTCTCCATACCCGGGGTCTGATTTGACGGCAGTGCGGAAATAAGTCTCCGCCGATGCACGGTCGTTGCGCTTATAAGAGAGGATTCCTTTCAGGTTCATCGCCTCGGCGCGGCCGGGTTCCCGAGCAAGTACGGCATCGGCGCACGCTTCCGCTTCCGGATCGCGGCTCAGTCCCTCCTGCGCATACCCGGTCAACTGGAGCGTGACAAGTTCGTCCCGGTTCGCCTCGGGAAGCGACTTGAGCACGTCGAGCGCATCCTGGTGGCGTTTGAGGTCGATGCAGATGCGCGCCATCATGCGATAGATATCCGGATTATCCGGAACCTGCCGTATCCCCTCGAGCAGCCGCTCGATCGATTGTTCGGGTTCTCCCGCCTGGTGCAGTTCATCGGCCTGCTCCATGGCGCTCGCTGCCTGGAGTTTCCTGCCCAGGTCGCTGCCGGCGGGTATTCGCCATTTTTCGTTGAAGATTTTCCGGTTGCCGGACAGCGTTGAGCCGTAGGATATCTTGTTTCCGGCGAACGTTCTGCTGCCGTAGTGATGGATGAAGACGTCGCCGGCAATCATATTGCGGTACCCTTCTAGGGACGCGCGCAGACAAAAATCATCGTCCTCGAAGTTGCCGGTGCCGAAGCTCTCATCGAGCATCCCGATCCGATTGACCAGTTCGCGCCGGAACAGCATGCAGAATCCGACGATTCTGCGCAGCGGGACCCTGCGGTGCCGGTTACGGAGGCGGAACGCTTTTGCATATTCATGCATGTCCCGCATCGTGGTGAAGACGGCACGAAGATCGCGCTGCGTTCCGCTGATGTTGTCGGTCATCGGGCCGACAATCCCGGAATCGTGCCGGCTGGCGAGACACTCCATGAGGCCTGACAGCCAGTTCTCCGTCACGACTACGTCGTTGTTCAGGAGCAGGATGTATTCCCCGCGCGCAGCCATCATGCCCTGGTTGCAGCCTCGCGCGAAACCGAGATTGCTCCTGTTTTCGATGAGGCGGTAGTGCTCGTGGCCGGCAATCAGGCCGCGCAGCCAGTTCACGGTGCCGTCCGTTGACCCGTTGTCGACAAAAATGATTTCGTGCGGTTCAGGCGTGTGTTCTTCGATGCTCGCGACGCATTCGCGAGTGAACTGCATCTGGTTGTAGGTCAGAATGACGATGGAGACCGTGTGCTTCTTCGTTGAGGGAGGCAGGGGTTCAGGAAGCCGGGGTTTCGCGGTCTCGGCCGGGGAGGCGGTTTTTTGGGGCTGCTGGAAGACCGGGCCTGCGAGGGAGCACAGGTGTTCGTACAATTCGACCAGCTCGCGGGATGCGCCAGCTTTGACGATTTCTTCCCTCGTATACGCATGATGACGAAGTGCACGCGATATGCTGGAACAGGCGGCAGCGACTGCTTGTGCATCGGCGTCAATGCGCAGAAAGTCGAGAAGACGCCGAAGTTCTGCGTGCGGGTCAATGAAGTATGAGTCGTAGTGCGTAATGATCCGCTGAGCCGGCTTTGAGTCCGCCAGCAGGATTTTATTGTAGGCCAGCCACAGCTGAAAGCCGAGAGAAAGGGAATTGCCGTTTCGCTTTTGTATCGAGAGCGCGACTTCGAGGGGATTGCGCAGGCAGAGAATGAATCTGAGATCCTGGCCCAGGATGTTCTGCCAGAATTTCGCGACGATGCTGCTGCGGGGATCCTTCCAGCCCCACGGATGGGGGCCGCGGAACGTCGCCGCAAGAGTGCGCCCTGCAGCAGCCAGAGCCGCGAGTTCAGACCGGTTCTCCCAGCCGGACGCAAGCACAGGCGGCGCATCCCATGCCCCGCCCAGACGGAACAGAATTTCGTCGTTTATCTTTACGAAGTGGATGTTTTCCCAGAACCCGTCAGGATTATCGGACTTGGGACCGAGCAGGTCTTCGTTTCTTCCGAGGTTCAGGCCGCATTGATTGAGGAGGTGGGCTGTCAAAGATGTGCCTGAACGGTGCATGCCTGTTATACAAACCGGAGGATCTGAGCAGACGTTCTGGTTCTCCGTTTTTTCGTGCCGCTGGTCCAGAATTGGTGATGGCATACAAGGGGCCTCTTTTCAGATTAGAGGTTACATTTTACGCATAGGTTCTCGACGAGAAGAACTATGCAAGTAATCTGCCTGTGGTCGGAATATGCGGAGGAGGAGCAGATCCTGAAAAATATCAAGTGGTTATCACCCCTGGTCCGAAGAGGCCGGACTGCACGAAAGGTCAAAACATTGACGATGAAGGGTATCTTTTTCCTGATAACCGAAAATCTATGAATTCGGCTTAAGTAATAGCCAATCATGCCGATAAAAGTGATGATAAGGGTGCGGCTGCATTGAATTTCTTCAGTTTACCTGACGGAGCGATTCGTGATTTCGAGCGATCAAATAGACAACCTGTTTTCCGCAACCATGCCCCAGGCATCGAACTACGACAACCTGTCCAGCAGTGCGCTTGGGAGGGGCATCGATCTTTATCTGAATAGTGATTACGACGGCGCGGTTAAAGAATTCAAGCGCTCCATCGCACTGTCTCCCCAGTCCGACTACGCGGGCAAGGCCTATGAATACCTCACGCAGACCCTCCTGAAGCAGAACAAGTCGGACGACGCAGTCAAGGCGCTTAAGCAGTACATCAAATCCGACCCGACAAACGATGCGCCACGCCTGAGCCTTGGCAACATCTATTTTTCGAACGGCCAGTACAGTGACGCCTTGGATCAGTATTCGATGGCGGTCCGGCTTGAGCCCAATTCCGCGAACAACCGATATGCCCTCGGCATGACTTATCTCAAAACAGGCAAGTACACTGACGCGCTTGCCCAGTTCCAGCGGCTCGTCCAACTCAGCCCCGCGGATCCCAACGCGTACGATGCGCTGGGACAGGCGCTGCACAAACTAAACAGGAACGACGACGCCATCGCGCAATTCAAGAAAGCCGTGGGGCTGAACAAGGACTTTGCGGACGGATATCAGAACCTCGGGGAAACATATGCGGACCTGAAGCAGACGGACAATGCCCTGAATCAGGTCCAGATTCTCTCCACACTTGACAGCGATAAAGCAAGCGAATTAACCCAGTATATGGAGACAACAGCGGATCCGAAGATTATCGCGGCTTACGGTCTGAACGGATTTTCGGTTTTCGCAGGCAGGAACACGGCTGTCGCGACGATGAACAGCGATCTGACGGAAGCCGGAGCGTACGTCGACTATACGTTTTCCTTCATGTTCAGCAAGGATATGGATGTCCAGTCCGTGCAGAATCCGCTCAACTGGAAAATCAGCAGGGCGACGTCGCAGACTCCGGGCGGACCGTACAACCTCGGCCTCCCCGTCACATCAACGGAGATATCGCTCCCGGTCACACCGTTCAAGGCGACCTATGATGCGTCGTCACGGTCAGCGACGATAACCTTCCGGATCACGCAGAACGCAAGTGGCAACGGCACGCTGGACCCCTCACATGTTGTTTTTCAATTCAAAGGCACCGACGCAGACGGCAATCCCATGGACACATCGGCTGACGAATACAGCGGGGTGTCGAAAATCGTGTAAGTCTGATACATTCGTGAAGAACCTTCTCCTCGCGGGGGCACCGAGGGCGCGGAAAAAACCGTTTTTTCGAAGCGGTTCTTCCGTGCTCTCCCTGTGCTCAGCAGTGGTTCGGTTGTCTTTATCCCGAGATCATCAGGGAGAGATCTTGCCGCGCGGCATGACCCTCGCGTCACCCTTCTCAGCTCGAAACAATCTCCCGCTCCGCAAGGAGCCGCATGATCTGATCCGCGCATTCCTCGGGTGAATACACAGCTGTCTTCAGCTTGACGCTGCAGGCATCCGGCGACTCATAGGGAGCGGAAACGCCGGTGAAGTGCTGGATCACGCCTTCACGCGCCTTGCGGTAGTGGCCCTTCGGATCGCGCTGCTCGCAGACCTCAACTGGACAATCGCAGAATACCTCGATGAAGTCACCGTCTCCCACAAGCTTTCTCACCCGCTCCCGGTCAGAGCGGAACGGCGATATAAAAGCCGTCAGCACGATGACGCCCGCTTCGATGAACAGCTTTGCCACCTCTCCGATGCGCCTGATGTTCTCCGCCCTGTCCTCCGCCGAAAATCCGAGGTCCGAACACAGGCCGTGGCGAACGTTGTCTCCGTCCAGGACGAAGGTCCGGCATCCCTTGTGGAAAAGCCGCTCTTCCAGGGCATGCGCGACCGTCGACTTGCCCGAGCTCGGAAGACCGGTGAACCAGACGACGGCGCTTTTATGGTTGAACCGCCGGGACCTGAGTAGGCGGGTGACCGAAGGCTGGTGCCATACGATGTTTGCGTTCTTCATGAATTGCTCTCCGCGATAAAAAAATGAAAGATGCCCGAGGCGTCACCTCAGAATCCCGCGACTTGCAATCCCCCGGCTCCTGCCGGGAGTTCGCGCTGTAGGCCGCGGGAGGCCGCGTTATTATAAGGAAGCCTCCGGCTCCTGCCGGAGGGGGCTCCACTAAGCCGCTCCTGTCTCTCCGGCGGCCGGTGCATCTACTCCAGTGTGTACGGCACACTCATCGTCACCCGCGCCAGTCCGGCACGTGCATCCGGGGCGATGCGCCGCTCAAAGAGGGCCAGCGCGTGGGCGACGCTCTCGCCCATGGTGAGGTCTGCATACGTCCCGAGTCTGCCGCAGAAATAGGTGTTCCGCAGCCCGTCCCCCCTGTCTTTATATTTCAGATACAGCGCCCGGTTCGCCGGGCAGGGAACGGGATAGCACGGTTCATCGTCATTCCAGACGGGCACATACCGGCAGATCGTCGTTTTCTCGTGCTGCTGCTGGTAGATCCACTTGAACTCCGCGCTGCGCATGTACTCGTGGTCATTCGGGTACATCAGCACACCCCGGTGCTGCATGCGGTCGCAGGCTTTCGTTTCGAAACGAAAATCCACGCTGCGATAAGGAAGCCTGCCGAAAACGTGGTCGAAGTAGGCATCGATGGACCCCGTGAACACGAGATACCGCCAGGCAACCGCGGAAGCCGCCTGCCGGTAGTCCGTGTTGAGGCATATGCGGATATTCTTATGATCGAGCATGCGCTCGAACATCGTCGTATACCCCTCCAGCGGCACGCCCTGCCAGGGGTCAAGAAAGTAGGGCGTGTAGCCTGTCAACCTGACGGGCGGCACATGCATGACTGCGGCAGGGTCGAGATCGCGGGGGTCCGTTGCCCACATTTTCCTGATGTAGTTCTGGAAAAAGGCCTCGTATAATTCCCATCCGACCGTGCTCACCATTACTTCTTCCGCATTGCGGGGGTGGGGGATGTGCTCGCTCAGCTGCTCCAGAAACGCGGGAAGCTGTTCCTCGTTCAGCCGAGAGCCGAAAAAGGAGTTAATTGCGTCGAGACCGAGGGGCATTGCATAGAAATGCCCGTCGTGATATGCGTCCACGCGGTGGATATACGCGTTGAACGCGGTAAAATGCGACACGTATTTCCATACCCGGTCCGAGGCGGTGTGAAAAATGTGTGCGCCGTATTTTCCCGCGAGAATTCCATGATCATCGAGCTCGTCGTAGCACAAGCCGCCGATATGATCCCTCCTGTCGATGACGAGGACAGAGGCATCGAGTACGTTAGCAATTCTCTCTGCAAGTGTGGCGCCCGTCAGGCCGCATCCAATGATCAGATAATCATACGATTCGTGTCGAGCCTTCATTCTTGACCCCACCAGCAAAACAGCGACTAAAGAAAATACGGAAAATTCGATGCAGCCGATTCATCATTGAGCACTCTCCGGATGCCTGTCTTTCCCTGTTTTTAACCTGCAAACAGCGTCAAAAAACCGGAAATACAGCATCGGTATAAATATTTGCAATATCAATACCACGGTATTTTTTCTCAAGGTGAGCAGGAAATGAATCTTAACCTGTTGAATTTTCCGATCCTTTTTTATAGTGTGAGCTTTAATTCGAAAGATGTTTTCATTTTTATCAGTCAAATTTTTGACAAAGCGTTTTGTAGGGCTGGAGAAAAAAGGCTTTGACTGTTGGAAAAAGAACTTTTGTCTAAAGAATTCCACTGGTTAGCCGATAAGAGTTGCAGCATCTCCGCGTTCTGAGAAGCCGCGGTGCGTATGCATTCAAAGAAAAGAGAGTGAGTGTGCAGATAGCTCCCGTTCCCATAGCCAGTCAGGATGCGAACGTTATTGTCAGCCCGAAGAACTTGATCGCCCTGCAGCTGGGCGAGATTGTGCAGGCGGAAGTGCTCACCGTCACGGACACGATGGTCGCTGTCAGAATGAAAAGCACAATCCTCGAGGCGCGCACCGATCTCCCTCTCACGGAGGGGCAGGTGCTCTCCCTGCAGGTGGAGGAAGCAGGACCGGAAATCAGGCTGCGGCTCCTGCAGCATGACGAACAGTCAGCCGGCGCCGTGCGGTCAACGATCATGAACGCCCTGGCTGCATTGAAGGATCTGAAGCCCGCGGCAGGGGATCTGCAAGTGATCGCGCGCTTTCTTGAAACAGCATCGCAGGGGCTCAAGCAGACGCTGCCCGAGCTGAACGTGCTTGAGCGGATGCTTCCTGCGCTGGAAAATCTTTCCGGTCCCGCCTTGAAGAAAGCGGTGCAGGAATCCGGCGTATTCTTCGAAGCGAAACTGCGCCTGCTCGTGATGAACGAATCCGACGGCGCCGCCGCGGCGAAGCCGACCGAAACGTCGCTCACGGACATGAAGGCCGCGCTACTGCAGCTCAAGGAGTCACTCGGCACGGCGGGTATGCTCGAGCGGCTCATCCAGAGCGGCATGAGGCCCGAACGCCTGACTGCTGCCGTGGACAATGTGCTGAAGAACACGGAGCTATTCCAGCTCCAGTCGCAGCTGAGCGATACGCTTCAGGTGTTCGTCCCGTTCGTCTGGCAGGACCTCAGGGAAGGAGAGCTCGTTTTCCGCGAAGCGGAGCGGGGATTGCCCGGCGAACACGCGTGCTCCTGCACCATCAATCTCGACCTCGACCGCGTGGGCAAGGTAAGCGCGCGCGTGCTGCTCCAGGGCGGTCTCGTGTATGTCGACATGCTGGCGGAGAACGATGTGTTTTCGCGGATGCTGGAGGACAACAGCGCATTATTGAAGGCACGCTTCGATACAGCGGGTCTCCGGATCGGCGGATTCACATTCCGCCGCGAATCGTCGATCGAGTCAGGCCCTGGCCAGGCCGGGGGTCTCAATCTGCGGGTGTAAAGGAACTGATGAACGAATAAAGCAGGTGGACACAGAAACAGGGTATTCACGAACGGGAAAACCGGATAAAATCGGAAACAGAGTCCTCACCAAGAGGGTGGATGTCATTCCAAACATATCCGCCTGTATCCGGCTTCTATCCAATCTGATCTGTTCCACATGCCGTTTCCCGTGTTCTTTGCGAAGAAAAGATTTTTACGATAAAGTGGTACTACCATGCAGACGGACGAAAAGCACAAACTGAACAAAGCTGCAGCCCTTCAGTACCGCAAGGGAGCAGACTCCGCGCCCGCGGTCACGGCCAAGGGGCGTGGGGCCGTGGCCGAAAAAATCATCGACCTGGCGCGCAAACACGGCGTGCCCATCCGCGAAGACCGGAACATGGTCGAGATCCTGTCAACCATGGATCTGTACGAAGAGATCCCGCCTCAGCTGTACAAGGCGGTTGCCGAGATTCTGGCATACATCTATACTATGACGGGGAAGAAATGAACTGCGTTATGCAGAAATCGGCGGTTTGGGGGCGGGATCGAGTATGCGTCTGACCGCGGACAACAGCTGGCGTGACTCGAAGGGCTTCTGCAGGAACCCGGCAACTTCCCGGATGTCGTCTGTCTTTGATACATATTTGAAGTAGCCCGACACGGCGAGGATCTTGACGTCCGGGTTGATGGCCCGCAGCTGCCTGATCATTTCCCGGCCTTCGATTTTCGGCATGACCATGTCCGTAATCACCATGTCGATTCGCTGCGACGCCTGTTTGAACTGCTCGAGCGCAGCGGCCGGGTCACTGAAGGGAATAACCTTGTACCCGCGGGACGAGAGCGCCTCCTTGACCGCGCTCAGCACGTGCTCCTCATCGTCCACGAACATGATCGTTTCCGTGCCGTTCAGCAATTCGAGCGGCATGTCCTCTGCTTTCACGGTCTTCGGGCGGACAGTGGGCAGCAGAATATCGAAGGTCGTGCCCGCGCCAAGGCGGCTGTGTACCGTAATGAATCCGCCATGCTCCTTGATCGCGCCGTAGGCCATGGAGAGGCCGAGGCCCGTACCCTTCCCCACTTCCTTCGTCGTGAAAAACGGCTCAAAGATCTTCTGGACAATATGATCCGGGATCCCGGTGCCTGTGTCCGTTATGCTTACATGGGCGTACGCCCCCGGCAGAATATAGGCCGGCATCTCCGCATCGTTCGTCACCACGTTGCGGTGGCGCGAGGTGATGGTGATGCGGCCCCCCTGCGGCATTGCGTCGCGGGCATTCACCATGAGGTTCATGATGACCTGGGAAAGCTGGTTCGCGTCGCCGTTGACGAGGGGGAGCTTTTCATCGAGCTGAACGTCGACGAGGATGTTTTTTTCAATGACGCGCTCCAGGAGCTTCAGCGTGTCATTGATGACATCGTTCAGGTTGAGGGGAATGATCCTGATGGTATGCTTGCGCGCAAACCCGAGCAGCTGTGAGATCATTCCGCCCGCCTTGCGCGATGCGTCCTCGATCACCTGCAGGCTCCTCAGGGCTTTCGGGTCGAGCGACGAGTGGTAGCGGATGACCTCGGTGTGGCCGAGCACGGCAGTCAGCATGTTGTTGAAGTCGTGTGCGATTCCGCCCGCGAGGACGCCGATGGACTCCATCTTCTGCGACTGGAACAGGTGCTCCTGGAGTTTTTTCTTTTCCGTGATGTCGCGCATAAACGCCTGGATCCACAGCTCTTCGCCGATGATGATCATCTTGGAGCTGATTTCCAGGTGGATGGGCGTGCCGTCCTTTTTATTGTGAACCGTTTCGTACACCAGCGATTCGCCCGCGAGGATGCGCAGCATGCGCTCCACCTGGACCTCACGGTCCGTTTCGTTCTCGAGCAGCTTGATGTGCGTGCCGATCAGAAGCTCCCGCGGGAAGCCGTGCATCGTGCACATCTTGTCGTTCACGTTGACGATGATGCCTTCTCGGTTCAGGACGATGATGCCGTCCGTCGCGTTTTCGAACAGAGACCGGTGCCATTGCTCGGACTTGTTCAGCTCCTTGGTCCGCTCCGTGACCAAATCTTCAAGCTTGTGGGAATAGAGTTCGAGCTGTTTTTTCTGCTGTTCGAGGTCGTACTGGAGCGACAATTCGTGTAGCAGCCTTTTATGGCTTAAGTATCGCAAGAGCAATAGAGTGCCAGTACAAGCGATGAGAAATGCATTAGCTGAGATAAAAAATGATTTGTTGGTGATTGTGTCATAGCTGAGAATTGGTACTAGATAGGTAAAATAAATAATTGTTCCAGCAAGTAAGCTTGTTTTTATAGTAAAGGGAATGAGTCCGAAAACATAAACCAGTAAAACTATCATTCCTGCAAAATATACCGATTGATGTCCGCCAAATTTTGCAATCATTAATGAAATCATCACCGCGACAATAGTCCCTGCAGCGAGCGATGAAATACTTTGCAACGTTCTGTTGATTTTTCTTCTATTAACAACATATAATAATACAAATAGGCACGATGCAATAATTCTGTAGAGAAGGAATTCCTTGAAATGTTCCGGTGATGCAAAATAATCAAGAGGGATAAGAGAGAGAATAACGAACGATCCGAAACCGATTGCAACACTAGACCAATAATACAAGTAATTGTTAAAGTAAATATTTATGTATGCTTCTCTGGAAGAAGTGTTATCTGTAGACATATGAATATTTTAGCATATATATCTAACAGCTTACAAGGCGAAAAAAGTTATCTATTGTCGGGATAACGCAGCTTTTTGTTTTTTCTCAATATTCTTTGAGCGACTTCATACCCGGAATAAAATGCGCTTGGCAAGCCACTGCCAAGACTTGTCCAATGACCGGCAAGATAACAATTTTTTGCAATTGGAAACCGCTTAAGTTCCGGAATGAACATCTGTGACTGCGTGCTCGCCCAACCATATGCAGCACCTTTATAATTTAATGTATAACGGTAAAGCGTAGCGGGAGTTGCAGCATCAAAAAAAAGAATATGTTTTCTGAGATTAGGAATCAACGTCTCAATTCTGTGCAAAAAATCCTCTGCAATCTTTTTTTTCTCGTGTTTCCAAAAGGTTGTTGATATGAATGGTGCATTAGCATATGCGAGGATCGTTTTTGAGTCAGGAGATACCCTTATCATATACATACCTGCTTTGCTTAAGTCGCCTGTCTGTATTTGTTTATAAATTTCATCCAGATCATAATGGGGAAGATACCAGGTGTTGACTCCACGGGGGGGTAATCCATAAAAAGGTTGATCAATTCCTATATAGAGAATTAAAAATGACAGTGAAGGTGTCAATTGTTCAAGCAAGATTTGCATTGTTTTGCCAGCTTCCGCTTTATCTAAAAACCTTGTTACCGTCTGAACGCTATCACATGCTGATATCACATGCGTTGCTAAAAAATATTCATTATTATTCAGCCGAACACCACAGGCCGAACAGTTTTGCACCATAATATGTCTTACTTCTTTTTTATAGAGAATGGACCCGCCATTTTGCCTAATAATTTGCACCAATGCATTTGATAGATTCTGTACTCCACCTTCGGGATAATAACCACCATCTATCATTGATTCAGTAAATACCTTTGTACCATTAAATGCATGCATTAATGAAGGAGGTAGTCCGCCGTTACCTAGCACTGGCAACCCTAATGTGTTAATTAATTTACTATCATGGAAATAGGATTGCAGGAGGGATTTAAATGTCTTTTTTTTCAATTTCACTAGTTCGATGTGATTCGCAGCTGTCAGAAAATCAAAAAATGATTTTAAATTACTCTTTTCGTCTGGAAAAATATCAGCTAATGCGGTAATCGTTGCCGCTGTGTCATTCTTAAACGCGACTGTAAAATCCGGTGTAATAAATATATCGGATGGATCCGCTCGACGAATTGCAATAAGACTATTTATGTCCAGGTCGGAAAAAATACTTCGTACCAGTCCGCCCTCTCTATAATTACCAAAAGAATGTGCTGCGGCATCGAATAGAAAGCCTTTTCGTTTAAAAGATGTGAAGTAACCGCCGGGTTTGTCGTGCCGTTCAATAAGGAGAACCTTCATCCCCGCCTTGGCAAGATAACTTCCACAGACCAAGCCTGCGAGTCCAGCGCCTATTATTATGCTGTCGTAATTATCTTTGGTCTGTACCATTTAATTATTACCCAGGTTCCCGGCGAGACGAAAGAATATCTGCAGCTTTGTTATGTAACGATGGGAAAGATACAAGATACGAATTAAAGTCTGCATCTGTATAAAAATCCTTCCAAAGAGATAAAAACCCTCTGATAAGCTTGTCTTCCGTGATAAGCTTCGGCCTGAAGACGACATGAGCGCCATTATACTTCTTCCAGTTTACCGGCGTGTGAATCCGGTCCTCTGTCTGGAGCTGATGCCAAAACGGAGTGGAGGGAAATGGTGTTGCTATGAAGAACTCAGCAGTTTTTACTTTTGCCTGGCGGCAAAACTCTAGTATCAAGTCAAACTGTTCTTCACCGGCAAAATCATAGCCCACACTGAAGGATCCGAAGAAACGGATTCCGCGATCTTCTAACGATTTGACGAGATCAGAGCACTTACTCCAGATTGCCTTGTTTTTCTGATAGAATAGCTTGCTGTACCCATCACTTGCAAAGACGACATACATGTTTTTGCAACCCGCTTCCGATATCGCATTGAGAAATTTTTTATCGCTATTCATTGCCGGTGAACCCGACAAGAACATGCTTACATTAAAGGTCTTTATTCGTCTGCAAAGATCAACCATATATTGGCTGATTGTCTCCCTGTTCCATGTGATTACGTCGTCTGTAATGTAAAACTCCTTTTTCGATAGTTCTCGAATTTCATCGACCACAATATCAATCGGACGAAACCGAATCTCCGCTCCCTGGTAATGAGGGATATTGCACCAGCTGCATTTATAAGGGCATCCGCGGGTGAGAGACACCAGCGAGGCGTGCCAGTCGTACCTCCTTTCGTCGAAAACCTTCCGCTTTGGTTTGCGAACTTCATGGGGAGCAGGATATGAACTGGCTTTATAACGAGGTTGCAATCCTTGACGTTGGAAATCACGGATAATATTCGGCCATATTGTGTCCGCCTCGCCGATGCACACACTTGTACAGTGTAGTGAGGTCTCCTCGGGCAGCATGGATGGATGCATACCGCCCATGACAACGGTTTTTCCCCGCTTTATAAATTCATCGCCGAGTTCGTATGCATATCCTGCCTGCGGCGTAAAAAAACTTATCGCGATCAAATCGGAATCATCATCAAAGATAATAGGTTCAAGATTCTGGTCCTGAACGTGCCACTCGACATCATGTGGTGTCAAACTCGTCAGAATGGGAATACCAAGGGCTGGTGGCATTCTGAAGGACCAGAGGGCCGCAATGGCCGGCATTGCGCCCAGGTCAGGGTAGGTATCCATGAATTTATCGAATTTCGGATATATAAATTTTATTTTCACTAAACAGACTCGTGTTGTAATCGGGCTATTTTATGCCGGTTGGAGAAGTTTCTGAACCAACTCGACTGCCTGACGAACCGAAATGATCCTCGGTACGTCCTCGTCGCGAATCGATATTTTGAATTTTTTTTCGATTGCAACGGTTATTTCGATTGCTTTGATCGAATCGACTTCAAGATCCTCAACAATATTGGTGTCTGGTGAAATTTCATCTTCTTCAAAACCGGTGACATCCGCGATGATCGAAATAATTTCTTTTTCTGTTTGGAAGTCCATTTTCCCAATCCGCCTTATTGTAGGAATTTGCCTATTACAATCGATGCATTGTTGCCGCCGAATGCATAGGAATTGTTTAAAGCGATTTTTACCACGTGGTGGCGCGCTTGGTTCGGAACGCAATCGACGTCGCATTCCGGGTCGGGAGTTTCGAAGTTGATGGTCGGGGGCAGGATGTCGTTTTTAACAACGAGGGCACACGTTATTGCTTCGAGTGCCGATGCGGCGCCCATGGTATGGCCGAGCATGGATTTTATGGAGCTGACGGGAATGGAGCGATAGCGGTCTCCGAAAACATCCCTGATCGCGGCGCATTCGGCGCGGTCATTTGCCCTCGTTCCGGTGCCGTGAGCGCTGATGTAATCGACATCGTCCGCTGAAATAGCGGCATCGCGCAAGGCATTGCGTATGCATGCCGTGATGCCGTCAACGGCTGCGTTGGTCATGTGGTGGGCATCGCAACTCAATCCGTAGCCGAGCAGCTCCGCATAAATGGGCGCATTCCTGCGGACGGCGTTTTCCAGGGATTCCAGCACGAGCATTCCGGCGCCCTCGGCCGGTATCATGCCTTTTCTGTTCTTATCAAATGGCTGGCATCGTTCGGGCGCCACTGCTGAAAATTGATTGAAGCCGGTATATTCGATGCGCGATATGCCGTCCGACGCGCCGGCCAGCATGATGTCCGCCCGCTTGAACCGGATCAGGTCATACGCATGGGCGATCGCGTAATTGCCTGCCGCGCACGCCGTGGAAACCATGAAATGCGGCCCCGTACACTTGAATTCCCGGGCGATTTCCGCGGGGGCCGTGTGGGGCGGCATTTGACGGAAGAGATCGGCGGATACGACGGTCGTGTGCACCAGTGCATCGTCCACCCCTTCGATCGCCTGGGCTGCGCCGAGCGTTGTGCCATGCGAGACGCCGACGATGAAATTTGATAACTGCTCCGTGGTAAATTGAGCATCCGCTACCGCCAGTCTGGCTGAAGCGACTGCAAGGTGTGTTGCTCTATTCATCGTATGCAGTTTTTCTTCGTCGATGAATTTTCCTGCAGCGAATTGTTTCACCTCCCCGCCGTTGTGCGTGAAATGCTTGGACGTGTCGAATGCACAGAGCGGGCTGATGCCTGGTGTGCCGCTGCGCAGACCATCCCAAAACGCATCCTTGCCGATGCCGATTGAAGCAACCGCGCCCAGTCCCGTTATGACAACCCGTGTATTCATCATTATTTTCCGAGGACCGCGGCGCTGCTTTGTCCGTAAGGATCGACGGCGGTGATCAGAACATTTTGAACGCGATGCTGTTTCGCTTTGTTCGGAACGCAGTCGAGATCGCACTCCGGGTCCTGCAGCTGGAAATTCATAGTCGGCGGTATCAGATTCCTGTGAAGCGCTCCCACCGCCGCGGAAAGTGCAAGGGCTCCCGACGCGGAGTAAGCTTCTCCCACCATGGACTTGATTGAGCTTACCGGTGTCGCATATGCGTGTGACCCGAAAACACTTTTAATGACCGCTGTTTCGGTCCGGTCGAGCTCCGGAGATCCGTTCGAGCAGGCGCAAATATAGTCGATGTCCTCGGGTGCAAGGGAAGCATCCTCTAAGGCGAGGAGCACGGCTCTTTTCAGTCCTGCGCCGGTACCGTGAAAATTTTCTTTTGCGGAGGGGTCGAAGGCATTCGCATATCCTCGAAAACGTGCGAGGACCGCCGCGTTTCTCTGTGCGGCAGTTTGCTCATCCTCGAGAACAAGGACTGCCGCGGCTTCGGACAGTATGGTTCCTTTTCTCCGGGCATCGAAGGGGCAACACGAAGCCGTTGAACTGTCCGCTCCCGACAAATACCCGAGCGCGTGAAAATACA
Organism: Nitrospirota bacterium; assembly: GCA_035490495.1. GTDB lineage: Bacteria > Nitrospirota > UBA9217 > UBA9217 > UBA9217 > JAJYKN01. The sequence goes on from DATHDE010000069.1 coordinate 28,829, forward strand.
TGAACGTTTCCTCGCACAGCTCTTCCACGCCGCCTGCAAGCACCGCATCCGCCCTGTTGAACCTGATGAAATCCGCGGCATACGCCGCGGCGTCGAGACTCGCGCAGAATCCGGTGGACACCGTTGTGTTGAATCCTTTTATATTGAACCGTATGGATACCTGGCTTGCGGGAGAATTGAGCACGGTGTTCGGAAAGTGCGAGGGATTCACCGCACGGGGGCCTTCGATGATGGCGGTCCGGTCGAACTGTGAAATGCTGTGAAGGCTTCCGTACGTTGCGCCGACCGCAACTCCCGTCGTATGCGTTTTTTCCCCGGTTATTTCGAGCTTCCCGTCTTCGATGGCGAGCTTCGCAGCCGAGCAGAGCAGCCGCGTGCTCCTGTCGAGGTCGCGCAGCCCCTTCTTGCCGAGCAGCGCAAGAGGATCGAAATCAGTAATCTCGCCGGCGATGTTGGTGCGGAATGAAGACGTATCGAACAGCGTTACCGGACGAAACCCGGTCCTCCCGGCGGCAAGAGCGTCCCAGAACGGTTCTTTGCCGATGCCGATGGGTGAGAGTACCCCTATGCCCGTAATAACAACATTTCTCATACCACGATCACATCCCCAATCCGCCGTCAAGCTGCAGGACCTGGCCGGTCATGTAGCGCGCATCCTCGCTGAGGAGAAACAAAACCGCGCGGGAAACCTCCTCCGCCGTGCCGAACCGGTGAAGCGGAATCATCGACAAAAACTTCTCGCGCATCCTGTCGGTGAAGTGCGAGGTCATATCCGATTCGATAAAGCCCGGAGCAACGGCGTTCACCCGGATGTTGTACGGCGCGACTTCCTTTGCCAGGGATTTGGTGAAGCCGATGACGCCTGCCTTGGCAGCGGCGTAATTGGCCTGGCCGGGAAGGGGGTGAATGCCGCTGACCGAGGAGATGTTGACGATGTTCCCGCTTTTCTGTTTGAGAAAGGTGATGATGCAGGCACGGGTCGCGTTGAACACACCGGTCAGGTTCGTGTCGATCACGTCCGACCAGTCCTGGGGCGACATCATCATGAGCGATTTGTCCCTCGTAATTCCCGCGTTGTTGACGAGGATGTCGATTTTCCCGAACGTCGCTTTGACCTGTTCGACGGCAGCGGCCGCGGCCTGATAATCCCGCGCATCGCACCGGATGGCCTCCACCTGACGCCCCGTGCGCCGGACATCCGCCGCGAGCGCTTCCGCAGCATCACGGTTCGCACCGTAGGTAAATGCGCACGCGGCGCCCGCGTCGGCAAGGGCAATAACGATTGAGCGACCGATGCCCCGTGAACCGCCGGTTATGATGGCAACTGTATTCGAAAAAGGACCGCTGGACAGACCGGACTCCTGAAGAAAGAAATCACAAGCCTTTATCCACGGAGAGCACGGAGGACACGGGAAATATATACGCCCGGTGATCTTCGTGGCTGCATCGTCAGTCTACAGCCGCGCCGCTGAGTAAAAGAGAATGGTACCTGAACCGACGCTGTGTGTTGTCACGGCTTCGTCGGGAATGCCTGCTTCGCGCATGATCCTTACGAAATCCTTTTCGGTCCTCTGCAGGAATTCGTCCCAGTCGACGAGCCAGTGATAAATGTGCGGACGATAGGCCGTTGCCTCCTTGAATGCGGCGATGAGCGTTCCGCCGGGGTTCAGCATCAGATACAATGAACGGAGCATCTTGACGAGGAACTCGTCCGGCAGGTAGTCAAAGAAGCCGAGGCTGTAGATAAGATCCCGCATGCCGAACTCGGCCCGGGCCATGTGCGGGTCGAACATACGCAAAGCATTGTAGGTTATGAGCTGAACGTGGTCGGTGAGGATGCCGGTGTGCTTCAGCCGGTCGCGCGAAAAGTCGAGCGCATCGGTGTCGATGTCGACGCAGGTGAATTGCGCGCCGCTCGATTTTATCTCGGGCGAGAGTTCGAACACTTCGCGGCAGGACCCGCACGCCACGTCCAGCACGTTCGGTGCTGTCCGTGAAAGAAGCTCCGCAAGGATAAGATCCCGAAGCTTTTCGCGGCGCTCCCGAACGCCCACGGCGAGTTCGGTCGTAAGCAGGTACTTGTCCAGGTAATACCCGATGCCTTGGGACATGGGCGTATTCTTATAGGCAAGCTCCAGCGTCATGTAATCGCCCTGGTGCCCCTGCGGCCAGGTGCGGCAGCGGTTGATGAGATAGCTTTTCGACATCATGGGATCGGTTTTTTTGCGGAATGCGAGGCGGGCTTTCTTGATTGCCGCGTGATCCGACAGCTTTAATTCAGCTTCGTATTCGTCGCATAAGGCCATCATTGCATCGGTCTCGCGCGTGAGCTCCTCGAGCAGGGCTGCCTTGTCAGCATCGCGGCGCGTACATTTCAGCTCAAAGCGCTTGAGAAAATCCATATAGGAGTCGACTTGAGCGTCGAAAACGTCCGTATAGGGCGAACGTCTTTCCCGAACGAAGGGAGCAGGGTTCATGTCGGGCGTCTGATGGTACGCAAAGGGATTCTGCATGGTATTCTCTCCTCACAAATGAAATAAAATAGTCTCAGTAGAAGATAACTATGTATAACGTTCAAACAGTCTTTTTTATTTCAAGCGAAGGCGTGAAACAGGAGCGTACTGAAAAAAGCGGAAGCGTGCTGCGTCTCCGGTATTCTTCGCGGGCGTAAGACTCTTTGATTACTTGTTGTATGTATCTGGTGTAAAGGTTTGGTGAATGCGCCGGCAACAAAAAATAATACAATTTCTGCCTTTCAAGTACCATGAGGGGGCGCAAGGGAACAATATACACTTGTTTGCAAAAACATAGTGCAAGGGGATGCATAAGATTGAAAGAAAGGACGGCTTGGCCGGCGCGGTTTATTGCAGATTATTCGTATAAGCAGTGAAAATGACAGGCAAAATAAAAGTCAACGAGGGTTAATGCGTTTTTTTGCGGCGAACGGGCAGTATAAGAGGAAATTAACTTTTCTGCATTAAATTGAGCCAGCCTCTGTCGAGGCGGATTCTATTTTTTTTGGTAGAGGCCGGTCAGCTCGGCCTGGTTCAGAATGTGTCCGGTTATGGCTTTTTCAAGGCCGAGTTTGTTGGTGTTCTCGCCCAGCGTCAGCCGCGTGTCGAGAGCGTAGATCTTGAAAAAATAGCGGTGCGTATTCGATGGCGGGCACGGGCCGCCGTACTCGCGCTGCCTGAAGTCGTTCATGCCCTGCGCAGCGCCGGGGGGTACAGTGTCCTCGTCAATTTTCTTGGTGTCCGCGGCAATGTTCCAGACAACCCAGTGGACCCAGGTCCCGCGCGGCGCATCCGGATCGTCCACGATGAGCGCCAGCGATTTTGCACCCGCGGGAATGTGCTCGATAACAAGCGGCGGGTTGATATCCGCTCCGTCGCAGGTATATTTCGCAGGGATGAGTCCGTTGTGCTTGAATGCAGGGCTGGTGATGGTGAGGGCGGTCATGGTCAACCTCCCCGGTACGGGAATTTTGCAGCGGGTTCTTGAATAATGATAGCATATTTCAGGGCAAAAAAAAGGAAGGGATCAACGATCCCTTCCTTATAGATAGATAGCGCTTTCTACTTTTTCGAAGCGGATGTCTGCTCCGCCCTGAGCTTGGCGGCTTCATCCTTGATCTTCTGCAGGGTTTCCTTCATGGGCGCCCAGCCGTACCAGTGCATGTAGTCGGGGTTCATATGGAATGCACCCTGGAATGCCCGCATGCGGTACTCGAGGAACATGACATACAGGTCCTGCTCCGCCGAGCTCTTTGCTTCATAGAACTGAAGCAGGTCCGGGGCCATGGCCCAGTCAGCCGGCTTTTTCAGAACGCCGTCCTTGTACAGGCCCTGCACCACGCGGATCGCCTCAGCCATGATCTTGTCCGCGTCCTTGACGACAAGATCGGCTTCATCGAGCTGCTTCTTCGCGTACGCCGCGCCGTGGCACTTGGCGCAGACCGCGGCCATCTTGTCGCGCTCCTTCTGGAAGTCTTCTTTCGTCAGGCGGGCCACCTTTCCTGCCTTCACGAGGTCCAGTCGCGCAGTGGGGTTGCCCTTTTCGTCGAGAACTCCCAGGGCCTGCAGGATCGTAACGCGGTCGTTCAGCCAGTCCTTGTCGTCCTCAGGCAGGCGCAGCGCCAGGAAGCCCCACGCGGTCATGACAGCATGGTCGCCGCCGCTCATGTGGCAGGTCTGGCAGGTGGGGGCGCGCTTGCTGTCCTTGCCTTCGATCTGCCAGATTGTTCCATGCTTCGAGGTTGACCACATTTCCCACTGGGGATGATCGAAGCCCATGTGGCAGGTCTGGCAGGCGCGCGGGTCGAGCGCTTCGGACTTCTTGAACGAATGGCGCGTATGGCAGGCATCGCACTGGGCATGACCGTAGCGGATCTGCGATTTTTCCGCTTCAGGCTTTGCGCCGATCTTGTGGCAGCTCGAGCAGCCCTTGTACCCTTCGCCAGCCACCGCCTTGGGCTGATGGCCCATCATGGGCATGGACGAGGAGGCGATCCATGCAATGTTGTGCTTGCCCGCCTTGAACTGATCCGCCTGCTTGGCATGGCACACCGCGCAGGTGTCGGGCGTGGGCATCTTCGCGAGTTTCGCGTCATCCGCTTTCATGTGCGCCGAACCGTGGCACGCCGAACAGTCGATGCCGCTCTTGCCCATCTTGCCTTCCAAATGCTGCTGCACAACGCCGGGCGTCACCTTCTTGTGGCACTCCACGCAGGCGCTCTTTTTCGGCGCCGCAATGGCCGCCCCTCCCATGAGGACAAAACAACAGACAGCCAGTACAACCATGAAACGTTTCATGCTTCCCTTCCTCCTTATAATGAAATAAGTCAGCCTTTGCCTGTTCGGTCAAAGGTACGCAGCTGCAGTGAATGGAACGCAAGTGGAGTGTAATTGCCGTTACTTACTCTGTCAGTTTATCTGAAGAAGAGCAAGAAAAATATGATACGCATCATAAGGAGAATAAAGCGTCGTTGTGAAGGACTGGAAAAGAAGAATCTTTTTTTCTTTGGAAAGGTTATTGGGCAGTGAAAAACTCAGAGAAAATTTGATTAAACCTGCCTCTTTTTGACAAAAGGCGACAGGGTGCATTCTCAGTATCTCCTGTGCGACGGGGATCATTCCGGCGATATCCATTGTAATCGGATTCTATCAGTGTCAAATACTGCTTCAGAATCACAGTCAACCGCCGGTGCAGGCCCTCATACCGGGGCCTGCACTGATGGCGCAGGGATGCTGCTAGGATGATGCTTTCTGCACATGCGTTGCCTTGGGGCCTTTGGGGCTGTCCACGACGTCGAAGGTGACTTCCTCGCCTTCGGCTAGGGTCTTGTAGCCGTCGCTCACGATCTCGCTGTAGTGCACGAAAACGTCGCCGCCGTCATCCTTGGCAATGAACCCGAATCCTTTTGACTCGTTGAACCATTTCACTTTACCGTGTGTTGCCATGACTGTATCTCCTTCCTGAAGCGTTACCAAAACAAGAGGGCGTCCGCAAAACAAAAAAGCCGCGAAGTTGAGAGTCTTCGCGGCAATTCATTCTGCAAAACACTTCCGAACTTCCATATATATATTGACGCGTTCCGTCGAGGAAGTCAATAGGCAGGCGGGAGAGGGAGCGCCTCATGCGGGCACTTGACAAGTGAACAAATGTTCACCTATAATAGGTGTACCCGTCAGGCATGCCCATGAACCGCAGCCGTTTGCCGGCAGGGTGGTTCATTTTGATACTTTATGCTGTGCAGCCGGCCCCAGCTGCGGTTTTGATGTTGCCATGCTCCCGGCTGTCGGCTTTTGGAGGATTAATATGGAGGCAAAATCGATCGCAATGAAAGTATTTGAAACGATGGAAGAGTTCATTCTGCATCAGCAGGAAGCGGAAGGGGACATGCATGCCGCGGCCGCGCTGCAGTTTCATCGCGTCCTGGGCCTTGTGGAAGCGGGGTTTCCGAGCCCGGCAGAGGAGGAGCTGCGCGACACGCTTTCGCTCGACGAGTACCTGATCCAGAATCCGGATGCGTCGTTCCTGCTCAAGGTATCCGGCGATTCCATGGTGAACGCGGGCATCCTTCCCGGCGACATGGTCATCGTGGACCGGGGCCAGACCGGCAAAAGCGGCGACATCGTGATCGCCGAGGTGGACGGCGAGTGGACCATGAAGTTCTTCAAGAAAAGCGGCGACGTCATCTGGCTCGTGCCCGCAAACCCCAAGTACAAACCCATCAGGCCGCAGCGCGAACTCAAGATCGCCGGCGTCGTGACCGCCGTGGTGAGGAAGTACCAGCGCGGCGCAAACGCGAGGGGCAGGGGAGCAGGGCATGCGGTGGAGTCGATGGAGAACGGATAAGGCAACTTCATTTGACACAGATCAAATCTGATAAGGATCGGATACAAGCGGATTCATTTCTGAAGTACGTCTCGCCAAAAGGTGAAGCTTCTTTTTTTCATCCGATCTCATCATAGGTTGATCCGACTCTGCAGTGTCTCCCTGCTTTTTTCAGACACAAGAAATATCCATCACTGGCAATGAATTCCGCGCAAATCTGCGGCCACATGCTGTTTCGCTAAAAAATGTTGACTCAGGGCACTATTCCTGATTTAATGAGGTGCGCGATGACGGCAAGGTTCCGACAAAGCACTGCGCGAAGAAGCCAGGGCAGCAAGAGGACGATGGGACCCGGAAAAGAAAGTATGGTTCATACGCTACGGAAGGATAAAAGGCCACCGGCTGGAAAAGCATATAATATTGGATGCTTTTTCGATGGAAAGAAAAACCTAAAAGCATATAATAGTATATGCTTTGGAGGCATCTAATATTATATGCAAGCATATAATATTATAAACCGGTATATAATATTAGATGCTTTTTCCGTAGAGATAATATCTTGTTATAGCGCTGGAGAAATGATGAAAAAGAAAATAATGAATTTACTGTTTCTGTGCACTCTTTTGTTGCCCATAATGGGTTACGCAGAAGTTATCAACGGGAATTGTGAGATTAAAGGCGCGCCAAATGGCAGAACAATTTTTCAACTTAACACCGGTGTAGGTGTACAGGTTCTGGAAAAAGATCGAGATTGGTCAAAAATTAGATTTAGGATCACGAATCCGTCAAACACCGTTGAAGGAGAATTTATCAAGCCAAATAGTAAATTGCACGTCTTCGTACAAGAGTTCAAATGGGATAATGAGTATGGCATCATTGGTACTACATTAGAAAAAGTAAAACTCGATTTACTGCCTATGGGAGGGCCCTCTACAAAAGTAAGTGGCTATGTAATCGGATATGCAAAATCAGCAAATCTCACAGTGCCTATTGTTGAAAATAAAGACGGCTTGGCAAAACTGAAAGCGACGTCATACTACCGTTTGGAATTAGTAGACACGAAAAAGAAAACCTATGATGTGGGCTTTGGCGCGACTTATCATCCAATCTATTGCGACATTAAAGTAACGAGAGACAAAGGGCTTCATCTTAGGGCCGGCAATTTTCTCGACGATTTAATCGAATTTGATATTGATGGTAAAGGCAACGTAAGCGGCCCGACATGCTTCGATACCTTTTGCATCGAAAAAATAGTAATTGAAGGATTAGACAGGTTTTCCTTTATGGTCAGCGGGATAAAACAAAGTTTTGTATCTACGGAAAACTTAACCGAATACTCCGCG
>DATHDE010000070.1:0-8867 GCA_035490495.1 Nitrospirota bacterium
ATAGGCGAGGATGACCGGCTTCTGAACATTCTTGTCAGGAAGGGCATCAGCAACGACGATGCGGCTGGCAGGGAAGATCACGCCCTCTGCCGCGGCGCCAGCGGCCTTCGCATACTGGATATTGGCGAAGCCATGGCTCTGAAAGATCGGGACCTTCAAGCCGATCTGCCGGGCGTTCTTGATCACGATGGACTGGGCCGGTTCGATGGACCAGTTGACAATCGCCTGGACACTCTTCGCCTTGAGCTTGGTCACTTCCGCCGTGAGATCCGTGGCGGACTTGTCGTATACCTCGCTGATCACGATTTCGATACCGCTCTCAGGCGCAAGTTTCTCGAGCTGCTCCTTGCCCGCCTTCCCGAATCCGGTGTTGGAGGACAGAACGCCGATCTTTTTGATTTTCATTTTGTTCATTTCATCGAAGATCTTCGCGACCGCGAAGCTGTCCTTGGGTGCAACCTTGAACACATATTTTGCGACAGGATTCACAATGACCTCGGCAGCGGCGCACGACAGAAGGATGGTTTTTCCCTCCTCGGCAATATTCTTGATGGCCATCGTTTCACCGCTCGTGGACGGTCCGATGAGGGCGAATACTTTCTCTTCCTCGATCAACTGCTTTGCAAATGAGACGGCTTTTTCCGAGCTGCCGCCGGAGTCTTTAATCACGAGTTCGACCTTCTTGCCGATGATGCCGCCCTTTGCATTGATATCTTCGACGAGCATCTCGAGGGTCCGGGCTTCGGGTGCGCCAAGATTCGACGCCGGTCCGGTCACTGCAAGGATTGCACCGACCTTGATCGTGTCCTGGGCCGGTGCTGCGGTTGCGAACAGCATCAGGCCGGCCGCGATGCTGAGGAATGTTTTGTACAGATTCATGGGTTGATTCCCTCCTCGAAGAGCATTCAATAAATTATGCATGCGCACATGAGGTGCAAACAGCAGGAGCGCCCGCTCTCTTCGGACGCTCCTGTTCAATCGTCGACAGCTATTTTTCAAGCACAGCGAACTTACCGTCCTTCACGGTCAGCATTTCAAACGCATTGAGATCCAAGCCGTTGTGGTCAGCGGCGGTCAGCGTGAAAACGCCCGCCGTACCCACGAGCCCTTTGATGTTTTCGATGGCGGTTCTCACTTTTTCCCGGTCCGTACCGCCTACCTTGATTCCCTGTTCGAGGAGGATGAATGCGTCATAGGCGTGGCCCCCGAAGGTGCTTACCTCCTCCTTGTACTTTGCTTCATACTCTTTCTTGTAGGAAAGAAGGAGCTTCTTCTGGGGATTCCTGTCCGAGAGAATATCTGCTGCGAGAAGCCGGCCTGCCGGGAACAACACGCCCTCGGCTGCAGCTCCGGCCGCCTTTGCATAGTTGATGTTGCCGAAACCGTGGCTTTGGAAGATCGGCACCGTCATGCCGATCTGACGGACGTTCTTGATCACAATGGCCTGTGCCGGCTCGATGGACCAGTTGACGATCGCCTGGACGTTTGCGGATTTCATTTTGGTCGCCTCGGCAGTAAGGTCCGTTGCTGCCTTGTCATACACTTCACTGATCGCCACCTGGATGCCGTTTGCCGGGGCCAGTTTCTCGATCTGTTCTTTGCCTGCCTTGCCGAACCCCGTGTTCGACGAGAGGACGCCGACTCTCGTGATGCCCATTTTTTTCATTTGCTGAAAGATCTTGATCACTGCATCGCTGTCTTTTTGGGGCGTCTTGAACACATATTTCGCCACGGGATTCACAATTACTTCCGCTGCAGCACAGGAGAGGAGGATGGTTTTTCCCTCTTCCGCGATGTTTTTAATGGCCATGGTCTCGCCGCTCGTGGAAGGACCGATGATGGCGAACACCTTTTCCTCCTCGATCAGCTGCTTTGCAAAGGAGAGCGTCTTTTCCGAGCTCGCGCCCGTGTCCTTGATAATCAATTCAATTTTGTTGCCGTTTATGCCTCCTTTGGCATTAACCCCGTCCACGAGCATTTCGAGCGTTTTTGCCTCGGGCGCTCCGAGAAATGACGCCGGACCGGACACCGCCAGAAGCGCTCCTATCTTGACAGTGCCCGCCATGGCGGTCGTGGCGATCATGGCCATGAGCGCTGCCGCGACTGCAGCTAATCCTGTTCTTTTCATCTTTGAATTCTCCTTCCCCGAATTTGTTCCGAGCACGCCCTGCGGGCCGGAATTACAGCCGCTGCACCTCTTCTCCCCGCAGTATGCGGATGCCGGCTGTCTGCAGGGTGCTGATGGCTTTTTCAACCTCGTCAAACCGGAAAATCAAAACCGCATTGCCTTCGCTTTTCTGGGTGAAGGCATACATGTACTCCACATTGATCCCGTTGCCTTGCAACGTTTTCAAGATCGTCGCCAGGCTGCCGGGGCGGTCGGGGACCTCCACCGCCACAACTTCGTTCCGCCCGACAGTGAAACCGTTCGTCTTGAGGAGCGATGTCGTTTTTTCAATATCGTTGACAATGAGGCGCAGGATGCCGAAATCGGATGTATCCGCCAGGGAGAGGGCCCTGATGTTGATCCCGTTTTTTGCCAGAATATCGGTCACTTCGGCAAGGCGGCCCGACTTGTTTTCAACAAAAATGGAAATCTGCTGGACTTTCACCCAATCCTCCCTGAAATGACGCGGAATGCAATAGATCGTGAAAAGGCATTGCCTGCGGAAACGCATAATAATATGTCGAATTTACCGTGTTTGTCAAGCTGCCATTTTGATTTTCTCATTTTAACTCATGCCGTCGAGAGGGCCGTCATTATCCCAGAACAGCCGCAGTCGGAGCGTTCGTCAAACCGGTCAGATCTCTGTTTGCGAAACGAACGTACTGCCAGTTGGGATGTGCAAACCGCCATCCTTGCCCGATGCTCCGTCCGATGAGGAAGTGCCAATAAGCCAACTGTTCGACCGGCGATCCGCTATCTTTCATCTTGCCTTTTTTTCTGATTTGAACTATTTTTGCTGCATGAAAAAATATTTCGAGTTTGCCCGCCATCATACCGGCTACCGACAGGAGATTCTTGCCGGGCTGGCGACCTTTCTCACCATGGCTTATATCATCATTGTAAATCCCGCGATCCTCGAAGCTGCAGGCATACCCAAGGGGGCGTCGATGACCGCCACAATCCTGTCCGCGGTATTCGGCACGCTTGTCATGGGACTCTACGCAAAAAGGCCTTTTGCTCTCGCTCCTTATATGGGGGAGAACGCCTTCATAGCCTTCACGGTTGTGAAAGTGCTCGGGTATCCCTGGCAGACCGCTCTTGGTGCAATATTCATTGCCGGCCTGCTTTTTACGGCGCTTACGCTCATGAAAGTACGCGGCTGGATGGCGGATGCACTGCCGCTGTCACTCAAGTACAGCTTTTCCGTGGGCATTGGCCTCTTCCTTACCTTTATTGGACTCAATCTGACCGGGGTTGTTGCAATCGGCGTCCCCGGTGCGCCCGTGAGTCTGGGCCGGTTGTCCCAGCCCACGGTGCTGCTCGCTGTTCTCGGTTTTTTCATCATCACGCTGTTCATCATCAGGCGTATCAAGGGGGCGATCATCATCGGCATCCTGGCAACGACGCTCCTGTCTTTTTTTCTGAAGGTCACACCCGTTCCCGCTTCCTGGCTCAGTCTGCCGCCGGGGCTCGGCCCCATCGCGTTTCAGCTCAATATCAGCGACGCCCTGAGCCTCAGGAACCTTCCTATTGCCCTGATCATTTTCGTGATGGCGTTCGTGGATACCGTGGGTACGCTTCTCGGCCTGTCAGCGCGCGGCGGTCTGCTCGATGAAAAGGGGAACCTGCCGGAGATCGAAAAGCCCATGCTTGCCGATGCCGTCGCAAACCTCGCGGCGCCGATCCTTGGCACAACGACCACGGGAGCCTATATCGAATCCGCAGCGGGAATCACGGAAGGCGGCAGGACGGGTTTTACCGCGCTCGTGGTCGTCGGTCTGTTCCTCTGCGCACTGTTTTTTTCTCCGGTCCTGACAGCGGTGCCGCCTCATGCTTACGGCGCAGCGCTTGTCGTGATCGGCATTTTCATGATCAATCCGCTCACCAAAATAGATTTCGAAGACTTCACCGAGCTCGTGCCCGCCTTTCTGACTATTGCGCTTATGGTCTTTACGTTCAATATCGGCGTGGGTATGACGGCCGGCCTGCTGGCTTACCCCGTGCTCAAAATGTTCAGCGGCAGGAGAAAAGAGATTCACGCCGGTATGTGGATCTTCGCCGTGCTTTCGCTGCTGTTTTATGTTTTTTATCCCTATCAGTAGCACCGTGCATGATTGCACGCACCGTGGCAGGGTGCTTCTCCGGCAGGCGCGCGAACCATTTGACACCTTGAACCAATCTGCTACAATGCAGGTAACAAGCAGCGCAGCACCGGTTGCCGCGTGTAAACCATGAATACTATCAAAGACCTCCGTATATCGCTTCTTATAATGATGTTTCTCGTGACCGCCGGCACGCTCGGATACATGGTCATCGAAGGATGGAACCTGCTCGATTCCCTGTATATGACGATCATCACGATCGGTACGGTCGGGTTTCAAGAGGTCCACAGCCTGAGCAATGCGGGAAGGGTCTTCACCATCCTGCTGATCGTGTTCGGCGTGGCTGTCCTCGGTTATACCGTAAGCAAGCTGGCGCAGGTCATGTTCGAGGGCCAGATCCAGCAATTTTTCGGGAGGAAAAAAGTGGAAAAGGCAATCAGCGAAATGAAAAACCACTATATTGTCTGCGGGTACGGCAGAATCGGCTCGCTTATCTGCAAGGAATTCGCTGCTAAACCCATCCCTTTCGTTGTTGTCGAGACCAATCCCGCGGTTCAGGAAAGGCTTGAAGAAGACAGCATGATCTATCTGCGGGGGAACGCAACGGAGGACGAGACGCTGCTCAAGGCCGGGATCAAGCGTGCAAAAGGCCTTGTGTCCGTGGTCACGTCGGACACCGAAAATGTCTATATCACCCTTACAGCGCGGGGTCTGAATCCGCATCTCTACATACTTGCCCGGTCAGGTGAACCAGGAACGGACATCAAGCTCAAACGAGCGGGCGCAAATAAGGTGATTTCTCCGTACCAGATCGGGGGGACACGCATGGCCCAGGCAATCCTGCGTCCGAATGTCGTTGACTTTATCGAGATCGCTACGGGCAGGCAGCATCTGGATTTGCAGATGGAGGAAATTTTCATACCCGATCATTGTACATTCATTGGACAGAACCTGAAAGACGCAGGACTTCGGAGAGACACGGGAGTCATCATCGTAGGCATTAAAAAGGCGCACGGCCAGATGGTGTTCAACCCGGGAGGGACGAGCGAACTTGATGCACGGGATACGCTTATCGTTCTCGGCCAGCAATCGGAAATTGTAAAGCTCGAAAATATGCTGACGAGCGAGTCACCCGGATCCTCAGTTCCAGGGGGTGCATGAATAAATTACGAAACAAAAGCACCGGTCCTTTTCGATCTCCGGTTTTTTATACTATAATAAAAGACACCGTGGTGGACTGAACACTTCTTTATTTACCAGCCGTTGTTACCCTAATGTATTATTAAATCAGTTGTTTTTAATGGCAAGCCACCATCAACATCATTTTTTTCTGATGAAGAGAAAAGCTTTTGCTGCTATAATAGCGGAAAGCGAAAATTGAAACGGGTTATTAATTGGATTGGGCGCGGTCGGGTAATGCACTATTATTTCGCGCCGGGTCTATTAACTGTCATCCGTCTTTCTTGTATCTCCATGAAGTCATCTCTCCTCTCCGCAGCTTCTATCCGGCGGAGTGGAGAGGCACAAAGGTGGTTTTTTTTCTAACACAGCTGTAGTATCGTGGCGATCTGCTTTCTTGCAGGTTTCATGAGGGCTGGTGGTAATTATTATGGAAACTATGCATGCTAGGAAAAGGAGGTGAGGTGAGTCGCTGCAGTGCATGAAGCAAATTTCGAAAGGGGGACTACTGGTGTATGGAAGAAAAGACAAAAGGCATCAGTGAAGACTGGTTAGCTGTATGGATCGGCTTGTTCATCTTTATCGTTTCGCTCGGTTCCTTTGTCGGCACGGATGTCCTGAACTGGGGCGTGACCACTGCCGTCTGGACCGATATGTCGAAAGCACTCAAGCCGATTTCGGCGGCCTGGCTGGGTGGATTCGGGTCGCTTCTTCTTACCTATGTCGTTTTGCTTGTCGTTATGACAATTGGGGCCGCTGCACTCAAGGCCGACCTCAAGAATTTCATTATAGGTTTTACCGTCGTATTCTGGATAAGTTATATCTGCTGGATCCTGGGGAGCTACGCGAATATCGCCGTGACTACGGCGCCGGACATGAAAAAATTCGGCATTACGTGGTCGCTGAAACTTACGGCCGAGGCCGGGTTCATCATCGCTCTTCTCGTCGGCCTGTTCTTCGGAAATTTTGTGCCTTCGTTTGCGAACTCGATCAAGGCAGCGGTCCGGCCAGAGTTATATATTAAAACTGCCATTGTGATTCTCGGCGGCTCCCTCGGCCTGATGGCGGCGGAAAAGCTGGGACTGGCCACAGCGGTCATGTTCCGCGGCCTCTGCGCCATCGTCGAAGCCTACCTGATCTACTGGGCACTCGTGTATTTCATCGCCCGTAAATACTTCAAGTTCAGCCGTGAGTGGGCGGCGCCGCTGGCCTCGGGAATCTCGATCTGCGGCGTCTCGGCAGCGATTGCCACCGGCGGTGCGATCAAGGCCAGGCCTGTGGTGCCGATCATGGTCTCCTCGCTCGTCGTGATTTTCGCCGTGGTCGAGCTGATCGTGCTTCCATTCTTTGCAGAGACGTTCCTGTACAAGGAACCGATGGTTGCCGGCGCATGGATGGGGCTTGCCGTCAAGACCGACGGCGCCGCGGTTGCTTCGGGAGCGGTAACAGAAGGCCTGATCCTGGGTAAGGCTGCTGCAGAAGGGATCATGTATCAGCCGGAATGGATTAAGAACGCTGCCGCAGTCGTGAAGGTCTTCATCGACATTTTCATCGGGGTGTGGGCCTTTGTCCTGGCCATTGTCTGGTGCTCGTTCATCGAGTGCAAGCCCGGTGAAAAAGTCAGACCCGGCCAGATCTGGGACCGGTTCCCGAAGTTCGTCATCGGTTACATCGTCACCTTCATCATCATTCTTCTGGTATGCCTCCCCGCCTCGAAGAAGATGACGGCAATGAGCGGCCAGGTCACCCCGCTGACGAAGCAGATTGCAGCTCAGGAGGCGCAGCTTGCAGCTATGAACAAGCAAGTTGCTGATGAGGAATCAAAGCTTGCGGCGACTAAGCCGAAGGACAAGAAGGCCATTGCGGCCCTCAAAGGTCAGATCGCGAACGACAAGACCTCTGCCGCCGCTCTCGCAGACAAGATCGGAAAGGACAAAGCACAGCTCGCCCCCCTGAACGATCAACTCAAAGAGCCCAAAGCCACCATGAATGCAGCCAGGGCGTCTACGGGCGAAGCTAATGTTTTCCGCGGCATCTTCTTCGTCATGACCTTTTTCACGATCGGACTGGTGTCCAACTTCAAGAAGCTCTGGGAAGAGGGAATCGGCAGGCTTGCAGCAGTGTACGTGATTTCACTCTTCGGGTTCATCATCTGGATCGGGCTTGTTATCTCGTGGATCTTCTTCCACGGCGTTAAACCGCCGTTGGTGGGCTAGAAAGGAGGAAAGGAGACTATCATGGCCGAACAACCGAAACTGTCTGAAGAACTGAAAAAGATGGAATGGGAACCGCTTCTTCCCGTTGAAAAAAAACTGATTGGATGGAGCATCGGTCTAGGCATCGTCCTGCTCGGAATCCTCGTATGGGTGAGCTACACGTTTTTCCCGACCGGGCATTGATTCATGAATATGAGCGATACCACAAGCGGCAGGTCGAAGCCTGCCGCTTTTTTTAATGCAGCATCATGGACAGATGCGGCCCCTGTCGTGAGCTCGATTATGTTTTATCATATCATCTGATGGCAAGGCTTTTCGGATTGCGGAAATGACACAAAAAAGAGAGCATCCCGAAATCGATGGAGAGAGCAAGATCGTTTCTGAAGCACGACGCGCACAGAAGATACGCGAGCAGGGTTACCGCGATCAGGCGCTCAAGCTTTTTCCACATGTATGCGGTAGATGCGGCCGCGAGTTTTCGGGGAAAAAGCTGCGCGAGCTGACAGTCCATCACCGGAACCACAACCATGACGACAATCCGCCCGACGGAAGCAACTGGGAACTGTTATGTCTTTACTGCCACGATAATGAGCATCAAAAGCAGCTGCTGGAAGGGACCATCCCGCCTGATGAATCGACCCCATCACGCACGACATATCAGCCGTTTGCCCGGTTACAAGAGATGATGAATAAAAAGAAATGAAATTCGTTTGCTGAATTACAGTTTATGTTCATTTGTTGTGGTTATGTATGTTGTTGAACTGTGAGATCATTTCGTAGTGTTAATGAAATTAAAACGGGCGCAATGTTAACGAAACAGTTTTATTCGATCAGGTAAGAGGTGTCTGAAACTAAGTATTACTAAGATAGGAGATTCAGCAATTATTTTCATAATGTCGATCATGAATAGATGGTCTGTTACAGGTCTTTCAAAAAAGTATTAAAATTCTAATCATTAAAGTGCCTGCCTGCAGTAAAAACTTGCCCCCTTCATGCAGTAATTAAACTGCACCGATGATTATAACCAATTGATTTAAAGCTGATTTTATTCTGGCACAGGTGATGCATTATAGAAAGCAAGATTGCGGTTGAACATATCCTACTGAGTAGAAGGGGGACAGATACATGAAGATCATGGTTGCTTATGACGGAACGCTCCAGGCCAAGGAAGCCCTGGCATACGGATTAGAAAAAGCAAGGACA
>DATHDE010000071.1:0-4175 GCA_035490495.1 Nitrospirota bacterium
TCGAAGACGGCGCCGAACGCATGGCTCAGCGAATACCCGAGCTCCCCTCCCTCGTGAATGCTGCCGGGCGTTTCGGGCGCGGCATGGCTCGGGATGCCGCCGGGGAACGAGAATTGTTTAAAGAGCCTCTGCATGCCCTCAGCGTCCTGGGAGATGCGGGGATAGAATTCGCTGTAGGTTCCCTCCAAATAGGTATTGGCAACGACGCCCGGACCTCCGTGGCCGGGACCGCAGATGAATATGATATTGAGGTCCTGCTCCCTGATCACACGGTTCAGGTGCGCATAGATGAAATTGAGCCCCGGTGTCGTACCCCAGTGGCCGAGCAGACGGGGTTTGATGTGCTCCAGGGTGAGCGGCTGCGTGAGCAGCGGGTTGTCGTACAGGTAGATCTGGCCGACGGAAAGATAGTTGGCCGCGCGCCAGTAGGCATGTATCCGGTCAAGATACTCCTTTGTAAGAGGAGCGGTATCACTCTGAGAGGTCACGGCTATGGTCTTTTTTTTCATGGTTTCCTCCCGTGTTTCTGATGAGGTCATACGTGTGCCGCGCGATCATCAGTTCTTCATTGGTCTTCATCACGCGCACGACAACGGCGCCGTCATCGGTTGATATAACAGGCTGGTTCGCGCTGTTCCGGCCGGCATCGAGTCGGATGCCGAGGAACCCCAGCTCTCTGCAGATACGCTCCCGGACGGGCGGAGAGTTCTCACCGATGCCGCCGGTAAAGATCAATGTGTCAAGCCCGCCCAGCACTGCAGCAAGAGCGCCGAGAAATTTCCGCGCCTGATAGCAGAACAATTCCATGGCTTCAGCTGCACCGCGTTCCCGCGTCTCGCGGTCCAGCAGCTCTTTCACGTCAGAGCTGATACCTGATACGCCGAGGAGTCCTGCCTCTTTGTTGACCAGGCGATTGATCGATGCGGCATTCATGCCCTTGTCCTTCAGCAGGTACACGATCACGCCGGGGTCGATATCTCCCGATCGAGTGCTCATCACCAGACCTCCCGCCGGAGTAAATCCCATGGTTGTGTCCCTGCTCGTTCCGTTCTGAAAGGCGCCCATGCTCGCGCCGTTACCGAGGTGAGCGACAACCACCCGGCCTTCGGCCGCCGCCGGTCCCGCTTCCTTTCTGAGCTCGGCCAGAATGTACTCGTAGGACAGTCCGTGAAACCCGTACCGTACTATGCCGTGGCGGCGCACCTCCCCGGGGAGGGCGTATCGCTGCGCCACTTCCGGCATGGTCCGGTGAAACGCAGTATCGAAGCAGGCAACCTGCGCGATGCGGGGATAGAAACGCATGAATGCCTCTATAGCGCCGATTTCGTGCGGAAGGTGATCGGGCGCAAAGGGCACAAGGGCCTTGAGCGCTTTTAGAAGTTCCTCGTCAATCAGGTGCGGCTTGACATACATACTCCCTCCGTGCACAAGCCGGTGACCGACGGCATCCGGGGCGCCTCCCTTCACCCCTGCGAGCCACGCGGTAATCACTTTCAGCGCCTCATTATGGTTTAGGAAAACCCTTGTATCTTCTCCCTGGGCGTTTCCATCTGATGCTCTGGTGCTGAATCGGCCTGCTGACGCTCCGATTCCCTCTGTTTTACCCGAGAGCACCTGTACTTCCCCGCCCCCCATATCATAAAGGGAGAATTTGATGCTGGAAGATCCGCTGTTGATGATTAAAATCCGCATGAGTTGTCAAGGGAACCTGTATTGCCCTGTCTTTTTTCGTCAGCAGCCAGCAGCGTGTCAACGCTGTAGCCGAGCAGGTCGCCGATTCGATCAATGGTAATATCCGCCTCCGGCTGGGACGCGACGGTTTTACGATCGTGCGCATAACGCCCCTGGCGCGCAAAGACCGTTGTCAGTCGACCAGCCCAGATTTTTTTCATAGCAGCAAGGATGCGAATTTTATCATCCACCATAATGTAATGGCGAGCCGGATAGTGGCGCTCGACATCGGCAAGCATCTGCTCCTTGTGAACGTATATCAGAACACGTCCCCCGACCGAATCCCAGAGCCCGGAGCGCTGTACTTTGCGCGGTTGAAAAACCACATCGCCATCAGACAGGATCACGGTTGTCCCCCAGGTACTGACGTGATCAAGAACCGCGAGCGAATCAGGGTACAGTCGACTGGCAAAAGGATAATCCACCAGAAATGAAGACATCATAAGCAGGCGGGGGTCGCAGAGGTCATCGAGGCGGTATCGCTGCAAGGCCCCGAGATAGTCTGCATACCCAAGCTCCGCCCGCAGCTCCTCCAAGATGGCGAAATACCGGTTTTTGCTCTCCTTCCCGAATTCATTTTCAAGATGCAGCTGTAAATCCTGTTCTATTCTATCGTTATCCAGCAGCGTATTATCTACATCAAGCAGAACTACCATCTCGTTCAGCGACCCCCTTGAGGCTCCTGAAATAGGATGAGCATTAGTGCTAAATTCCGGACTTTAAGAGTTCCTTAGCTTCAGGACAGATCTCTTTACACGTTTCTTCCGGAGCTTTTTTGCAAACAATATCGACTCCGCAACAATTACCGAATTGTTGCGGCACGAAGTTCCCCTGCATTTTATCTCTTTGGTTCCGACACGAACGTCTGCCTATTCCTTTATCTTATTCTGTTTGGCATCCATGCAATAAGTGTAACACTGATATACTTGATTGCTTCCCCAGGTTGAGAAGCAGCAATATAAGGATCTTGCTGAAGAGACTTTGGTTTTATGTATTGGGGGAATTGCAGCTTGGGACACGGAATGAATAGTGAGTTGACTGAAACAGCGGTGATCGACACCAAGAGGATTCCTCAGAAATGATTTTGCAGGAAGCTACCTCGTCCGCATCTTGGTCCTGATTTCCTGACCCACCGGAGGATGAAATTTCACTGGTCATGAATATCTTCACTACTCACCCTCAGAGCGAATTTCACGGCAAGCTTTAGACCTCGTACCGAAAGAGCATAAAGATCCTTCTCAAATTGACAAGCCAATAAAAAGGAATAAACTTGTAATATACGTCATCAAAGTCTTTTTTCAGAAAGAAGAGAGATGACTTTCTGGACGATTTTGTTCAGGAGTTCATCATGAGCAGAATATCCAAAGGGGCTCGAGTTGTATTATTACTCATAGTACTGTTTATTGCGGTTGCAAGTTGTAGTGGAGGCGGCGGTAGTACGGCCGGAACCGCTGCGACGATTCCCACTCCCTCAGGCATTTATGTGGTAAACGAAGCGAGTAACGAACAATCGACGGCCACGGCATATGCAGCAGGTCTGACCTCGTCGCCCGCATACCAGAACGACATCACGGGCCACGCTATTTTTGTGCCTATCGCAAAAATTCTTCCAAGCATCACAACATGGGGAACATTTTCCTGGGACTGGACCTACCTGGACACGCTGGTGCAGACCGCCGTTTCACATGGCAAAAAATTTTCGATAACGCTGGAAGTAGGGTTTCAGAGTTCAAGTACCTACCTGCAGTCGCTGCCGAACGGATTCGCGGCTGCATGCGGCGCTGATTGCGCTCCTCTCTTTGATGTCTGGACCACGGGAGGAAGCGGAGGCAATTGCATCAGTGCTTACGTCCTGCTGCCGTGGAATCCGAAGGTACAGGAATTTTGGGGCGCTGCTGCCGTGGCCCTTGCTTCGCATCTGAAAGCAACGGGTGTGTATGGGTCACTTACCCTGATCCATATCCCCGGACTCAGCGTTTATGATGAAGAAATTCGCCTTCCAACCGGCTTCCCGAGGCCCGTGTCCACAGACACAACTACCTGTCCGGATGGAAGGCTCGCGTACACCGCCGTGATCAGTGACGCGAGTTCAACCTCCTGGCTGGGGTATGGGTACTCGGATGCGGCTGTCACCAATGGATTCGGCAAGATAGCTGATGCCTTTGCGCTGGCGTTCTCCGACCGGTTTCTGGGGCTCAGTCTTTTTAATCCGGGAGCAAACGGCATAGATTTTCCGAACCTGTCGAACGATCCTGTTGGCTATGTCGCTTCGCAAATCGTGCAAGAAGTTACTGCCAGCGCACCGGGTCGTGTTCAGCTTCAAGCAGACAATCTTGATACGAACGTTCAGCTTGCCGAAGTTAATAATTTTGCCTCTCTGTACTCAGATTTTGTGGGTTGGCAATCCAATAAACACGGCGGTACGGGCGCCGGGTGTGACGGGA
>DATHDE010000072.1:0-29726 GCA_035490495.1 Nitrospirota bacterium
GATCATCCGGGATATCCTGCGGACGCTGCCCGGGGGCAGGATCATGGAACCCATCGAGGTGCCCCTGCCGGACCGGTCGGGGTTTTCTGCCGTCGAAGGATGGCGCGGCGAGATCATCTACTGGGTGCAGTCCGGGCCCAACGGCGAGATAAACCGCTGCATGGTGAGAGATCCGTCGAGCGTGAACTGGCTCGGACTGGAGCAGTGCATCCACGGCAATATCGTTCCCGATTTCCCGCTGTGCAACAAGAGCTTCAATCAGTCGTATTCGGGAAACGACTTGTAACCACGGGCGGCTATGCCGCACACGCTAAAAACTTTAGTGGCCACAGATGAACACGGATGGACACAGATACGAGGCAGTGAGTAACGATGCGATGAGCTGATTTTTTATCATGATGCTTGGTCCGCATCTGTGTTCATCTGAGGTTCCCATTTCTTTGAGGGTGGAATCATGCTTCGCATTCTGGGACAAATATTCCGCACCGGGATCGTGACGGAAAAGCTTCCGCCGGTGACCGATCCTGAGATCGAAAAAATCGGCGTGCAGCTGGAAGCCGCGATCAAGAAGCGCTTCCGGGGCAGCCTCGCGATCCGGCAGGTGGACGCGGGATCGTGCAACGGGTGCGAGCTCGAGATCCATGCAATGAACAACCCCTTCTACAACTGCGAGCGATTCGGCGTCCATTTCACGGCGTCCCCGCGGTTCGCCGACCTGCTTCTCGTGACAGGCCCGGTTTCGCACAACATGGAGATCGCGCTCCGAAGGACCTATCACGCCACGCCCGCTCCGAAGATCGTTGTGGCGGTGGGAGAGTGCGGCTGCACGGGCGGCGTTTTCGGCAGAAGCTATGCGTCCCTCGGCGGCGTTGACCAGGTGATCCCCGTTGACGTGCGCATTCCCGGATGTCCTCCGACGCCCACAGCGCTGCTGCAGGGGATCCTGAAAGCCATCAGCCGCTGAAGCGGATTTATTGCACGGTTCGTTCTGGTATACTTGATTGCAGCAGCAGGAGGCTCGCAGTCGTTGTGCGGAGGTCCCATGAACCGGGCAAACAATGAGCTTTTTCTGGGCGTGATGGGGCTGCTGCTTCTTTTTGCCCCTGCGGCATGTCTGCCGCCGACCACCGTGCCCATTGATGCGATCCGCTATCCCGGCAGCACTGCGCCGGCAGCAACCATGCTCCTCGTCTTTCTTCCCGGACGGGGGGACGACATGACGGTATTCAAGGACAAGGGACTCGTCGACGCGGTGCGCACACGCGGCCTGGACGCAGACATGATCGCCGTGAACGCCCATCTCGGATACTACCTTGAGGGGACGGTCTTTACCCGCATCAAAAAAGACATTATCGAGCCCGCCAAGGCGCGCGGCTATCATCGCATCTGGCTGGTCGGCAATTCGCTCGGCGGGTACGGCAGCGTGTCCTATGCGCGCCAGTTCCCGGAGGATATCGAAGGGGTTGTCCTGCTCGGACCGTTCCTCGGGAAGGATGAAGTCATTGATGAAATCAAAAGCGCCGGCGGCATCAGCAAGTGGCATCCTTCCGAGATCAGGAAAAAAACCGAAGACGAGTGGGATAAGCAGCTCTGGTTGTGGATAAAAGACAATATCGAGCAGGAAAAATTCCGGCGCACGGATTGCGACAGGGGAAAAGCCTGCGCTCCGCGCGTGTATCTGGGGTACGGCAGCAGCGACCGCTTTTCCGGCGAGCAGGCATATCTTGCATCACTCCTGCCTCCCTCGCATGTGAAAACGATAAGGGGCGGCCATGACTGGAGAACGTGGGGAAAACTGTGGAGCATGTTTCTTGATGCGGGAATATTCCGAAACGACCGACAGACAGGGCTTCCTGTCCGGGAAGTGAAGGAGTAGATATATGGCCGTGTTCGGCGCATTCTGGGGCATCGCCGGCGTCGTGCTGCTGCTTGCGAGCGCGATCTACCGCCTGGCCCCCCTCGCTGTCGACGCGCTTTCCCGTGACTGGTCCCTGCGTCACTGGATCGCGACCCTTCTCGTCGTTTTCTTCATGGCCTATGCCGAAGGATACCGTGCGTTTCAGAAGGCCTTCTCCCCCCGCGTTGCGGCCCGCGCGCGGTATCTCAAGGACCATCCCAATATGCTTCACGCTCTGCTCGCGCCCTTTTTCTGCATGGCCTACTTTCACGCACCGCGCAGGCGCCGGATTACATCGATTTCCGTTACCGCTGGCATCGTCGTGCTCGTGATCCTGGTGCGGATGCTCGAGCAGCCCTGGCGCGGCATTATCGACGGCGGCGTCGTGATCGGCCTCGCGTGGGGGCTCGTTTCCCTGCTCGTGTTCACGTATCAGGCGTTCACGCTGTCGGAGTTCCCCTACTCGCCGGAAGTACCCGAGCCGTCCGGCGGAACGCAAAAGCTGCCATCCCCGTCCTGATGCGGAGATAAACGTGGAAATCGAATCAAAACCCCTTCCCGGCAGGCTCGTGGTGTTCCTGGTCGGCCGGACCTGTCTCAACCTGGACGCCACGGATGTCGTCGCCGTGAGAACGGTCAAGAGCGCGCCGAGCTATCCCGATGTGATCCCGAAGCAGAAGATCATCAAACTCGAGCGCCGGGCCGTGGACGGCAGGGAAGTCGGATTCCTCGTAAAAGCATATCCGCCTGATGTGGTTGTGGTCGAAGCTTCGCTGGATCTCGACGACATCCTGGGCGACGATACGCTCGACCTGAAGCGCTCCCTGATCACCACCTGCAGGAATATCCTTGCCGAGTTCACCTGCAATCCCGATCACGATGAGGAGTACAGCGTCTATTGCATCTCCGGATATTCCGGCGATCCTGAAGTATACCTGTCCCTGTACGGGGAGAAGATCGCGGCATTTCTGAAGAACGAGAGCATTGTGCTCGATGAAGAGGAGGTGCGATCCACGCTCTCGGCCTATCTCAAGTACGGCAAGGACGACATCACGGTCGTTGACTGGGACGGCGCGTTCATTTTCGATTCTGCGGGGGATTTCGACAGCAACATCGAACTGTTCGAGATCGCGAACCTTCAGCTCCTGAAATCGCGCATCCTCGATTCGGACCTCGACGACAGGCTTGAAAAAACGCTCCGCCTCATCGCGGCCCCGCGGGGCCTGCCGTTCATACGCACCCGCGAGGTGCGGAAGGTCGTGAAGGAGATCATCGAAATACGCACACAGTCCATTCTCGAGTCCGAGGCGGTGGAGCGGAATATCAAGCTCATCGGGGACTGGTACTCGGCCAGGCTCTATTCGCTGATCGCGAAGAAGTTTCACCTCGATGAATGGAAATCGGAAATCAAGGAAAAACTCGACACCTTCGAAGACGTGTATACGATGGCCACGGAGAATTTCAGTGTGTCCTACCGTGCGACGCTGGAGTTCATCATTCTCGCAGGCTGGTTCGTGCTCCTGCTCCTGTACGTGGGCGAGTTCCTGTTCACGAAGTAGCATCCGGCGCAAGCGGCTTCAAAAAAAATGCTGCCTGAAAATCAGACCGCGGCGCTGTTCAGTGCCTTTTTCACTGCATCCTCCGCATTCTTTGCAGGAGTGACTCCTTTGATGTCCCACGTTTTTATCCCGACCACGGTTTTGCCGAGCTGCAGGGCGTAGGCAATCTCCGAGAGGGTCCCGTATTCCCCGCCGACTGCGATCAGCGCATCGGCGGTTCTGGCTATGATGACGTTTCTGCCGATGCCCATGCCGGTAACAATGGGGATATCGATATATTCGTTTACCTCTCTCGTATGATCGTGAGGAATTATTCCGATCGTGATGCCGCCTTTCGCTTTGGCTCCTTTTGCTGAAGCCTCCATGACACCGGTTAAACCGCCGCACACGAGCAGCGCCTTCTGAGCCGCGATGATCTCGCCGACTTTTTCCGCCTCCTTCAGCAGCGAACCGTCCACCTGTCTGCCGCCGATTACTCCGATGATCTTCGGCCTTTCTTTGGTTGTCATGGAACAGTCCTCTTTCCTGTCCCCGGGAGGCTGTACCAGCGCGGCAAGGCCCCCTGGCGCGGACATTCCCGGTCGTGTGTTCCCCGCTGTGCCGGTTGCCTGTCCGGAAAACACTGTTCCGCGCGACGAGGTGGACAGGAATGCCCGGTGCGAGGGAGACAGCGCTCCTGCGTCAAATACTTCGGTCGAGAACTTCCCGCACTTTCTTCAGCAGGTTCACGGGAGACACGGGCTTTATGATGAGTTCCGCCTGCCCGGCCTGTGCGCTGACCTTGGAAAAGATGTCCTCAGAGTATCCGCTCAGGAATATGCACTTGACAGCGGGACAGACCGCCCTGATTTCGTTCAGGGCTTCGAACCCTTTCATGCGGGGCATGATGCCGTCCAGGATGACCAGGCGTATGTTCTGCTGATCCTCCTTGAATTTAGCAACGGCATCGATTCCGTCGCCTGCTTCGATGACGGCGTACCCGAACTGGGTCAGTACTTCGACGTTCAGCCTCCGCAGGACTTCATCATCCTCTGCTACGAGAATGGTCTCCGTGCCTCCGCGGAGGTTGAGGGGGGCGCTTTCTTTCTCGGCCGTGGTCTCAACGGCGGATGCGGCGATCGGGAGATAGATATGAAAAGTCGCCCCGTGTCCCTTCGCGGTCGACAGCTCCACGAAACCGTCATGCCTCTTGATGATTCCATAGACCGTGGAGAGGCCGAGTCCCGTCCCTTTGCCGGGTCCTTTCGTGGTAAAGAAGGGTTCGAACGCATGCGATGCCGTGTGCTCATCCATGCCGAGTCCGGTGTCCGATACGGAGATGCAGACGTACTCCCCCTCCTTGCCGTACCCGTGCGTCTCGATAAAACGGCGGGTGAGTGAAAAACGGCTTGTCGTTATGGTCAGTCTGCCGCCTTCCGGCATGGCATCGCGGGCATTGGTGGCGAGGTTCATGAGTATCTGCTCTATCTGCCCCCGGTCGACGTTCGCGAAGAGGGGGGCGGCCGCATATCTTGTTTCCAGAACGATATCCTCGCGGATCAGGCGGTGCAGGAGTTTTTCGATGTTTTTCGCCACGATGTTCATGTCGATCACTGCAGGGCTGATGGACTGCTTTCTGCTGAAGGCGAGCAGGCTTTGCGTGAGAACAGCTGCCCGGTCCGCGGATTCGAGAATCTGCTCGAGATTGTGCCGGAGAGGGTCATCTTCCGCCAGTTTCATCAGGGTAATATGGGCGTAGCCGATGATCGCGGAAAGGATATTGTTGAAATCATGCGCAACGCCGCCAGCCAGAAGGCCGACTGCCTCCATTTTCTGGGCCTGATGGAACTGCTCCTCGAGTTTTTTCCGGTCGGAGATGTTGATGCCCATGCCGACGATGTACTGCGTGTTGTTGATGACCATGCGGTATGCCGTTACATAGAAGGGAATGGATATGCCGCTTTTCGTGACCAGCAATATCTCCATGAAGCTCTGGCCGGCCTCCAGCACTTCCCGCATTTTCGCGGCGAGCAGATCTCGGTCCTGGGGAAACAGGCCGTAGACATCCATCCGGGAGAGTTCCAGCTCCGAATACCCCGTCACCTCTTTTTCATTGGCGTTCCAGCGGAGGAAGCGCCCGGCATCGTCACACATGAAAAAAATACCGGGGAGTCCATCGATGATCGTCTCGGAGAAGCTCTTTTCCTGCTCCAGCTGTTCGTTTGCGTGTCTGAGCTCCGAGGAGCGCTCCTCTACACGAAGCTCGAGCTCATCCCGGGCTTTGATCAGCTCGGCCTCTGCGCGTTTCACATGCGTGATGTCCCGGATGATGAGCACATGGGCAAGGGACCGCTTATTGTCATCCTTCATGACGGAGGCGGAGAGATCGAGCGTGCGGTCATCCGCTCCTGGTTTATGACTTACGAGTTCCTGATGCAGAAAATCGTCGCCTGATGCGGTTCGGGCAAAGCGCGCTGCAAAGCCCGCGTCGCCGAGTACGGAGGAAATCTGTTTTCCCAGAAAGTCCTGCTCGGCGAAACCGAACAGCCCTATGGCAGCTCTGTTCACCAGCCTGATGATGCCGTCCGCGTCGAGAACCAGCAGGGCATCGTTCATCGTGTCGAGCACGTTTTGTGCGGCAAACTGCGGTGTGATGTCAACAAGTCGGTACGTCCACATGGTGTACGAAATGAAGACGATGCCGGCGAGCATCGGCAGAAAGCCGAACGGATAGACCGCAAGACCGGCATTGGACAGGTAGTCGACGAAGCCCCCCGAGGCTATGGCGAATCCGATCAGCAGCAGGAGCGTTCTTTTGCGGTGAATGCCGCCCGGCTCGGATGTCTGAAAGTCCCGGAAGTAACGGTAGACGCTCATCCCGATGAGAACAAGAAAATACAGCAGAAAGAACGCGCTGAAAAGCGTAAAACGGGGCCGGTATCCCCACGAAAAATGCCGTACGCCGTCTATGAGCACGTCGGTGCCCGCGAAGAGGGCGGCGAAAAAAACCGCCAACAACCAGCCCGCCCGGACGATTCTGCTGTACCGGGAATGGGTTTTCAGGAACAACACCGTGAAATGGTACAGCGCGGCCGGCATGAGCGGGACGCCGATGTAGATCGCACGTGACCACCAGACAGCCGTCTGTTCGTCCAGGGAACAGCGCAGGAGGAAAGCCGAAGAGAACCAAATGACGACGGTGGCGCCGAGAGCGAGCAGCGATCGGCCGATCACACCGCCTTCACGAACCGCGCCGAGGGTGGCGATCATAAAATAGACAATCGCAGTGGCAAGCAGGGGGAGGGCGTCGACAGGAAGGTGATAGTTTGCTGCACTGAAAAGGTCAGTCATGTCCGGCCCGGTTGAAAGAAATATTCTGGAATGATAAAAACCGGAATCAACGTCATATCATGATGTAAATATACTTGACGTTTTCCTGCATAGCAAGGCATCGTGAAAAAAAATCGTACGCTCACCGTTGCTGCCAAGAACGGTTCATGCACGGCCGGGATGGGATTATTTCGGGAAAAGGATGTTCGGCGAGGTGCCGCGCAAAAAAGTGCCGGAACCGCTGCAGACCGGTCTGCAAAGAGTTTATTGCACCCTGCCGTTGCCCTGGATCGCCCTGTACAGGTGCTGTACGAGTGCCTGGTTGTAGCCGTGCGAGGTCATGTTTGCGGTGATGCGGCCGCGGAGGGGATACCCGAGCAGGTAGAGGTCGCCGATCATGTCCAGAATTTTGTGCCGGACGAACTCGTCGGGGTACCGCAGTTCCGTATTGATGACCTTGCCGTCGTACATGATGATGTGGGAATTGAGGTACCCGCCGCCGACCTTGCCGAGTTTCTGCGCCATTTCGATATTCTCGAATGTGTTAAACGACCGGGCAGGGGCGATCTCTTTGATGAACGATGCGCGGGCCGGATTGAAGACGAGGCGTTGTTCTCCGATGGGAAGCGGGTAGTTTACGCGCATGGAGATTTCGAAACCTTCGTAGGGCTCGGCGAAAAGATGCTTCTCCTGCTGGTCCTCGCTGCCCACCCCGATCTTCCGGCGGACGACGGCCACTTTTGAATATGCGGATTGCTCCTCCACTCCCGCTTCGTCGATCATGTCACAGAAGTCCTTTGCCGAACCATCTACGTTCGGGATCTCCTCGTCGACCTTGATGAGAACGTTCGTGATGCCGTACATGGAGAGGACGGCCATGAGGTGCTCGACGGTGCGCACGCGGCGCCTGCCGTTATCCAGTGTTGTGGAGTTCGCAGTAAAGGTCTTCGCTTCGCCGGACTGGGCGTAATCCTCGAGCGACGTGATGTGGCCGCGAATCGTCTGGCCGTCGAGCGTTTGGAAAACGATCCCCTCGTTGGTCCCCAGCGGGCTCAGAATGATGCCCGTGTTGCGGCCGCTCAGGAGCCCGACGCCGTTCAGGACGAGGTTTCCCCTGAGCGTTCGCTGCGGTTCCTCCGAGTCAACGATGTCGACCGCTCCCGCGGGGACCGCATCATCCGCGGGTGCGATCTCGAGCCTGGTGTCCGAAGGAAGCGCCATTCCCCGTCCGGCAGGCTTGTGCTTGAGCGCGGACGCGACCTTGTCGAGCAGCACTTCCAGGTGCAGCGGTTTTTCCAGAAAATCAAAGGCGCCGGTTTTAATAGCGGCGACCGCCGCGTCGATTCCCGCGTGGCCGCTCATCATGATAACGGGCAGCTGCGGGAAGCGGGCGAGCAGCAGTTTCAGCAGTTGCATGCCGTCCATGCCCGGAAGCCAGATGTCCAGCAGGACGAGTGAGGGCTGGATCGCATCGAGCTGGGCATGAAAACTCTCGGCATCGGGAAACACAAGCGTCCGGTATCCTTCGTCCTGCAGCACGCCTGCTACCGAAGTGCCGATAGACGGCTCATCGTCGACGATACATATGGTTTTCATAGTCAAATATCAGGACCGCTCCGGCATGTTCGGGGGATGAATACGCTCCAGCCGATACTATATCCCAATCCGGGCTGATACACAAGAGGAAAGACCCGCCCGCACCGCCCTTTTCACGCGCAGCCTCCCGAGCGCTCAACCGCCTCTCCTGTGCTCTTTTCTCCATGGATGATACGGTTCTTCCCCATGATTTTCGCCATCGTCAGGCGGTCCTCGGCGAGTTTCAGCGCTTCTTCGCGGCCTTTGTCGAGGAGCTCTTCAAAGGTGAGGAGGCCGATGCTCACGGTGATGTGCTGCCGGGGGAGCCCCTTGCCGAAAATGAATGCGTGCTCGTCGATTTCGCGGCGGATCTTTTCGGCCGCCTGCCTGACGCCGCGCTGCGACGTTTTGGTCAGGAGCAGTGCAAACTCATCGCCCCCGTACCGGCAGAGAACGTCGCGTGCGAAGATGTTCTCCTGAATGACCGCAATGACCTGCATGATCACGCTGTCCGCGGTGATGTGGCCGTACGTGTCGTTGATCAGCTTGAAATGATCGATGTCGATGATGGCGAGACCGAAATGCATGCTTTCCGCGTCGCCCATGAGTTGCGATTTGTGCTCGCGGTTGCTGATCGCCCGTTTCATTTCGATATCGAAGTACTCGGTGAAGAACCGGCGGTTGTACACACCGGTCAGGGGGTCCCGTTCGGCCACGCGTTTGAGATCGCCGTTCAGTTTTTCAACTTCCTGGTTCCTCTCATAGACTTTTTGCGTGAGTGTAACATTCAGGCTCTCGACTTCTCGATGCAGATCAATGAATCTGCCGAACAGCACGAGCGCCATGGAGACAATGACGAAGAAAAACGCATACTCGCTGAGGTAGATGAAGGAATATGCTCCCACGGCAACAAGCGCATCGTTCAGAACGCCGATGAAGTACAGGGACTGACACCCGAGAATCAGCAGGAGCGGACGGTACCGAGTTGTTTGATAATGACGGTACAGAAGGTGCGCCAGGTAGGCAAAGACGAGAACCGCGGACAGGATCTCGATCTGATACAGCAGCCCGACAGCACCCTCGTAATACAGAATCGGCTGCAGGGAGAAGAGGGATATCCGTTTGATCGCGGGATGGTCCGCGGTCAAGGTATATACCGGATCGACGAGAGGGGTGATGGCAAGGACGAGAAGGAACCATGCGGCGAGGATGCGGATGATTCTGTTCGACTGGTTGCCCGTGAACACCGCCGTGAACCAGAGGAAGAAGATGCATATCGGCGCCATCATGGCCAGCTGGAGCCGCTGCCAGAATATGCCCGTTTCGAGCGAATCGGCAGTATACAGACCGATGCTGAACAGATCGTAGCAGCCGACGCTGAAACAGAGAAGGGCGAAGGGCAGGTGCTCCTTGAGTTGGGGCCGTTTGAAGGAGAACCCGAGATAGTTTGCTGCGACGTAGAATGTGATCGAGGCCATGACGAGGCAGGAGACGGCCAGGACGTGTATTTCGCGCATTTCGTGCGTGCCTCCCTCTTAAAAAAAGTATGCACGTGATCCGGCGGCAAGTCAAGTATTTAAATGGCTCATCCGTACGCGGAATCGATGAATTGCGGGACGCAGCAGCCGGCGCCGCGCGCGGAACAATCAACAGGAGCCATTATCTCTGGAGACCGAGTTTTTTCCTGAGAGTCAGCCGGTTGATGCCCAGCAGCCTCGCCGTCTCCGATTGGTTTTCCCGCGTGTGCGACAGCAGGTATGCAAACAGATGCCGGTCCACTTCGGCATGGACTTTTTCGTACAGATTTTTTTCTCTCAGCTCGAGCGCTTTCTTTATATACGGTATCAGCACTGCGGCCATGGCGTCGCCCGCATCAGCGCCGCGCTTTTCGAAGGATTCGGCGCCGAGATCCTTGAGGTCATGCGTGGTAAGATAATCGGTCTTGCAGAGGGCGATGGCGGAGCGAAGCGTGTTTTCGAGTTCCCTGATGTTGCCGGGCCAGTCATGGGCAAGCAGCCGGTCGAGGAATGCGCGGGTGACGCCCTTGATCGGCTTCTGCGCCGTATGGGCATGGCGGTAGAAGAGGCATTGGACGAGCAAGGGGATGTCCTTATTGCGCTCGCGGAGCGGCGGGACATGAATCGCGGCAACGCGCAGGCGGTGGTACAGGTCCTCCCGGAACGTGCCTTCGCGCACCATGGCCGCGAGATCGCGGTTTGTCGCGGAGATTACGCGCACGTTCACCTGCACTTCTCTCGTG
Source organism: Nitrospirota bacterium (assembly GCA_035490495.1). Lineage (GTDB taxonomy): Bacteria > Nitrospirota > UBA9217 > UBA9217 > UBA9217 > JAJYKN01. The sequence continues at coordinate 10,601 of DATHDE010000072.1, forward strand.
CCGCCCACGGGATAGAACGCCTGGGTCTGGAGGAAGCGGAGCAGCTTGCCCTGGAGCGAAAGCGGCAGTTCGCCGATCTCGTCGAAGAAGACGGTCCCCGTATCAGCGGTCTTGAGCATGCCTTCCTTCGACGCAACCGCGCCCGTGAATGCGCCCCGCTCGTATCCGAAGAGTTCGGATTCCATGAGCGCATCCGGGACAGCCGCGGAATTGATGACCACGAACGGTCTGCCGAAGCGCGACGAAAGCTGCGCGATGGCCTCGGCAACGAGCTCTTTCCCCGTGCCCGTCTCGCCGGTAACGAGGACAGGCACCTCCACCTGCGCGATGCGCGCGATCTTTTCGCACAGCCCCATGACCAGGGACGAACGGCCCACGATTACGCAGGTTGCAGCCGGCGCGATCGTGTCCTTCGAGATCACGAGGTGGTGGTCCATCTCCTGCCTGAGTTCCTGCAGCTCCTGCAGAACCCGGGCGAGGCGTTCCTTTTTGAACGGCCTCCGGAGGATTTCGTAGGCCCCCCAGGCCGCCGCTTCCATGACCGGGCCGGTCCTGTCCTGGCTCGTGACAGCAAGAACGAAGGCAGTGTTGCTGTAGTCGCTGATCCGGGACGGTTCCATGGTGTCGAGATCCATGACAATGCATGCTGATGACACCCCTGCAGGGATGCCACGGCTTTGGAGATTCGCGAGGCGGTAGCCTTTTGGCAGCGCCGCCTTTATTTCCCGTGCGAAACTTCCGTCGTCTTGGGTGAGTACCGTAATGGTATGCATAAGCGCCTTGTTGGTTATTATTTATACAATATATATAAAAAATAATCAACAGTGAATTGCCGAAATCAGAGAAGCTGCGTTTTTTCCTCGTGTTTCGTGCGGCATGGTTGTTGCTTTCCGGATGCTATGCTTCAAGGCGCGGGCGGGAAGCAAGTTCCTTCCTCCCCGAGGCAGTCCTTGCAACCTGCCCCGCCTGCATTATCTCTGCACGAAAAGGAGCCTGCATGAGCGAGGTAAAAACAGCGCCGGCCAACATTGACGAACTGAAGAGAGTGGGCATCATAGCACAGAAGCAGAAGGACACGTATCTGATCCGCCTCAGAACCGTAGGCGGCGATATGACCGCCGGGGACCTGGAGACCGTGGCGCGCGTCTCGCGCACCTATGCAAGCGGCGGCGTGCATCTGACAACACGCCAGGCGATCGAGATCCACGATATCCCCGTCGAGAACCTCCAGGCTGCACGGGAGGAGCTTGAGGAAAACGGCATTGTGCTCGGCGTGTGCGGCCCGCGGGGGCGCGGCATTGTGGCCTGCCCGGGAAATGCGACCTGCACGTCCGGGCTCGTTGAAACAAAAGAGCTCGCCTCCGAGCTTGATGCCGTCTACCTGCGCATCCAGGCGCCGCATAAGTTCAAAATCGGCATTTCGGGCTGCCCCAACAACTGCTCGAAACCGGTGGAAAACGACATCGGCATCATGGGCGGCGTGCTGCCTGCATGGAAGCAGGAGGCTTGCGTAGCCTGCAAATTGTGCGTGAGCATCTGTCCGGCAGAGGCCATTACGCAGCAGGGCGAGCGGTTTGTGCTCGACGAGCAGAAGTGCATCCTGTGCGGCCTCTGCATCAGAAACTGCAGCTCCGCGGCGTGGGTTGCAAAAAAAACCGGCTACACGCTGTACCTGGGGGGCACCATGGGAAAACGGCCGCGCCTCGGCACGAAAGCACGGATCTTGATCGAATCCCGGGAGGATCTGCTGCACTCCATCCGGCGGGCGTTCGATTTCTATGTCGCTCACGGAAGGAAAAAGGAGCGCTTCGGCCACACGCTCGACCGTATCGGAACAGACAGCGCGTTTGCCTGCATCTTCTCCGATCAAACAGGAGGCGCCGTCCACCAGCCGCAGCCGAACGCCGCTCCCGCGGCCAGGAAGAATATCCTTGACCTGCGGGGCGTGTGCTGCCCGCTTAATTTCGTGAAAGCCAGGCTTGCCATGGAGAAAGTCCGGTCCGGCGAAATCATCGAATTCTATCTCGACGACGGCGAGCCGATCGTGAACGTGACCCGCAGCCTCAAGGACGAAGGGCACCAGGTGCTGCTCGTGACACCGGAAGAGCATTTCTTCAAAGTCATGGTGGAAAAGAAACAGGGGGCAGGCAATGGCCGCGATCTTTGACGACATCACGAAATGCATCGGCAACACGCCGCTGGTAAGGATAAACAGGATGGCACGGGGACTCGGCGCGGACATTGTTGCGAAGCTCGAAAAGGCCAATCCTCTGGCAAGCGTCAAGGACCGGATCGGTCTCGCGATGATCGAGGCTGCTGAACAGAAGGGGCTGATCAGCAGGGACACGGTCATCATTGAACCGACAAGCGGCAACACCGGCATCGCGCTGGCATATGTGTGCGCGGTCAAGGGATACCGGCTTGTCCTGACGATGCCGGAGACCATGAGCCACGAGCGGAGAGCCCTCCTCAGAATTTTCGGGGCGGAGCTCGTGCTGACCGAGGGAAGCAGGGGCATGAAAGGGGCGATCGAAAAAGCGGAGGAACTTGCGCGCGAACGGCCGGGAGCGTACATCCCTCAGCAGTTCAGGAACGCGGCGAACGCCGACGTCCATCGAAGAACGACTGCACGGGAAATATGGAATGATACGGACGGCAGGGTTGATATCCTTGTCGCCGGAGTCGGGACCGGGGGCACCATCACGGGCATTTCCGATGTTATCCGGCGGAACAAACCATCCTTCCGAACCATTGCCGTCGAACCGGCCGATTCCCCCGTGCTTTCCGGCGGTGCAGCCGGCTCGCACAAGATACAGGGGATCGGCGCCGGGTTCGTTCCCGAAATCCTCCAGCGTGACTGCATCGATGAAATTATACGGGTGACGAACGACGACGCGGGCGAGACGGCGCGGCGGGCAGCACGCGAAGAAGGACTGCTCGTCGGCATCTCTTCCGGCGCGGCGCTCTGGGCAGCAGTGGAGGTCGCGAAGCGGCCGGACAATGCAGGCAAACTCATCGTGGTCATCCTGCCCGACACGGGCGAGCGGTACCTGTCGACCTGGCTATTTCAAGAACACGGGGAGGAAGCAGGCCTGAAAGGGGGATAAGGAAAACAATGGCAACAATTCTCGTAAAGAACAAGGCGCTTGAAGTTGACGAGCAGGGGTATCTCTCGAATGCGGACGACTGGAGCAGAGATGTGGCCGAGTACTATGCCGAAGTCGAGGGAATCCGGTTGACCGAGCATCATTGGGAGATCATACACTTTCTCCGAAATTACTACCTGCACTACCAGATCGCGCCGATGATCAAAATCCTCCTGAGGGAGATCAGCAGGAAACGGGGGCCGGACAGAGGCTCTGCCAAGAATCTCTACGAACTCTACCCGAACGGGCCGGCAAAGCAGGCGTGCAAGATTGCCGGGCTGCCCGGTCCGGCCGGCTGTGTGTAACGGAGAGGTACGCTCTGAGGCTCGCGGTAGTTTCTGCCGCGCAGCAGTCCCGGCCGGTGAGCGATCAACGGCAGGTGAGCCTATTGCGGCTGCTCGGCTTCCAGGCCGTATTTCTTCAGTTTCCTCCAGAGCGAGACCCGGTCGATGCCCAGGATCTGCGCAGCCAGTGTCTTATTCCCGCCGACTTCCTGCAGCACCCATTTGATATAGGCTTCCTCCTGCTCGTCGAGGGAGGGGATTTTTCCCTCCCGTTTGCGGAAGGTTTTGATGCTGAGTTCGCGCAAGTCTTCGGGAAGGTGGGCGGCCTCGATGCTCCCCGCATTCGCAAGCGCGACGCCGCGCTCGATGATGTTTTCCAGCTCGCGGACGTTGCCGGGGAAATCATAGTTCAAGAGCAGAGCGACAACATCTTCGGAGATGTCGTTCACCTGCCGTTTCATGAGCAGCGCGTACTTTTTGAGAAAATAATAGGAAAGGAGCGGAATGTCGTCCTTGCGCTCGGCCAGGGGAGGAATGCGGAGCGCAACCACGTTCAGCCGGAAGTACAGATCCTGACGGAAGGCGCCGCTTTTGAGCGAGTCCTGGATGTCGCGGTTTGTTGCAGCCACAAACCGGACGTCCACGCTCAGGGGCTCGTTGCCGCCCACGCGCAGAAGCTCCTTTTCCTGGATCACGCGCAGCAGTTTGACCTGCATGGACGCGGGCATTTCAGTAATTTCGTCGAGAAAGAGCGTGCCGCCGGAAGCGTTTTCGATCAGGCCTTTCTTCAGTGCGTTCGCGCCGGTAAATGCGCCCTTTTCGTGGCCGAACAGCTCATTCGTCAGGAGTTCCTCCGTGAACGCACCGCAGTTGACGGCGAAGAACGGGCCGCTGGCGCGGTTGCTGTTCTCATGAATAAAGCGTGCAAAGAGCTCCTTGCCGGTCCCGCTTTCGCCGGAGATCAGTACATTGCAGTCCGTGGGCGCGATCTGGCGCGCCGTATCCAGCAGCTTCTGGATGGCAGCGTCCTGCGTAATGATCTTGACCTTGCCCTGGTAGCTCTCGATCTGCTCCCGCAGACGGCGGTTCTCGGTCTTGAGCCTCACTTTTTGAACGGCTTCACTTACGACCTTGCGGACCTCCTCCAGCTTGAATGGTTTCGCGATGTAATAGAAGGCGCCGTTCTTCATGGCATCAACAGCCGAGTCGAGCGTGGCATAGCCCGTGATCAGGACGACCTCCGTGTCGGGATGCAGTTCGCGCGCCCTGCGCAGGATCTGCATGCCGTCCACTTTTTCCATGCGCAGATCCGTAAGCACGACATCGTACCGTCCTTCCTCCAGGAGTTTGAGCGCGTTCGCCCCGCTCTGGGTCGACGTGATCTCATACCCTTCCTTTTTCATGACGTGCTCCAGATTCCGGAGCGCGATCCGCTCGTCGTCAATGATCAAGAGTGAAGCCGTTTCTTCCATGCAAAGCTCCTTCAAACCGGTTTTTTTGCCTTTACGGGAATGCGTATGAGGAACGTCGTACCGCTTCCCGGAGAGCTGTCCACGGCAATGCAGCCATCGTGCTCCTCGACGATTTCATGCACGATGAACAGTCCGAGGCCTGAGCCCTTGCCCACATCCTTGGTCGTGAAAAAGGGGTCGAAGATCCTGGCGATGACCTGTTCGGGGATGCCCGGCCCGTTGTCCGCGACTTCAATATCGACCGTATCCTGCTCAAGCGTGCATTTGCCGCGGAATTTGAGGTAATTGTAGATGCCCGTCGTGTCATCGTCGATGGTGTCGATGGCGCGCCGGAGCTCCGCCCGAACGGAGATGATGCCGTTTTCCGCCGGGATGACGTCGAGGGCGTTTTTCAGAAGATTGAGAAACACCTGCTGCAGGCGCTGCTTGTCCGCGACGACGGTAATGTCCGGCGGGATGTCGATGATGATCGATGTTTTCGGAGGCACCTGGCCGCGTATGAACTGGACCGTCTCCTCGACGAGCGGTTTCAGGGACGCAGGCTCCTTCTTGAACCCGCGTTCCCGCGAAAAATCGAGAAGCGACCGGACGATGTTCCGCGCCCGGTCCGTCTGGTTGTTGATCTGGGAAACAAGCTCCTGCGCGAGCGCGGGGTCGAGGGGGCAGGGGCTGGAAGCCTGCTTTGCCAGCACCTCCTGCATTTCCTCCCCGAGGATCTGCGCCGACGACGATATGTTCGACAGGGGGTTGTTCAGCTCGTGCGCCACGCCGGACAGGAGCGTGCCCAGGGACGCGAGCTTCTCCGACTGGATCAGGTGGCGTTCGTGCATTTCAAGCTGCTTCAGCATTTTGTTGAACGCGATCGTCAGGGAAACGATCTCCCGGTCGCGGGAGTTGATCTTAACCCGTTCAAACGTGCCTTCGGCGATGACGCCCATGGTCTGCTCCAGCTGCTTCAGCGGTTTGACGACCATGCGCGACAGGACCTGGCCGAGGATGATCACTGCCGCGGAAAGAATGATGATCGATATGACCAGAATCCGCTGCGAGTTTTCCAGAATCGCCTGAAGGCTCTTGCGCTCGGTCCGGGAAATATCCTCGGTAACGGTTACGATGTTCTTGCCCACCGATCGGAGCTTGTTGGCGAGCGCCGCGCGAAGCTCCTCTCGTTTTTTCCCCGAAAGATCGTAGAGCTCCATTAACCGCCGGTATTTTACGAGGGAGGACCGAAGCGTTTCCAGTTGAGCCGTGGACGAGATCGAGATGAGGCTGCTTTCGTTGCGCTTGATCATCTCCTGCGCCTGCTGGACATAGTTCATGTTCTCGATGTAGTCGGAGCGCTGTTCGTACAGAAAATAATTCTTTTCGAAACGCCGGATTTCGAGCGTTGTGTCGAACAGCTCCGAAACGGCCTCGCCGACGATGATCTTACGCTCCACATAGTGGAGTTCCGCATACGTGAACACCGTCAGGCCGATGATCAGGGCGACGATCACATAGTAGCCGAACGTGATTTTTTGTCTGATGCTCTGCTGATAGTCGAACATGAGTTGACAACCGCCTTCCCGGAATGCGCTGCAGGTGCCGTCTTGCCGAAGGGGTGCAATTCGAACGGCCGCCTGATACTACGTCAGAACCGCGTTCACGACGTCCATCACCGAGTCGGCAAGGCGTATTTCGACGCCCTGTTTGACATCGTCGTCCAGTTCGTCTACGTGGTCTCTGTTGCGAAGGGGCAGCATGACCGTCTTTACATTCGCGCGCCGTGCGGCGAGTATCTTCTCCCGCACGCCTCCCACGGGGAGCAGGCGGCCTGCCAGGGTGATCTCGCCCGTGAGCGCAATGTCCCGGCGCGCCGGCCGCTTCGTCAGGAGCGAGGCGAGCGCCGCGAGAATGGTAATGCCCGCTGAAGGGCCGTCCTTCTGCACGGCGCCGGAGGGAACATGGATGTGAATATCCTGGGATTCAAAGAAGTCCTCGGGGATGCCGAAGCGGGAAGCGTTGCTGCGGATGTAGCTCAAGGCGGTCTGTGCGGACTCGCGCATCACGTCGCCCAGCGAACCCGTAATGATGAGCTGCTTTGATCCTTTCATCCTGGCGGCTTCCACGAAAATGATGTCGCCTCCGGTCTCCGTGCGCACCAGGCCGGTCGCCACCCCGATGCGGTCCTGTTCCTCGATGACGTCAAAGCAGTAAGTTTTTTTCCCGAGATATTTTTCCACGAGAGACGGAGTTATGTTGATCAGTCCCAGACTGCTGCACTCGACGCAGGCCTTCGCGACTTTTCTGCAGACGGTTGCGATTTTCCGCTCCAGCTCGCGGATCCCGGCCTCGCGCGTGTACTCCTGGATTATTTTCACGATACCCTCATCAGTGAATACAATCTGCTCGGGTGTCAATCCCTTGTCCCGGATCTGCTTCGGGCAGAGCAGGTGCCGGGCGATATGCACCTTGTCCTGCTCCGTGTAGCCGGTGAACTCGATCACTTCCATGCGGTCCCGCAGCGGCATCGGAATCGAATCGAGCATGTTGGCGGTGACGATGAACATGATGTTCGACAGGTCGAACGGAACGTCCAGATAATGGTCCGTGAAGGCTCGGTTCTGCTCTGCATCGAGCACTTCGAGGAGCGCTGATTCCGGGTCGCCTTTGACGTCGCGTCCGATCTTGTCGATCTCATCGAGCACGATCACGGGATTCGAGGACTCGACGCGGCGAAGTTCATCGATCAGCCTGCCGGGTTTCGCTCCCACGTAGGTGCGGCGATGGCCGCGGATGTCCGCTTCATCCTTGAGGCCGCCCAGGGCGATGCGGGTGAACTTCCTGCCCAGGGCCTGGGCAATGGAACGGCCGAGGGATGTTTTCCCCGTGCCGGGCGGGCCCGCGAAGCACAACACCGATCCCTTGGTGCTTACGCCCGAGCCGCGTGCATTCACGGCCTGCTTGATTACGGCGCGCACTTCGTCGAGCTTGAAGGGTTTGGGGATGTAGTGATAAGCGCCCTTCTGCATCGCTTCGATGGCGGAGGGAATCGTTGCGAAACCCGTGATCATGATGACGCGGGTATCGGGGTAGCGGGTGCGGATTTTCAGGAGCAGGTCCATGCCGTCGATCGACCCCATCCGGAGGTCGGTCAGCACAACATCGAACTCGGACTTCTCAAGCTCCGCAAGGGCGCCTTCTCCGTTCGAGACTGCCGTTACATCATAGTCCTCTTTGGTCAGAACGTGGCTGAGGTTTTTCCGCGCAATCTCCTCATCGTCGACGATGAGGAGGCGGTATTTTTTCCGCAGCATGAGCACTTTGACGGCAAGGTGCTCAAGCACCCGCTCTTTGATCGATCCCAGGCCGTAGTGGTTTTCGTCGAGAATGCGCTCCGCGCGGGCGAGATCAAGATTGTCGTCGGTTTTTTTGTTCCACGGCAGGGAGACGAGGTAATCAATATAGGTAACGCCGACGGCATGCTCGGCAGCGGAAGGGTTTATGCGCGAAATGTTTTCAAGTTCCTGGAGGGCTATTTTTTCCACGGGCGGCGGCAGATGGGCTGTCTGGATTTTCTGCTGCAGTTCATCGATTATTGATTCTTTTTCCTCGTTTTCACGATCTTTCCCGAACAATTTCATAACGGCTCCTGAGTCATTGACAGGATTTTTTAGTGGTTGCATTTTACAACGTTTTCCTTTTCCATGCAACACTTTAAAAAATGTTAAAAAATCAACATCTTATATATTATTATGACCTGACTATTGCAAACTAAAACACCTCATATTCATGTCTTTTCAAGACGAATCCATGATTATTCTTTTTTATCAATTGGTTCTATTTTGGCACGCACATTGTAATAGAGTGTCTAGAAAATACGAAAGGAGACAGGGAGATGAAAACCTTGTTCAAAAGACTCGAGACCATAATGGCAGCAGCCGCTTTCGCAGAGGAAGGAGAGTTCACGACAGCGAGACAGCTGATGAACGAAAACCGACCGAGAAAGACGAACCGTCCGCAGGCATACAACGACAAGAGACCGGTTTCCAGGAACGAAATGCGCGCTGACTGATCGATATTCCGCCTCCGAGGACTGCTGACATGAACATGGCAAGGCTCAAAAAGATGTTAATACCCGTAGAACAAGCAATGATGGCCTCCGCATTTGCCGAAGAAGGCGAATTCGCAACGGCGATATCGCTGGTACGGAACTCACGCCGCGTTCTGCTCGCACTGCGTGAGGGGAAGGCCGACAGCAAAACACTGAAGTACGCCATGAACGCGGCAAAGCGCATCAATGCCCAGCTCGACATCCTGAACGTGATGCCGCCTCAGGCGACACAAGCGGAGGAGAATCATGCTGTCGAGGCGTTTCTTCCCGAACTGCAGGCAGCCGGCATCCCGTTCCGCGTCGTGCGACGTACGGGCTGCCTGAAAGAGCAGATCATCGAACATACCACCCGTGAAAAGGAAGTTCTCTTCACCGTCATAGAATCGCCCGCCCAGCTGGAAGGCGAATGCCGGAAGAGCGGCAGGGAGCTTTCGGAGCTGTGGCGGACCCTGAAATGTCCTCTCGTCGTCGTGATGGATGCAGCGTCATAAATAAATTACACTTCATTTTGGCATTTTTAAAAAATTGTAAAGGGGAGGTAATAATAAGATGGCAACAAGCACTTCAAGAAAAAAGCCGGTCGCTGCGATGATTGTCATGGGGATCATCTCCATTGCGCTCTATGCGGTTCTCCTGCTGAAGCAGGACCTCATCAACAGCACATTTGTACGCGGCGGCTTCTATGCGCTGCTTCCGATCGTCACCGCATTCATTTTCTCCTATTTCCATGGTCACTTTACCGGATATTTCTGGTCGGTCCTCGGCATCGAGGCTTCCAAGAAGAAAACGGAGGTAAAATAACATGCACGACATCACGACGAATTTCATTAATCTCGATACCATAACTATTGTGTATCTTTTCGGCATGGGCTTCGTGGGCGGATTGGTCAGCGGCTTTATCGGTTCAGGCGGCGCTTTCGTACTCACCCCCGGCATGATGAGCCTGGGGGTCCCCGGCCTCATGGCGGTTGCCAGCAACATGTGCCACAAGTTCCCGAAAGCCCTCGTAGGTGCGATGAAGCGGTTCAAATACGGCCAGGTGGATGTGAAAATGGGCGTGATCCTGGGTATCTCGGCCGAGGCGGGCGTTCTGTACGGTGCACAGATCCAGGAAAATATCAAGAAGGCATTCGGCGATGCCGGTTCCAACCTGTACGTCAGCGTGGCTTTTGTTGTAATTCTGGCCACGGTCGGCGGCTTCGTACTGCGCGATGCATGGAAGACGTACAAATCCGGCAGCATGTATAAAGAGGAAAAGACGGGGAAACTTGCAAAGTGGGTGCAGTCCATCAACATCCCGGGCACGATGGTTTACTTCAAGTGCCTCAATGCACGCGTGTCGATTCTCTTTACCATCCCCCTCGGTTTTGCCACGGGCATGCTCGCGGCGACAATTGCTGTGGGCGGGTTCATCGGCGTTCCTTCCATGATTTATGTCCTCGGCGCTCCGAGCCTCATGGCCTCCGCCACGGAGCTGGTTATCGCTTTCGTAATGGGCGTCGGCGGCTCGCTCAAGTACGCGCTGCACGGCATGGTGGACATCCGGCTTGCCATGATCATCCTGGCCGGCTCGCTCTTCGGCATTCAGCTGGGCGCCATCGGCACTACGTACGTGAAGCCTTTTATGATCAAGGTTGTCATGGGTGTGATCATGGTCATCGTGCTCTTCAGCCGCGGCCTCATGGTCCCGGTCTACCTGTCCCAGCTGGGCGTCATTGCCAAACTCCAAGACAGCACGGTTTCATTGCTTAAAACATCGAGTTTTGCTATAATGATATTTGCGCTGCTGCTGGGTGCATTCATCGTCCTGCGTGCGATGTGGCAGGGACGGCAGGCAGAGAAACTGGCGCTTGCATCGGGAGTCTTGGAGCATGGGAAGGTATAGAAAGATCCTTGTTGCAGTAGATGGTTCACCCTCAAGCCGGAACGCCCTTCAGCAGGCGTTCCGGTTTGCTTTGGATGAAAAGTGCTGGATCACGGTAACTTCCGTCATCCCGCCGTATGAGGGGGAGCTGGAGAGCGTCGGGGTCAAAGACCTCCGTGCAGCGATCCGGAAGCCCTGCGACGAAGCCCTTGCCGAGGCGCGGGCGCTCGCGGAAAAGGAGCGGGCCCTCATCAAGACGGTATGCGAGGAAGGCGAGGTCTATGAGCGCATCGTTGATCTTGCCGATGCGGAGAGCTGTGATCTCATCGTTATGGGCAAGAAAGGCCTGCGCCCCGTCGAGCACATGCTGGTGGGCAGGGTGACGGCGCGGGTGATCGGCCACAGTCAGCGCGATGTTCTCGTGGTGCCCGACGGCACGGTCGTGGGGTGGAAGACGATTGTCATGGCAACGGACGGATCCAGGTACAGCGTACAGGCCACGGAACACGCCATTTCTTTTGCCCAATCCTACGGCGGAGAGCTGAAGGTGCTGTCCGTGGTGGATGTGCCCACGGAGTTTTATGCAGAAGCGCCGCAGGCAGTCGAGGATCTGGTGAAAAAGGCCAAAACCTACGTGGCGGGCGTTCAAAAGAAAGCGGCTGAAGCAGGCGTAAAAGCCGAGACGTTCGTAGGTGAAGCGGAGACCTACCAGGCGATCACGAATCTCGCCCGGGAGCAAAAAGCCGACATCATCATCGTCGGCTCCCACGGTCGTACGGGGGTCAGGCGGCTCCTGATGGGGAGCGTGACGGAGAATGTCATCGGCCATGCGTCATGCCCCGTCCTCGTCGTGAAGTCATAAGCGGTCGCTGATTACACTGCGCGCCAAAGCCGTGGGAGATTGATCCGACGGCTTTTTTTGCTTGTATGGTGTCGGGGAGGAAAAGAAGGGTTCCGTGTCGCTTAAGAAAAAAATAATGCTCAGCTTTTTCATCAGCGCCGCAGTGATTGCCGTGCTGGCGGCATTCGAATATTTCAGCTTCATCGAAATCAGGAGGGAAATACGCTATCTCGAGATCACGGACACGATCAACCGCTTGTCGCTCCAGCTCCGGCGCCATGAAAAAAACTACTTTCTCTACAGTCCTGTAAAGGCCGAGCAGGAATCCGTCATCGTACACTTCTACCTGAGGGAGCTCAGGGAGATCCTGGCCAAGAATCCGGGCCTGGAACGGAACGAACAGCCCTCGCTGCACATGAGCATTCAGGACTACGAGCGGCGTTTCAATGAGATCGAGGCGGGAGTAACGAAGCTGCAGGGAGTATTCGACAGGACTACCGCGTCGTCATCGCACAATGAAAAGATATTCTCGTTGATCGAGGATACATTTATCGAACGGCCCGAACAGTCGGCCGAGTATATCGAACAAAACAGGCTCCTGCCCCACGGCCATATGCTGCTTGCAGGCCTTCGCCGGCTCGATGCCGATATACGCGCGCTCAGAAAAACAGGCGAGGATATTCTGTTCATTTCCCGCGACCTCGACAAGGTCGCGCGGGAGAGGGCGGAAACCGTCATCAGCGTGTCGCAGCTCGCCATTCTCGTCATCTTCCCTGTTTTTTTCATCGTCGGCATCGGTCTGCTGTTCTTCATCGGCTCGAACGTCGTGCAGCGGCTGAGGCTTCTGATCGCCGTCGTTGAAAAAACAGGCAAAGGCACCTATACGCATCTGATACCCCCTTCGCCGGGCAAGGCTCCCGATGAAGTGGGCGTGCTGATCGACAAATTCAATACCATGGAGGATGAACTGTCCCAGCGTGAAGCGGAACTTGACCGCAAGAACAAAGAGCTGATCCACACGAAAAAACTGGCCGCCATCGGCACCCTCGCTGCGGGCGTCGCCCACGAGCTGAACAACCCCCTGAACAACATCCATCTCTCCGCACAGGTACTCTCCAAGGAAGTGGGCGAGTACTGCTCTCCTTCGGTACAGGAGGCTGTATCAGACATCGTGGGCCAGACGATCAGGGTGAAAGGCATCGTGGCGGACCTGCTGGAATTCGCACGGGGCCGCGAGCCGCGCATACAGGCGGTCCACCTGACGGAACTGATCGAGCACGTTTACAAAAAACTGGCAGTGGACAAAGACAACATCCGTTTTACGCTGGATGCAGGTCCTTCCGACGTCGTGATGATGGCCGATCCGGAGCAAATGGAACGCGTGTTCATCAACCTCTTCAGGAATGCGATCGAGGCCATGCCGCAGGGCGGGGAGCTGGCCGCGGCGGTCCAGAGCGACGGCGAGGCGGTCACGATACGCATTTCCGATACCGGCAGGGGGCTCCCGCGGAACGTACTGGACAAGGTATTCGAACCATTTTTCACTACCAAGGACAAAGGCACGGGGCTGGGGCTGGCCATCGTATTCAACATTATCAAGAAACATTACGGCGAGATTCACGTTGCCAGCGAAGAAGGGAAGGGTACGCAGTTCACGATAACCATGCCGAAGGAAAGTCCGTAGAGGGGGATTATGGCGTTCAAGATACTCATTGCGGAAGACGAAGCAATAACGGTCAAACACTTGACGAACAGTCTGTCAGCCGAGGGGTATGCGGTCACCAGCACCCTGAGTGGAACGGATGCGCTCAAAAAGATCGAAACGGATTCCTTTGACCTTCTGATAGCCGACATCAAGATGCCCGGCATGACAGGCATAGATCTGCTGGAGCGTACAAAGGAAAAGTCTCCGGACACGGATGTGGTCATCATAACGGGATTCGGAAGCATCGGCTCCGCCGTTGACGCCATGAAAAAGGGCGCGATCGAGTACGTGACCAAACCCTTCGATCTCGATGAACTGCTGCTCAAGGTGCGGAATATCCGCGACCGGAAGGCCCTGAAGAAGGAAAATGTGGCGCTCAAAGCGTACGCGGGGCTGGACCGGAAAGTGTCGATCATTGCGCGAAGCGCAAGCATGAGCACCATTCTTTCCACGATCGACGGGATGAAGGATTCCGACTGCAACGTCCTTCTGACCGGAGAAACGGGCGTGGGCAAGAGCCTGCTCGCGAAGATTATCCATTTCACAAGCAGACGGCAGAACATGCCTTTTTTATCCATCAACTGCGCGACGCTCACCGAGGAGCTGCTCGCGAGCGAGCTCTTCGGCCACGAAAAGGGGGCGTTTACCGGCGCGGTCAAGACCAAACAGGGCCTCATCGAAATCGCGGACACGGGGACGCTGTTTCTCGATGAGATTGCCGAAATGGCGCCGAACCTGCAGGCGAAACTGCTCAAAGTGATTGAAGAGGGCGAATTCTACCGCGTGGGCGGCACGCGGCCGATCAAGGTTGACGTGCGTTTCATCGCAGCCACGAACCAGAACGTCCGGACCGTCATCGCCGAAGGCCGGTTCCGCGAGGATCTGTACTACCGGCTGAACATCATGGAACTCAACATTCCTCCGCTCCGCGACCGGCGCGACGACATCCCGCCGCTCTGCGATTATTTCCTCGAAAAGCATCTTCCCCGCTCGCACAAGAAAATCACGGGCTTCAGCAAGGAAGCCATGCAGGTGCTGCAGCACTACAGCTACCCGGGAAACGTGCGGGAACTGGAAAACATCATCGAACGCGCAATCATTATCGAAAAAAGCCCGCTCATCCTTCCCGAAAGCCTGCCCCAGACGATCAAAATGTTCCAGATCGAGACGATCGAACCTGACCGCGTGAAAACCATGGAAGAGATGAACCGCGAGTACGCGGAAAAGGTGGTCGAACTGTTCGGTGATAACCGATCAAAAGCCGCAGAAGTCCTCGGCATATCCCGGACCAGTTTATGGAGGATCCTGAAGGAAGAGGAATAGGACGCACGATGCTGCCGTTTTCTGAAGCCCGTGCAGCGTGATACGCAACGGTGCTCGAAAAAATACTTGCCGGAGAGCAAAAAGTAGGGTAGGATACGCGGTCGACAGCAGGTTTCCTGGAGGAAGGCGTATGGGTGGTCTCGGTTTCCCTGAAATGATGGTGATCCTTGTCATTGCACTCGTCATTTTCGGCCCCGGCAGGCTGCCGGCGCTCGGCGAGGGGCTGGGCAAGGCGATCCGCGGCTTCAAAGAGGGTTTGAGGGACGGGGGCAATGAGGGCCGGCCACCCGTAAAAAAATCCTGACCACGACCACGGAAATGATGTCTTGAAACCGCGGCTGAAGGCGCTGACCTTCAGCCGTTTTTTTCGCAGTGCATTTTTTCAGGGGGCGGGAAGCACGATCGGCTGCATCCACGAGTGTTCAGGCCGTCTCTTTCCTCATATGACCGATAAAGCATCACCGTTCAAGGGAATCATCCGCTCTCTCGGCCTCGTCTTCGGCGATATCGGGACGAGCCCGATCTATACGGTCACGGTCATCATTCTGCTCACCCCGCCGACCGTCGAAAATGTCATCGGCGTGCTTTCCCTTATCGTCTGGACGCTCATCACGCTCGTCACGGTTCAATACGCCTGGCTGGCCATGAGCCTCGGCAGGCGCGGGGAAGGCGGAACCATTGTGCTGCGCGAACTGCTTGTTCCGCTCCTGAAATCCGGCAGGCAGGTCGCATTCGTTACGCTTCTTTCCTTTCTGGGCATTTCCCTTCTCATCGGCGACGGCGTCATTACGCCGGCAATCAGCATCCTCTCGGCAGTCGAAGGCATTCTGCTCATTCCCGGCTACGAAAATGTGAACAGGATCGTCCTGGTCGTCATCGCCGGAGTGATCGCGATCGCGCTGTTCTCGTTCCAGAAGCGGGGAACGGAACGGGTGGCGGGCATGTTCGGTCCGCTCATGGTGATCTGGTTCCTGTCGCTCACGGCCTCGGGCGTCGTATCGATCATCGAAACGCCCGTTGTGATGAAGGCGGTGAATCCCTATTATGCTATAGCGTTTCTTGTGAAAAACGGATGGTCGGGGTTTTTTGTCCTCTCCGAAGTGATTCTTTGTGCCACGGGCGGCGAGGCCTTGTATGCCGACATGGGACACCTCGGGCGCGCGCCGATCGTCAAGGCATGGAACCTGGTTTTCATCGCATTGGTGGTGAATTACCTCGGGCAGGGCGCATATCTGATTCAGCATCCGGATGCGAAGAATGTGCTCTTCGAGATGGTCTTCCATCAGGCGCGAATGCTGTATGTACCGTTTCTGATCCTTTCCATCATTGCCACCGTCATCGCGTCCCAGGCCATGATCAGCGGCATGTTTTCCATCGTGTACCAGGGCATCACGACGAGGGTATTGCCCATGTTCAAGGTGGATTACACGTCCGAGGAGCGCCACTCCCAGATATACATCGGGTTCGTGAACTGGTTTCTCCTGCTGTGCGTGCTCTATATCATCAAGGAGTTTCAGGAATCGAGCAAACTGGCCGCCGCCTACGGTTTTGCCGTTACAGGGACCATGACGCTCACGAGCTTCTTCATGACCTGGATTTTCCGGATTAAACGGCAGTTCGGCCGCATGTCCGCGTCGCTGCTCGTGGGAGGGATAAGCCTCACGTACTTTGTTTCGAACATGTACAAGATACCGCACGGCGGGTATTGGTCCATCATCATCGCGGCGATCCCGTTCACCGTCATCATGCTCTACCGCCGCGGGCAGCGGAAACTCTATACCGCGCTCCAGCCGCTGCCGCTCGATGTGTTCCTCCTGAGCTACCGGCAGATCTATGAGAACGCAAGCAAGATCAGCGGTACTGCCCTGTATTTTGCGAAGGACGCGAAGGAAATGCCTCCGTACATCATCCATACGATGTTCAAGAACAATATTATTTACCAAGACAACATCATCGTCTCCATCGTGAAGCGCGATGATCCCTTCGGCGTAACCGGCTTTTTTAAGGAAGACCTGGCCCCCGGACTGCGGTCGTTCGAGATCCAGACGGGATACATGGAGGTCCCCGACGTCGAGGAAATCCTCCGCGAGGCCGGCATCCAGGAAAAGACCATCTTCTATGGCGTCGAAGACATCCTCGCCAGCAATGTCATCTGGCAGCTCTTCGCGGTTATCAAGCGGCTCACGCCGAACATTGTTCAGTTCTATAAACTGCCCTACAACAAACTGCACGGCGTAGTTACACGCGTGGAGCTTTAGTCGTCTTCTCTGTCAGTACGTCAACGGGATATCGGTCGTTCCGAGGTGAGATATGAAAATATTCGATGTAGCGGGCAAGGTCGCCCCGTCCGGGGAATACCTGCTCGGATCCCGCGAAACAGGCAGCCATGCGTGCTACCTGATCTACGGCGTTCTGAAGCCGGGAGAGCGTGACCGGGAGCT
Organism: Nitrospirota bacterium; assembly: GCA_035490495.1. GTDB lineage: Bacteria > Nitrospirota > UBA9217 > UBA9217 > UBA9217 > JAJYKN01. Next base: position 27,770 of record DATHDE010000072.1, read on the forward strand.
GAAACCGGGCCACGGGCATGAGGAAATCATTCTGGCGGTCAGCGGCGATTTGCAGTGCTCAGGAAAATATTCGGGTATCCTCAGACAGGGACAGGCAGTGCACATGATCGGGGAGGAGACGGTCTCTGTGGAGAACAGGGGCAAGGAGAGCGCTGTTTACGTCATATGCGGCGGACATTCGGGAGGCGGTCACGCCCACTGAGTGAGCTGAAGAGCACCTGCCTCTCAGGATGACAACGGAAGCTTCCCGCTTTCTTCGACAGGATGCTCCGTTTCAGCGCCTGAAAGCGACTGCAGCCGGTCGTTGAACTTCCCGAGTTTTTTGTCCGCATCATCATACTTCGTCTTGACATTCACGAGGTGTTTTCCCACCAGATCGAAATCCGCCTTGAACCGGTAAAAATCACCGGAGAGCCGCGCCAGGCTTTTCAGAATTTCCTGCGCCTGCTCCTCGATGTGCATGCCCTTGAGCCCGAGCAGGATCGTCTGCAGGTATGCATAGAAGCTGTTCGGCGACACGGGAACGACGCGCTTTGCAAAGGCATAATGCAGCAGCCCCTTGTCCGCGTCCAGCGCCTCGTCCTTGATGATCAGCTCGTAGTACACGTTTTCCGCGGGGATGTACATGAGCGCGAAGTCGAAGGTGCCTTCGTCGGGAAGGATGTATTTCCCGGCTATGGCATCGATGTGTCTTTTCACATCTCCGACGAACTTTCGCTTCGCGGCCCTGCGCTCTTCTTCCGTCGCGGTCTCGACAACACGCCGGAAATTTTCGAGGGGAAATTTGGCATCAATGGGCACGAGGCTGCGTCCGAGCCTGATGACCGCATCCACGGCCTCGCCGCTTTTGAACCGGTGCTGGAGCGTGAAATGTGCGGGCGGGAATATCTGTGCCAGCAGGTCGCCGAGAAAGAGTTCACCGAGCCCGCCGCGCAGCTTCGGTGATCGCAGGATCTCCTGCAGGCTCGCAATATCCTTCCCCACGTCGAAAACTTTTTTTGTCGCTTCGTTCAGTCCTCCCAGTCCCTTGCTCACCTCCTGCACGACGCGCGCGGCATTGTCCAGCCGCGTGTTGAGGTCGCCCGTCGACTTCTGAAGCTGCTGGGTCACCTGGTTCAGCTGGGAATTCACCTGTTCCATGACCTTGTCGAGCTGCGTGTTGACCTGGAGGTTGATCTGTCCCAGCTGCTGGTTCACGCTGTCCTGGCTGTGCTGCATGGCATCGGTCAGCTGGCCGCGGAGCGATAGTACCTCGTCCTGGAGCAGCCGGACGGCGGCGTCTTCCGTCTTCTTCTGTGACTGCATGACAAGCCACAACAGGAGGAAGACGATCGCAGCGAGGAGTATGAGGATGGCAGTGGTCATTATCAGTTCAAAGTTCAGGGTTCACTGTTCAGAGAAGCATCAGAAAACGCTTCTTCCCGTACGATCAACTCCGAACGTTGAACGGTGAACCATTATTTTATTTCCAGCATCCTGTCCAGCGCCCGTTTGGCCTTCACGCGAACATCCTCGGGAACCGTGATCACGTGCTCCCGCTTTTCCAGGGCGCGCAGGACGCTTTCGAGCTTGGTGCGCTTCATGTTGGGGCAGACCATTTCCTTGTTCAGGACGAAGAACTTCTTCTCCGGACTGTCCTTCCGGAGACGATGCAGAATGCCTTCCTCGGTGCCGATGATGAATTCGCGGCGGTCCGATTCCTTGCAGAAGCGAAGCATGCCCGACGTGCTCGTGATGTGATCGGCCATGTCCTGCACCGCCGGCGGGCACTCGGGGTGCACGATCAGGAGCGCGCCGGGATGCTCCGTGCGGGCCCGTCGTACGTCTTCCACATCGAGGTGGGCGTGGTGCACGTTGCAGAACCCGTCCCAGGAGATGACTTTCTTGTCCGTGCGTTTCGCCGCGTAGGCCGAGAGATTGCGGTCGGGGATGCAGATGACCGTGTCTTCCTTGAGCG
>DATHDE010000073.1:0-3863 GCA_035490495.1 Nitrospirota bacterium
GAGGCGCATCCGCACACCTGCACCGTGGCGGCTGAGGCGCTTGGCGACCGTAAGCTCCTGCTCAGCATGGCCCTCGATGGGGAAGTATAAAAAGGGCACGCGCAGCGCCTCGAGTTCAAGGGTGGTCGTGCCTCCGCCCTGCACGATTGCCAAATCGCACGCAGCAAGGTGGCGCCACAACTGCGGCACCATGCCCCGGCAGTCGATTCCCGCGGGGACGTTGAGCGAGCCGGGGTTGATGCGGGGACCGGCAACAAGGACCAGGTGAAGCTGGGGGATTCTGGCTGCAACAAGCGGGAATGCGCGGCCGCAGAGTTCAAGGAGTTCCCGCCCGATCGAGGTGCCGCCGATCGTGCACATCACGAGCGGTGCATCGTCGTAGCCGAGCTCACGCTTTAACGTATCCTGTCCGGGAAGGGCCTTGACGTCGAACGAGATGGGATAGCCGACAAACTCGACATGGTTCCGGGCGTACTCGCGGCGGTTCGGCATAAGAACGCCGAACTTCCGGTCCGGCACGTCTTCGATCTCGCCGAAGAATACGGCCGCGTTTCGTCCGCGGGCCGTAATACGCCATTCCTGCGCCCAGACGAAATTGATCACCCATGCACCAAGCCGCTCGATGAGTTTTCCTGAAGTGACTTCCATCCCCCAGAAATCGTACATCATTACAAACGGGACCGGCGGCAGCACATGCATGCCGAAAAAATTGGCAACGAAGACCTCATACGTCTCGTTCCCCACAATGACGTCGAACATGCCTTTTGATGCGACTGAACCGATTAAGCGGGCATTATGCAGCCACGCGATCAGAGCCCTGAATACGTACACAGTGAGGTTCATGCGTCCGCGGCGGGCGACTCCTTCCGCGAGCTCGGTTTCCCCCCGATACTGGCGATATTCCGGTACGAGGCGCTCGCCCGCTGCGAGCAATGCTTCGCTGGCCGGCGATCCCGCGATCCATGCAATATCAACGGACGGGCACATCCGTCGAAGTTCAGCGGCAATCGCCAGATCGCGGGTCACATGGCCGAGGCCGAGCGATCCGCTGATATAGAGAATCCTGCAGCTCATAGTCCCCTATTATCCCCATCTCATGAGATCCCCGAGCCGGATGCTGGTGACGTCCCGTGCAGCTAGAACGTAATCTAGGTCCAGGAGAGATTCCGATATCGAATGAAACCATTTCTTCTTCGCGGCAAGATCGATCCGGTCCAGGTGTTCGGAAATGTCCAGCAAACGACTCCTGATATCCCCGGCCTCACCTGCCAGCCGGGCACGCAAACCGGCATCCCGGTGAACCGAAACAGCCATGCGAAAGGCCTGCCTGCTTATCGACTCGAGTTCGGCCTCGATCTTATCCAACGGTTCGTTGTCTGTCATCTGTTTACCTGCGCGAGTGAGAATCAGAATCCTCCGGGAAACGGGAAGCGGTACGATACCGCCCATTTCTTATCATCAAGCAGGAGCGCCTGGCTTCCTGACATGCTGCGCAGCATCGTAAGGAAATCGGGAAAATGACGCGAATCGAGGTAGATGCTGTAGCTGTCGTTCCCCCGTTTTCTCGTGCGCGGATCGTCGATTCCCGGCCATTCCCGCGGCCAGGGCATGGGCTCACCGAGTGAATTGTCGAACGGCCAGATCATTACTTCGATGCTGGCCGGAAGCCAGGTGCTTTCCCCCCTGGCGTGAAATGTTGTGAGGAAATCGAAGATGTCGAGAAATGCCAGCGGGATCTCATCCACGCCGGGGTTTCCTGGTTCCTTGTGATGCGGCGGGCCGTAAACTTCGACAGCCTTTCGCTTGCCGTTCACCCGGTAGCAGAGTATGTTTCTCGGCTGATCCGTAGCAGACAGGGACGTGAATACCTTCCCGTCAAGCCCCCCAAGCTTTCTGTCCAGGTTGAGCCTGTTGACGAGACCATTCAGTTCTTCTGATGAGAGCTTCTTGAAGAGATACGCTTTTTCCGGCTCCCTATCGCCAGACGCGTAGATGACGAGGCCGTCGTCGTAGAGGGCAAAGCGAGGCGAATCCGAACCGATGACCATGAGCCAGGGGTCTTTTATGTAGAGCACGACAAGGGGTTGAGGGGCTGTCGCTTCGGCCCCTGGTGCGATAGCCAGGGGAATGAGACCCATGGTCAACATGCCGAACAGGTGCGTCAGATGCATGCGTTCCTCCTTGTTTCGGGCTCTGGCTGGTTTCACTCCTTATGGCAATCTGCATCGTAGAGAATTTTACCGAATGTCCCTTCCGAAGCATCGAGCCAATTCGTCATCGCACCCGCGACATGGTCTATGACGTTGCCCTTGGTGTCATACTCGGTAATCACTTCTACGAGATACTTTTTTTTCGAACAGTCGATCTTCGCCGCTATAATGCTATGGCTGTATTTTTCATAATCATCCAACGGTTTCCCTGATGCCCATACCTCATCCATAAACAGTTCTTTATTACTACACACCGCCTTTACTGTCACTGAGCGTGGACCATCCGTGTGTGTTTTACCCGTTGCATCCAGGTAATAGTCGAATTTCTTGTCATTCGCGATTAATTTCCAGTTTTCTGCCATTGTCTCTCCTTAATAAAGTATCGTGATGATATAAAATGTGCCTACACTCGATAGTTGTCTACTTCTGGATGACTCGCATGGATTCCGTTGTTTTTCTCAGTGACTGAACCTTTGTTTTATCCGGCCCGTTGACGAAGATATGCAGCATCAGTGCAGCAATGCCGCTTGCTCCCGCCCCCTTGAATACGCCCGGTACGATCGTTTCACAGTGATAGACCGCTGCGTCATTCTCTTTATCCTGCCAGGCGATCCATTCCGCTTTCTGGCCGAGGATGGTGCCTTTCTCCCGCTCCACGGCAATCCCTTTTAGCCGGGAGCTGAACAGGTTCGGATGATGCCCGATGTAAATTCCCATGACCGGGTCACGAGGATTCTTTGATGCGAGATAGTGCACGTCAAAATCCGGCCCTTTGTGTTTTTCAACGCCGTAATCCGACGGTACGGTTATCTCCAGTTCCGGAGACCCGTTTCCCCAGGACGTAATCGTGACCTTATGATCATCATTTGAAAAAGCCGAAGTTGTCATCATAACCATGACGGACAGGATCACGAAAAGCGCGGGGTAACGGTTGCTCTTGAACCTGCTCATTATCCTTTATCTTTCTGTGCCCGTACATCTGACCGCTATTTTCCCCTCAACCGGGCAGTGGTGAGACACGGCCTACCGGGGCGCGGGGTACGGCTCAAGCCGGCCGCTGCTGCTGAGCCGCACCAGCTCCTGGACCGCTTCTGCAAACGGTTTGCGACCGGAGATGATGCCGGCTTGGGGTGAAACGGGAATTTTCTCGGGAATTGCAATTACGAGAAGCCTCACCTTCAGATCTCCATCAGGTTCATAAGAGAGATTAAACTCGGCGTTTGAACGCTCAGGGGCTCCGGGAGCCTGCCAGTTAAAATGGAACTGCACGGGGGTTGCATGGGCTCTTTCCAGCAGCCTTGCCACGGCGGGAGCTTTTCCGCTGAAAATATCAGCATTGGACCGATGCAGGAGGCTCTCTTCCACGGTCTGGTCGGTAAAGCACGCCGGTGTTACGCCCAAACCTGCCGGGTCCCGGTTGGTTTTCAGCAGCGCATAGCGCACCAGATGGCGAAACGTGTCCGCGAGAACCTGTTTATTGGAATGTTCCCGGCTTGCATCGGCGTGATCATTATTGTCGCCGCTGCTTCCGCTGAAACAACCAACGGTTCCCAGGATCATGATGCCACATGCAGTCCATAATGAGCAGTTCATAGTCATCGATACATTTTTGAAACAGCTTTACCGCGCCGTTACATCGCCCGGCTCCCGCCG
>DATHDE010000074.1:0-2670 GCA_035490495.1 Nitrospirota bacterium
TCAAACAGAATTTTTAATTCGTTGACGAGAGCGATATTCACCGCGCGATATATGTTCTCCAGGAGTTTTGCAGACTCCGCAACCCTCGTTGAGGAAACAGGGACTGTTTTTTCCACAATGGTGCTATAAAGCGCGTTTGCATGCTGCAGGCAATCCGGCGTGTAACCTCCGACGACCTTCGGAATCGTATGAGTAGAGAAATCCTTGTTATTCGGGTCTTCCCGCTCTGGCGAAAAAGCAAGATAGAAGTCCGCACCAGCCTTCAGGCCGGTCGCCTCCAGTATTTCACGCACATCCTCGTCAGTCGTTCCCGGATAGGTTGTAGATTCGAGAGAAACGAGATGGCCTTTGCGCAGATAGGGGGCTATGCTCCGTGCCGTGTTAAATACATAAGACAAATCCGGCTCCCGGTATTTATTAAGTGGCGTCGGCACGCAGATGATGATGCAATCCGTATCTTTCAGCAACGAAAAGTCTGTAGTGGCCTTGAATCGTCCGCCCCGCTGAAGGGTTTCAATCCTATCACCGGGAATATGTTTGATATAAGACTTTCCGTGGTTCAGACTCGTAATTTTATTTTCGTCAACATCATATCCGTTCACCTGAAAACCGGCTTTTTCAAATGCAAGAATTAAAGGAAGTCCGACATACCCGAGTCCAATGACACCTACGATTGCGCTGCGATCCTGTATTTTCCCGAGCAAATTCACAATCCGCCTCCAATTAAAATGATGCGATTTATTTTCCTTTCACATTATTCTTTTTACCAATCAATCCAAACAGCCCCTTCATGTTCTCTTCCCAGTGCTTCCGTGCATTGCGCTCGACATTTGTGATTGTGATCACGTAATCAATTATTTGATGAGCATCGTGATTGGTGTCACAGCCGAACGCAGCTAGCACGATTATACTGAATTAGACTGAAAGATGCATCAACATTAATTCATTCTATCGTGGTGCTTCTCTGCTCAGAGCAAACCAGGGGAAATCCTGGGACGCAGAGCAACGGGACTTCTGCATGAAGCTGACAGCAAAGTCCGCCGAGCCGCCAGAGATACTTGCGAGCACACAGATTTGTTCCGGACGGAGGTTACCACATGTTGAACAACTTCAGATTCTTTCCGATCATTCTCATTGGCGTTATTTTTCAGATTATAGCAGCATGCGGCGGCGGTACGAGTGTCACTCCGGTTTCAGGAGTATCAGGCCAAGCCGAGCTTGCGGCCATTGCAATCTCTCCGGATAACGCTGTTATCGCAGTTGGAACGACTCAAAACTTCACCGCCACGGGTCTCTACTCCGATAATTCGACGCGGGACATTACGAATGCGGTAACCTGGGATTCCTCAGACACATCGCAAGCGGCACTTCTTTCACCCGGCCATATACAAGGCCGTCATACGGGCAAATTTACTATCACTGCCCGGTCGGGCAAAATTTCCGGATCCACCACACTCACTATCACAGCAGCTACACTCGCTTCAATCCAAATAACGCCGACCAATCCGACGATAGCGAAAGGCACTTCCCAGCAATTCACTGCGACCGGTATATTTTCTGACAATTCAACCCAGGATCTTACAACAACCGTGACATGGAGCTCATCAAAAACCGGGATTGCATCGATCAGCAATACGTCTGATACGAATGGATTGGCCGCAGGCCTTGCTACGGGTTCGACCGTTATTACCGCTCAATACGGTGGTTTTACAGCATCCACGAACTTGACCATTACAGCCGCGGCTCTTGTCTCCCTTGCCGTGACGCCGGCAAACCCGAGTATCGCGCTCGGAACAACAAAGCAGTTTACTGCAACAGGCACATTCTCGGATAACTCGACTCAAAACATCACGTCTTCCGTTACATGGAATTCAACCAGCACGGGTGTTGCATCAGTAAGCAATACAACCAGATCAAAAGGGCTCGCGACGTCTGTTGCGACCGGTTCGACAACTATCCGAGCGACCTCCGGAAGTATTACTGGTTCGACGAACCTTACCGTAACATCAGCGACCCTGATTTCGATTGCCGTCACACCGACGAACTCCAGTGCGTCGGTTGGAACGACGCTGCAGTTCACTGCGACAGGGACCTACTCAAACGGAGCAACGCAGAATATTACCGCTACTGCGGCATGGACGTCATCCAATACAGGGATCGCTACAATCAGCAATGCCGACGGTTCAAAAGGACTGGCAACAGCGGCAGGTGCCGGCACGACGACGATCACAGCATCAGTGGGATCGATCTCCGGTTCGACTTCGCTCACCGCCACATCTGCTGCGCTTGTTTCTGTCTCACTAACTCCCTCAAGCCGGAGCATTGCTGCCGGAGCAACGCAACAATTCACGGCAACAGGTACCTATGCGAACGGCAGTACCCAAAACCTGACTGCCTCGATTACCTGGACTTCTTCGAATCCGAGCGTTGCCACTGTCAGCAATGCCGGTGGATCAAAGGGTCTGGCCACCGCAGTTGGTGAGGGGACGGCTACCATAACCGCAGCATCTGGCAGCATTTCCGGCAGCGCAACGTTGACAGTAACAGCTGCTTCAACCGGTTCAGCATCATTAGCATGGGTCGCTCCCACAACGAATTCCGACGGATCAACCTGCACTGATTTATCGGGTTTCAAAATTTACTATGGAACTGCTTCGGGTACCTATACGA
>DATHDE010000075.1:0-5025 GCA_035490495.1 Nitrospirota bacterium
TAATTTAAGATGGCCTCGCGATGATTGGGCTACGGTTCGGCAACAGGTATGGTTTAGAAGTAAGGTCGCTAAGTCTGGCGTGGCGAGCATAACAAACAAAAATTAGCGGATGATTCTAACCATTCGGTTCGAGAGGGTCACGCAAACCGCGCCCCTCAGCCGAGCCGTTGTAAGTACCTCTGAAATTGCTAGGACCTTTCAGCGATAATGGATGAGAAAAGCAACGGGGAACGATAGCCCATTTCAGTCCCTAGGGTATCCGAAGGTTTCTGCGACCCCGGGCCGGGGGAGGTGCGTCAGGGTACTTTCGGATAGGAAAAGGAGGACTTGCTTCCGCTCAAAGCCTCTACAAGAAATGTTTTGAGCGCATGTTTCTCCTCTCTCGTAAGATTCAACCGCTTCAATGCAGCATTTCCCTCTCCCCCGCCCTTGTCGAAGAAATCGATGACGTCATCGAGCGTTGCCATAATTCCGTTATGCATATAGGGTGCGGTCCAGGAGATCTCGCGGAGAGTCGGTGTTTTAAAGGCTTTCCAGTCTTTTTTGTCTTTCGTGATGAGATACCTGCCGGGATCTTCGTCAAGAGTGCGGAAATCGGCGTAGCGGTTCACTTTTGCGACGAACCGGCGCGTGGCTGCAACGCGCGGGTCTTTTTCCTGCTCCCGGTTCTCAGGGATGTTCAACGCATGGAACTGGTCGTCTGACAGGTTGGCACCGTAATGGCAGCGGATACACCCGGCTGTTCCGATGAACAGTTGATAACCCTTCTTCGCTTCCGCTGACAGCGCGTGTTGATCACCCTGAAGGAACCGGTCGAGCGGCGCGCTGACGGAGATGAGCGTGCGTTCAAACGAAGCAATGGCCATGGCGACGCGGGTGCGGGTAATATCAGCGTCGCCGAAGACCTTTTGGAAGGCATCGACGTATTCGGGAACGGACCTGAGCTTCTCCTCGAGGAAATCGAGGTTCAGGTTCATTTCGAACGCGGACATCATGGGGAAAAGGGCCTGCTCCTCCAGGCTTGCCGCGCGGCCGTCGTGGAACAGGGATTTCTGATACGCCACATTCATGAGCGTCGGCGCGTTTCTCCAGTTTCTCGTTGTGGGATAGCTGAGCGATATTTCGAGCCCGTCGGTAAAGGCCTGTTCCGGATCGTGGCAGGACGCGCAGCTCATGGTCCCGTCCCCCGAGAGCCTGCGGTCGAAGAACAGTTTTTTGCCCAGCTCGATCTTCCCGGGTGTCTGCGGATTGGACGCGGGAACCGGGATGCTTCCGAGGGGGGCAAGCGGTTCCGCGAAGGAGATGCCGAAAAGGGTCATGATAAACGAAATGACTGTGGCGATCAATCGAGATTTCATTTGAGTTATGCTCTTCGGGCAAGCTTATTCAGCGCGTGGTCAAAGGTAAATAAATGGTCGCCACCGGATATCGCTTTGGCGCAAAGGATACAATCAACAATATCGAGGCCGTGTTCCGTGCACAAAGTCAAAGCACGGATCAGCGCCTGCTGATCGTCATTCGCGATCCCCTTGTAACGCAGTATATCGATAAGACTCCCGGCAGCCCTGTCGCGCGGCACTTTATATATCTTTGTCAGGACATACATGCATTCGGCAACGACACTTTCCAGGATGATAGCTTTTGAGGTTCCTTGTTTAACTTCGTCGAAAAATTCTTTTGCTCTGACATGCAGCGCAGGTTCATCTGCGATGAGATAGCGGACGACGGTATTGGTATCAGGAAGATTTTTTGGCTGTTTTATCACGGACAGCGGCCTCCCAGGCCTTATCCTTCATCTGTTTCATGGACGAAGATGCCTTCACGTTCTTTGCGAACTCGCGAAGTGAACCGGCCGCATCCCGAACCGGTTTTACCATGATGACATCGTCTTCCACTTCAAAGTAGACAGCATTAGCCTTCAGCTTGTCCCGGATTTCCTTGGGAATCGTCACCTGTCCTTTTCGTGTAATTTTAACTGCTGTGGTTGTCATAGAAATAATTCCTTACTTTTAAAGAGCACATTACTTTTATAGATAGTAGTACATATATGGTATGTTGTCAAGGCAAGAGTATCCCGGTGTCACTAACATCGCGCCCCACTCTGAACGGTGAATGCTTAACTCTGAACTATTTGTTCAGCTCCAGCTCCTCATCAATGATCTTCTTGAAATACCCGTACGGCCGCTCTCCCACGACTTTTCGCCCGTTGATATAGAAGGTCGGTGTGGTATAGAGATCGAGTTTGACCGCAAGATCGAGGTCGCGGTCGATTTCCTTTTTGAACTTCTGGCTGTCGATGGACTGCGTGAACTTCTGCACATCAAGTCCCAGGTCACCGGCGTACTTGATTAAGCTTTGCCGGTCGAGCTTCGGCGAATGTTTGATCAGCAGATCGTGCATCTCCCAGTACTTCCCCTGCTCCCGTGCGGCCAGCGACGCCTCGGCTGCAATGCGGGCATAGTCCCGGTAACGATAGGGATAATTTTTCACCACGAGCCGTATCCTGCCGGGGTAGGCAGTCATGATCTTTTTGACGGTCGGACCGGCCGCCACGCAATGGGGTCACTGGAAATCGATGAACTCGACGATCGTGACCGGCGCCTGATCAGGCCCCATGGCCGGCGAGTTGTCGAGGGGAACGATGACACGCTGGTCAGCATAAGCAGAGGAGAGCATGAGGAGAACAGCGAGGAACGACGCGATCAGGATTTTTTGCATACTCATCTCCATGAAACAAAAAGGGAGACGGCAGATGGAACCGTCTCCCTGAGCAGAGAACGATGGTTAATGCTGTTTCCCGGGCTCATGGAACACCGGCAGATAGGTCACTGCCAGGCGGTAGAGCAGCACCATGAGCGCCACGAGACCGACCGTGACCAGAAGCTCCGTGATCGACGGGAAGTAGTGCGCCTTCGGCCCGGCCTGGCTGAAGAAGTTTATGTTGAACCGGTTCATCACCGTGCCCACGATGACGCAGGATGATGCAAGGAGCATTCCGTTCGCGGATTGCCTGACTGCCTTGTTCGCGTAGAGAATAATCGGGAGCAGCACCCCGATGGTGATCTCAAGAATGAAGAACAGGCTTGCCTTTCCGCTCGAGAACACGGCCGGGAGATTTCCCCGGTACGCCAGGTCGCCGAATTTGGCAGCAAGGTAGATGATGAGTGTGATCATCGCGCCGCGGCCCAGGCCTTCGATGATGTCCATCTCCGGCTCCCTCTTGAATGACCGCGCGCTCACGATCGACTCGAAGGAGACCATGGCCAGCCCCACGGCAATGGCGGAAAGATAGAACATATAGGGCATGTTCGGCGTGTACCACATTGCCGGCGTCTTGTGCGGCATGATCAGGAAAAAGCCGCCCAGGGACGACTGGTGAAGGAACGAAAGCACGATGCCCGCGATCACGAGCGGATAGGTGAAGAACTTAAGCACCTTCAGCAGTCCGTGAAGCTGGAACCGCTCCAGGAACGCGGGTGCAAATTCGAGCGCGAGCACCGAAAGGTAGAGCGTAATGCACCACACGACCTCGAACATGACGGACCGGTAGTTCCACATGAAAATGGGATGCCAGAAGTCGAGGGGCTTTCCAATATCGACCACCAGGCCCATGACCACCACGAGGTATCCGATAAACGCAGTGAGAATGGCGGGCCTCGCTATGGGTTTGTACTTCTTCATATTGAAGATGTAAACCGCCGCAGTGATGCTGAAACCGCCGGCCGCGAGCGCAACGCCCGAAAGCACGTCCACGGCGACCCAGAGCCCCCAGGGTACATTGTCGGAAAGATTCGTGGATGCGCCGAGGCCCACCGAGAACCGGTAAACGGCCGCAGCAACGCCGATCGCGACCAGCGCAACGAGCGCTTTAAAGCCGGCAGCAGGCGCCGGTATGGCTGAAGATGCTGAATTCGCTGCCATGGCTATTTCTCCTTTTCTTCGGAAGATGAGGATTCGGACGACCCGCGATTGCGGAAGGCCGCGATGAGCGACAGGCCCACCACAAGCGCTCCGACCTTGACCGGGATTTCGGACAGCATGTTCCACGTCAGGTCGGGGAGTTTCTTTGCAGGAATCTTCGTGTTGAACCCGAGCTCTTCAAAGGGAATGGCGGAAAGATAAAGCCACGAGGTCCCGCCCCCCTCCTCCTTGCCGTAAATGTGATTCACGTATTTGCCCGGATTTTCCTTGATCCTCTTTTCCGCCTCTTTCGTGATGTCTTCAAGGTTGCCGAAGATCATGACGTTCGTGGGGCAGGACTTGACGCAGGCGGGAATCATTCCTTCCGCGATGCGGTCGGCGCAGAATGTGCATTTCCGCACCCATGGCATGAGGGATTGCCATTCGTACTTCGGCACATTGAAGGGGCACGCGACCATGCAGTACCGGCACCCGATGCAGCGGTCGAAGGCGTAGGTAACGGGCCCTGCCTCGGATTTCTTGAATGCTCCCACCGGGCAGGCGGACACGCAGGCAGGATCAGCGCAGTGCATGCACTGGTTCTTGACAAAGGACCAGACCGGCATCCGGTCGGCGGCTTTGTCCTGCTCGGTAAAGAGAATCCGCGTATATGTTGTTGCGTTCAGGTCCTTGGGATTCGTAAAGTCGCCCTCGAGGGCCGTCTTTACGGTCGGCTTGTCGTTCCATGACTTGCAGGCCACCTGGCAGCCGCGGCATCCGATGCAGCGCGTCAGGTCGACCAGTACGCCTTTTGTTTTCGTATTCGTCGCCATGACTGCCTCCTATATCTTCTCGATATTGACCATAAAGGCCTTGGATTCGGGAATCATCGTGTTCGCGTCGCCCACCGTGGGCGTCAGCAGGTTCGCGCTGTCGCCCGCCTTCGGGTCGCCGGGATACTGCCACCCGAAGCACCACGGCATGCCGACCTGATGTACGGTCTGAGCCCCGATCTTGAACGGCTTGAACCGCGACGTGACCATGGCAACAGCGTAGATCTCGCCGCGGCCTGATTTTACCTTCACGGGATCGCCGTTCTTGATGCCCTTGTCCGCGGCAAGCTCC
>DATHDE010000076.1:0-3890 GCA_035490495.1 Nitrospirota bacterium
TTCCCTGTCCTGATGTCGCAGCGCGGCAGAAACGTGCACCCTTTCGGCAGATCAAGAAGCCGGGGCACTGTGCCCGCAATGGTGCGTAGCCGACCCTGGTTCGTGCCCGGCTTCGGGATGGAAGCCATAAGCCCCCGCGTATAGGGATGCTGGGGATTCGCGAAGAGTTCCTTTGTCTCGGCCTGCTCCACGATCCTGCCCGCGTACATGACCGCGACCTCGTGGCTCCGCTCCGCGATGAGGCCGAGGTCGTGGGTCACGAGGATCATGGCCATGCCCATTTCCGCCTGGATCCGGCCGAGCAGTTCGAGGATGTGCGCCTGGATCGTGACATCGAGCGCTGTCGTGGGTTCGTCTGCAAGGATGAGCGACGGCCTGCACGCGATGGCCATGGCGATCATGATGCGCTGGCGCATGCCGCCCGAGAGCTGATGAGGATATTCATCAACGCGCTTTTCCGGCGAAGGAATGCCCACGGACTTCAGCAGGTCGACGGACGCATCGCGGGCCTCCTGCTTCGAAAGGGAACGATGGGCGATCACCACTTCCGCGATCTGGTTGCCCACGGTGAATACGGGATTCAGCGCGGTCATGGGCTCCTGGAAGATCATGGAAATGCGCGCGCCGCGGATGGAGCGCATCGCCTCGGGGGGCAGTGTAAGCAGATCCGTGCCTTCGAACAGGATTTTCCCGGCAACGATCTTCCCGGGATGCGGCACGAGATTCAGGATCGAGAGTGCGGTGATGGTTTTGCCGCATCCGGACTCGCCCACGAGCCCGAGCACGCGGCCTTTGCCCAGCCGGAGGTTTACATTGTCGACCGCCTTGATCACCCCGGCTCGGGTGAAGAAGTGAGTTGTAAGGCCCTGTATGTTGAGAAGGTCCACCGGCCGTCGCTCCGCTCAACTGGTCTGCGGCTTCACGAAGTTCAGATAGGTCCGCACTGCGGAATTGAGGGGATCGAGCACCAGCGCCTCGCGCCATTCCTCCTCGGCAAGGCCGTAGAAGCCCTGCGAATAATACGTGATGCCGAGGTGGAGGCGGGCGGGAATATAGCGCTGATTGCACTCCTTGGCATGGTTGAACTGCTTGATCGCCTCGTCGTACGAACCTTTGTCGCGGAAGGCGATGCCGAGGTGCGTGATAATGTCTGCGAAGTTCGGCGAGAGCCGGAGCGCTTTCTGGTACTCCTCGATGGCGTCGTCAAGAAGCCGCAGATCGTAATACATGTTCCCGATCCGCAGGTGCTCATCCGCAAGCTTGCCGCGTACAAAGGGGTCAACACCCGAAAGTGCGTCCGCAACCTTGGCCTTGGCGGTTTTCTCGGCAAAATGGGAGGCCCGTTCGAACACCTCGCGCGCCTTGTCGTATTTGCCGAGATCGCTGTAGGTGATGGCGAGGTTGAGCGAGGCCTCGGTGTATCCCGGATTGATGGAGAGCGCCTTTTCGAACGCTTCAGCGGCCAGGCCGAGCCGGTTCGTCTGATTGTAGATGATCCCCATCTTGTTCTGGATGTCGGCAAAGCGGGGGTTCATGCTCAGTATCTCGCGAAAGAGGCGCTCCGCGGTTTCGTAATCGCGCTTATCGAAGCATTCCGTGCCCTGTTTATGCAGCTCGTCGAGCTTGGTCGTCATGATTTCTCCATATCCGGGAAAGGCGGTTGTGAACTTATGAACACAAAAAATTTATCACACCTTTCCCTGTTGTGTCAATGACAAAGCGGCATCAGATGTCCTTTCCCTGTGTCCGAAGAGCAACACGAAGGGGAGTTAAGACGCTTTTTTACCACAATGATGCAAAATGCTTCGGATTCGTGTATTATAGTATGGAGGATTTTCCTCGCTTTTACTGTTGGCACGTGTATTGCTAGCTTTCACCACGGAAAGGTGTCTTCCATGATCAGAGCTCAGCGAACCATCAATCAATCCGTTTCCTGTCAGGGGATCGGTCTTCACACCGGCAAAGAAACCACTATGACGATCAAGCCAGCGCCCGCTGACACGGGCATCGTATTCATCCGCACGGACGCGGGAAATGCCGAAATCAAAGCCCACGCTGCAAACACGACGGCAACGAGCTACGCCACAACGCTCGGCAGGGAAGGCGTATCGATCACGACGGTCGAGCATCTTTTATCGGCCTTTGCCGGGCTCGGTATCGACAATGCCTTCGTCGAGATCGACGCCGAAGAAGTGCCCATCATGGATGGGAGCGCCCGGTTTTTTGTAAGGCTCATCGCAGCTGCCGGTGTCCAGCCCCTGAATGCGATCCAGCCCCTGCTCAAGGTCACGAAGCCCGTTTTCGTGCGCGACGGCAACAAGCAGGTTGCCATCTGGCCTTCGGAGACGGCGAGCATTTCCTACTTTATCGACTTCAACCATCCCATGCTGAAGGAGCAAAGCCTGCAGTACCAGCCTTCGGAGGAAGGATATGTGCGGGAAATCGCCGATGCGCGGACCTTCGGTTTCCTGAGCGATATAAAGACTCTTCAGGCAAACGGCCTGGCTCGCGGCGCGTGCCTGGACAACGCTATTGCCGTGGGAGAGGATTCTCTGTTGAACAGGGATGGGCTCCGGTACGAAGACGAGTTCGTTCGCCACAAAGTTCTGGACCTCATGGGCGACCTGATGCTCGCGGGCATGCCGATCATCGGCCATGTCGTGGCGCACAAATCAGGGCATGCGCTGAACGCGCGCATGATCGGCAAACTCCTTGCGGATCGTCACAGCTGGGTGGCGATCTCCGCGCCGCCCGAATAAGCAGGGGAGAGATGCACAAAACGCAGAAGCCGGCGCTCCAGGGAACGCCGGCTTTTTTATTTTCCACCGCTGCCCGCCTCACCACAGATAGTTGAGCGGATTTTGGGGCACGCCGTTTTTCCGTATCTCGAAATGCAGGTGCGGCCCCGTGGTCCTGCCGGTCTTTCCCGACTTCGCGATGATCTCGCCTTTCTTTACCGTCCTGCCCGCAGCCGTAAGGATCTCGGAGCAGTGTCCGTACACGGTTGTATATCCGTCCCTATGGCCGATGATGATGAACCTGCCGATGTTCTCCCCTTCCCCGGTCTGGAGCACGGTGCCCTCAGCTGCGGCGGCAATGCGCGTTCCTTCCTTCGCCCGAAGATCAATTCCCGTGTGCCTTCCGCGGAAACCGCCCACGGGGTGCGTGCGCATGCCCATCCCCGACGTAATTCCTCCCGGCAGAGGTGAGCTGAAAATGCCGCGCAGACTGTACTGCGACGCCAGCTCATCCGTCAGCCGAACCGGCTTTGCTTTGGGGATGAACAGGTCAAGGTTCGGGACGAGAATATGCTTCGGCACGAGATTGTTCATCAATGCAATGTCCGAATCCGGTATGCCGTAGAGAGCGGCAATGCTCTGGAGGGTCTCCCCTTCCCCGGTCCGGTGAACAACGCCTTTCCTGTTCGGCACCCTGATTGCCTGCCCGAGCGACGCTGCGAGTTTCTCCAGCCCCGGGTTGGCGCCCACGATGGTGTCGATGTCGACATGGTACTCCCTAGCCACCTTCCAGAAATTCTCCCGCTGTGCGATCCTGTGCTCAAGTATCTCGAATCCCGCCGACTTCCATCCCACAGCAATCCCTGACTGCGTCACCATGCGCGATACCTGGATGCAGCGATTAGTATGATACCCGGCGAGCAGCAGGCAGGCGAGTACAAAGAGGGAGCTGAAAAGAATGATGAGGCGCTTTTGCACGGTCAGCGGTGTCATAGGTAACCACGTCAATTTCGCCCGCAGCACCACGAGAGGGACAATTTATTATGGAGAAAGTTCTCTTGTGTATTTCTCAGTGCCTCTGCGGGTACATCCACACCTTATTTTTTTTCCAGAAACTCCTCCATAATCGCAGGCCCGACGCTCGTGCCGATG